>DASXXB010000294.1:0-25049 GCA_036503355.1 Kribbella sp. | reverse complement strand
AGGCCGGCGCCGACTATCTCGATAGCCCGGGGGCGTTGGTCTTCGTGGCTACCGAGGGTGATGAGGTCACCGGCTGGTGCTGGGGTGCCCAAATAGCCCGTCCCGACGGTACGTCGATGCTGTATCTCCATCAGCTGGAAGTAGCCGAATCGCACCGCCGTACGGGCATTGGTCGAGCTCTTGTCACCGCGTTCATGAGCGCAGGCCGCGACGCGGGCGCCGGCAAGATGTTCCTCAGCGCCGGCGCCGACAACACCCCGGCCCGCAACCTGTACACCTCCTTGGGGGGCGGCCTCGCAACCCAAGGATCTACAGAGAACTACTGGTTCCTGCTGTAGGTCAGAGTTTGGTGCCGATCAGTTGGTAGATGTCGTCGTGGGCGCCGGGGAGGTCTTCGTGGCCGAAGTCGGGGTAGAGGCGGAGTTCTTTCGGCGACCGGATCTTGTTGTAGGCGGCGAACTGGGTGGAGGGCGGGCAGATCTGGTCCTCGAGGCCGACGAAGAGCGTCACTTCGGCCTGGATCCGGGAGGCCAGGTGCTGTACGTCGACGTACCCGAGCGTCGTGAACACCTCGTCCTGACGCAGGTGCCGCGGATCGCGCTTGCGGAACCAGGTGACGATCTCGTCGTACGGCGCCGTCTCGAGGTTCAGGTCCCACGTCCGCTGGTAGTCGCAGAGGAACGGGTACACGCTCGCGGTGTACTTGATCGTCGGCGTCAGCGCGGCCGCGACCAGCGACAGCCCGCCGCCCTGGCTCCACCCGGTCGTCGCGATCCGGGCGGCGTCGACCTCCGGCAGCGCGCCGATGATGTCGGCCAGCCGGCGGGTGTCCAGGAAGACGTGCTTGTAGAGGAGTCCGTCCGGCCCGTCGTCCAGGCCGTGCACCAGGTGGTTGTGCAACGAGAAGCTGTTCGGCGCCTGCGACGGCGTACGGAACCCGACCTGCTCGCGGACGTCGAGCGCCGCGACCGTGAACCCGCGGGCGGCGTACGGCAGTAGGTCGACCCACTTCGGCTGCTCGCCGCCGTACCCGTGGAACAGCAGCACGGCCGGCCCGGTCGGCTCGGCCGGACGCACCACCTTCGCGTGCACCCGGTAGCCGCCGGTGCCGGTGAAGTACAGGTGCTGGGCGACAGCCGTCGTCAGCGGGAAGTCGTCGGCGTCGACGAACTCGGCGTCGTCCGGGACCTCGTCGAGTGCCAGCAGGGCCTTGTCCCAGAACGCGTCGAAGTCCGCTGGCCGCGGGTTCGTGCCCTGGTAGGCGAGAAGTTCGTCGTACGACAGCTCGAAGGAAAGCACCCGATCATTCTGCGCTGCCGGTCTCCTCCGGGGCAGTGCCGTCCCAGATGGTGTACCCGTGGGCCGCGTTCAGCTTCTCGCGCAGCACAGTTTCCAGCATCGGGACCTGCTTCGGCGCCAGCCACGACACCGGCAGCAGGATCGGCTGGTCGGGCTGCTTGGTCCGCAGCACGATCGCCTCGCCGTGGGTGGTCTCGACGCGGCCGACCTCGGTGATGTCGGTCCAGGCCGTGCGTACGCCGCGGACGTCGAGCTCGCGGTCACGCAGCTGCGCGACCTTCGGCGGGCGGGCCAGGATCCACACCCCGGCGAGCGTGATCAGTCCGCCGAGGGTGACGAACACCGACACCGCGACGGCCGGCAGCCCGAACGCCCAGAGCACGGCGGCCACCCCGAGAATGATCAGCCCGGCGGCCAGGATCCCGAGGAATCGTCCCGCCCGCATCCGGTACGTCGTACGCATCGCCACAGGATCTCATCCGGCCGGGGCGACCGGCTCAGAAGGCGTCCGTCTCGGACCTCGTGGTGTTGCCGGCCACCGACTCCAGCGTCAGCGTCCAGGCGTACGACCCGTCCAGCAACCGGTCGAACTTCGAGTACGCGCAGTCCTCGGTGAACCGGTGGTTCTTCGCGTCCCAGTTCGTCCCGGTCTTGTAGTAGACCCAGTAGTCGCCGCGGATCCCGCGCAGCGTCGCGGACTTGTTCGCCCGGACGTACATCGACGCCTGCGGCTTGCGCGGATTGCTCGGCGTCACCACGATCACCGCGTCCGAGCCGGAGTTGATGATCCGCAGCGAGCTGGCCCCGCGCGCACCGGAGCGCTGAAACACGTCACCGTTCTCGCCGCGGCCGCCGATCACGGCCGGCGCGACCGGCTTCGCCGGCACCGACAGGGCGCCGAACTTCACACCCTTGCCGATCGACTTCTGCACGCTTCCCGCCAGTCCCGCGTACGCCGTCCGCACGCCGGTCTTGGCCTCGTACAGCCGCACCTCAGGCGCCTTCGGAAACCCGCAACCGGTCTTCGTCGCGCCGGCCTCGGCCAGATTCGTGCTGACGTCCCCGGCGTACGCATCGAACGCATCCAGTACGGCGGGGTGCGCGGTCACCAGGCCGCGCGGCGGAGTGATCTTCGCGAGAGCGCTGCGCTCGATGACGACTGCGGCCGCCAGCTGCTGGCGACTCGCGTCGAAGGCGGCGACCGTCTTCGCGTTCATCACCCGGGCGACGCTCGGCTGCAGGACCTTCTCGACATTCGTCAGCGCGCGTTGGTACATCGGAACCGACAGTGCCACGGGAGTGGGACTCGGCTTCGGCGCCGGCTTGGGCGGCGGCGCGGCCGAGCTGGGTGGCGGCGCACTCGTCGTACTGCCGGCAGCAGCCTCACCACCGTCCGGCTTGCTGCTGCAACCCGCACTCGCCAGGACCGCAATCCCGGCGACGACCGCCAACGAACGCCTCACAGTCACCCCCAGATGTGACCAATGTTCAGTTCGGCAATCCTTCCCCAGCTGGGGTTCACGCGGGGGCTTCGTCCCAGTTCGTCTCAGTTTCCGGTGCCGGTCTCGCTGGGGTTGTACGCGCAGGCGTCGGCCAGGTTCTCCGCCGTACCGGGGGTCGCGGCGGTCTTGGTCGGCGTCGGCTTCTTCGAGGTGCTGGAGGTCGGCTTCTTGGTCGGCTTCACCGTCGGACCGGTGGTCGTGGTCGACGGGTTCAGCGACTTCTGGATGATCGCCTGCATCGCCTTGTAGTCCGGGTTCTTGCCGCTCGGGAAGTTCTTGTCCTTGTCCAGGTCGATGTTGGTGACCTTGGCGTTCTTCACCTTCAGGCCGAGCTGGACGAACGCCCCCAGCAGCTCCCCCGGGATATCGGTCCGCAGCAGCTCCTTGCCGGCCTGCGCGATCTGCTGGTACTTCGTCACGAGGGCCTGCGGGTTCGCGCTGTTCACCAGCGCGTGGATCGTGCAGCGCTGCCGCTCCTGCCGCGACGGGTCGCTCAGCCCGTACCGGCCGCGCGCGAACCACAGCGCGTGGTACCCGTCGAGCTTCTGGTTCGGCCCCGGCTCGATGTAGCCGCTCGGCAGTTTGTGCCCGTTCGTGCCTGGGCCTTCGCCGTAGTCGCCGCCGATCGGGACCCGGTAGTTGACGTTCACCGTGATCCCGCCGAGCGCGTCGATCATCTGCTTGAAGCCGGCCAGGTTGACCTGCATGTAGTAGTCGATGTCCAGGCCGAGCGCCGCGCTCGCGGCCAGCTTGACCGCGTCCGCGCCCTCGTTGTCGGTCTGGCCGAGGATCCCCGGGTGCTGCTTGGGGATGTTGTCGTACATCGCGTCCAGGTAGTACTCCGGCTGCTCGACGTTGCCCTTGCTCGGGTCCCAGAACCCGTCCGGGTACACCTTGTGCAGCGGCGAGTCCTCCGGGAACGGCATCCGCATCCAGTTCCGGCTGAGCGAGATCAGCGCGGTGTTGCCGGTCTTGGTGTCGATGCTCGCCACGATCACCGTGTCGGTCCGGACACCGGTCCGGCCGATCCCGTCGTCGGCGCCGAGCAGCAGCAGGTTCAGCCGCGGGATCTTCGCCCACGGGTCGCTGGTGTTCACCTTCGGCCGGGTCGCGCTCTTGGAGTTGCCTTCGGACTTGAACACGGTGCCGACCAGGTCGCGCTGCGCCATCACGGTCTGCGCGGCGACAGTCGTCGGTACGGCGATCGCGAAGCACAGGAGGCCGACGAACATCGAGCCGGCGAGCCGTCCGGTATAGGTCATGCTGACCGGGCGGATCAGCTTGTGCGAGGCCACCACGACCCAGATCCAGCAGACGCCGAGCACCACGACCGCGGCGGTCGCGATCAGCAGTTGCCGCGGGGAGACCGCGAGGGCGAGGACCGAGTCACGTTTCGCGAGACCGAAGTACGCGCCGACCAGCAGCAGGCCGATGCTGAGCGTCAGCACGAACGCGCCGAGCTTCTTCCGGCCGCCCATCAACAGCCCGGAGCCCGGGACCAAAGCACTGAGCAGGGTCAGGCCGATCGCCTTCGACGCCGTCCGGGCGCGGTGCGAGCGGGCCCGGGACCGGGAGGCGCGCGGTGCTGCCCTCCGACCGGTAGCGCGAGTACTCCGCGTCATGGCTCCGTTCCCTGATCGACGACGTCACGGCCCATCCGTCGGCCGCGCGCAGCGGCCCACGGTACTTCAGACGCCCACGACACCAACTTGGTTGACGCATTGGCTGACGTGATGCTGGCGACCCCCGTCGATGTCCGCCAGCGTACAGGTGCGCCGGGCTACCACCGCAACGTGCCTACGCGGCGACCGAGCGTGCCGGGCGCCCCACTTTGCTCACCGGCCCGGTCACCGGATAGTCTTGGTCGTCGTCGCGTCCATTCCTCGAGTGGACCGTCGGAGGAGGCGTCGCCTAGTCCGGTCGATGGCGCCCGCCTGCTAAGCGGGTTGAGGGTAATCCCCTCTCGCGAGTTCAAATCTCGCCGCCTCCGCTCTGGGAGCTCTTTGCCTGCGAAAAGCGCAGGCGAAGAGCTCCGGTTGTGTCTTCTGGGGGTGCAACCCCCAGACCCCGCCCGGGGGGGCTTCGCCCCCCGGACCCCCCGCTGGGTGTTCTACGCGGGGATGTGTCGTGGCGGGGTCTTGTGCTGTTCGGGCTGTGCTAGTGGTGCTCGCGGTACTTCGCGGCTGCTTCGGCGATGTGTTGTACGGAGCGTGGGGTCATGGGTTCTGGGGAGATGATGGCGTGGTTGATGCCTCGGGTCTCGTAGGCGGCCAGCGCTTCGGGTAGGTCCTGAACCGGGATGGCGTTGGGGCTGGGGTCGGTTGCCGGCTGGGCTGGGTCGCGGACCAGTAGGCCTGCGGTTCTGGTGATGCTGTCGGCGGGGCGGTTGGCGGTCTGCAGGGCTTCGCGGAGGGTTTCCAGGCGCTCGTCGAGCTTGCCGGACGGGGCGCCGTACCAGGCGGTGTTCCAGGCGTCGGCCCACTGGGCGATCAGGCGGAGCATGCGAGGGCGGTGGCCGGCGACCAGGATCGGGATCCGGTGCGGCGGCGCTGGGTCAAGGGTCGCCTCGCGGACCGAGTAGTACGTGCCGTCGTACGTGACCGTCTCGCCGCGGATCAGCCGGGCGACGATCTCCAGCCACTCGGCGAACCGCCCGACCCGGTGATCGGTCGGCAACCCGAACGCCTCGTACTCCGGATCGTGCCAGCCCGCGCCGACGCCGAGCGTCAACCGTCCGCCCGACACCTCGTCCAGCGTCGCCGCCATCTTCGCCGTCAGCCCCGGATCGCGGAACGACGCGCAGAGCACCATGTTCCCGAGCTCGACGCGCTCGGTGACCGCGGCGACCGCGGTCAGCAGGGTCCAGCCGTCGTGCATACCGAAGACCTGCCCGTCGGCATCCCGGTAGAGGAAGTGGTCCGCGATCCAGACCGAGTCCAGCCCACCCTGGTCGGCCGCCTCGGCGACCGCACGGACGTCGTTCCAGCTGGGCATTCCGCCGTCGGGACCGTCGCCGGCGCCGAGCGGGAGCATCACACCGATCTTCATGCGCACAACGTACCCAGAGCCCGATCGGGTCCGTGTCGTGACGCGACGGTGCCGTGTCCGCAACATTCGCCGGGTACCTGAAGACGCCCGGGTGCGAGGTCACGGTGAGGCGCGGGCGTCTCGCGAGAGGTGATGACGATGACCGTTCTGGGACTGCCGGGCACCGACCCCCGGACCATCCTGAACCTCGGCCTGCCCGCACACGTACTCGTCCAGCTCGACGACGGCTGGGCGCCGGCCTGGTTGATCGGCCGGTTGCACTGCGCGGACGGCTGGGTCGCGCTCGTTCAGTTCGTGGACGGCACCGGGAGCGAGCAGACCGTCCGGATCCCGGCCGACCGGATCAGGCTGCCCACGATTCGGCGCCACTGATCCGATCGGGTTCGCATCCGCCCGGCGTCTGTGGATCATGGGTGTATGAGGAGGCCGTACCTGGATCGGACGGCCGCGGGCCGGGCGCTCGCCGACGAGTTCGGTCCGGTCGCCGGATCGGTCCTGGTCCTCGGGCTGGCGCGCGGCGGCGTACCCGTCGCGGCTCCGCTCGCGGACGCCCTCGACGCGGAGCTCGACGTACTGATCGTCCGCAAGCTCGGCCTGCCGGGTCAGCCGGAGCTCGCGATGGGCGCGATCGCCGGCGTCGGCGAGGACCTGCGGGTCGTGCGGAACGAGCCGATTGCCTCCGGCGTCGATCCGGACGCGCTGGAGGAGGTACGCCGGTCCGAGGAGCGCGAGCTGCGCCGCCGCGAGCAGGCGTACCGGGGCGACCGGCCGCCGATCGACGTACGGCACCGGGTGGTGATCCTGGTCGACGACGGCCTCGCGACCGGTACGACGATGCGGGCCGCCGTGGAAGCGGTCCGGCAGCAACGCCCGGACCGGGTGATCGTCGCGGTACCCGTGGGTGGACCGGGCAGCTGCCGGCGCCTGTCGCGGGTCGCGGACCAGGTGGTGTGCGCGTGGATCCCGCAGTACTTCAACGCGGTCGGCCAGGCGTACAAGGACTTCTCCGAGGTCAGCGACGACGAGGTACGGCGGGTGCTCGCGGAAAGCACAGCGCGGCGCCCCGGGAGGTGATCCGGGGCGCCGCGCTGTTGTCCGGCCACTGGCTTCCGAAACAGCGGCCGGCGTTCGTCAGCCCAGACGGGCCTTCAGGTTGTCCAGCTCGACCCTCAGCGACGCCGGGACGGTGTCGCCGAGCTTGGCGAACCACTCCTCGATCAGCGGGATCTCGGCCTTCCACTCCTCGGCGTCGACGTCGAGCGCGATCCGCAGGTCCTGCTCGGTCAGGTCCAGGCCGCTGACGTCCAGCGCGTCCGCGGCCGGCACCCGGCCGATCGGGGTCTCGACCGCTTCGGCCTGGCCCTCGATCCTCTCGATGACCCACTTCAGCACCCGGCTGTTCTCACCGAAGCCCGGCCAGACGAACTTGCCCGCCTCGTCCTTGCGGAACCAGTTCACATAGAAGATCCGCGGCAGCTGCGCCGCGTCGTGCTGCTTGCCGACGGTCAGCCAGTGGTCGAAGTACTGCCCGGCGTCGTACCCGAGGAACGGCAGCATCGCCATCGGATCCCGCCGTACGACGCCCACCTGGCCGACCGCCGCCGCGGTCGTCTCCGAGGACAGCGTCGCGCCCATGAAGACGCCGTGCGCCCAGTCGCGGGACTCGGTCACCAGCGGGACGGTGGTGGCGCGGCGGCCGCCGAAGATGATCGCGGAGATCGGTACGCCGTTCGGGTCGTCGTACTCGTCGGCGATGATCGGGCACTGCTTGATCGGCGTGCAGAACCGGCTGTTCGGGTGGCTGGACAGCTCACCCGAGTCCGGCGTCCACTCGCGGCCCTTCCAGTCGGTCAGGTGGTCCGGCGGGGTCGGCGAGTAGCCCTCCCACCAGACGTCGCCGTCGTCGGTGAGCGCGACGTTGGTGAAGACCGAGTTGCCCTTCTCGATGGTGCGCATCGCGTTCGGGTTGGTCTTCCAGCCGGTGCCGGGGGCAACGCCGAACAGGCCGAACTCCGGGTTCACCGCGTACAGCCGGCCGTCCTTGCCGAATCGCATCCAGGCGATGTCGTCGCCGAGCGTCTCGACCTCCCAGCCCTCCAGCGTCGGGTCCAGCATCGCCAGGTTGGTCTTGCCGCAGGCGCTCGGGAACGCGGCCGCGACGTAGTGCACCTTCTTCTCCGGCGAGATCAGCTTGAGGATCAGCATGTGCTCGGCCAGCCAGCCCTCGTCGCGGGCCATCGCGCTCGCGATCCGCAGCGAGTAGCACTTCTTGCCCAGCAGCGAGTTGCCGCCGTACCCGGAGCCGTACGACCAGATCGCGCGCTCCTCCGGGAACTGCACGATGTACTTCTCGTCGTTGCACGGCCACGGGACGTCTTGCTGACCGGGAGCGAGCGGGGCGCCGACCGAGTGCAGGCAGGGGACGTACTTGGCGTCGGTGCCAAGCTTGGCCAGCACCTCGGCGCCGGTGCGGCACATGATCCGCATCGACGCGACGACGTACGCCGAATCGGTGATCTCGACGCCGAACATCGGCTTCTCGGCGGTCAGCGGGCCCATGCAGAACGGGACGACGTACAGCGTCCGGCCCCGCATGCTGCCGCGGTACAGCTCCGTCAGCGTCGCCTTCATCTCGCTCGGCTCGACCCAGTTGTTGGTCGGACCCGCGTCGGCTTCGTTGGCGGAGCAGATGAACGTGCGCTGCTCGACGCGGGCGACGTCACTCGGGTCGGTGCGGACCCAGAACGAGTTCGGCTTCTTCTCGTCGTTCAGCCGGACCATGGTGCCGGCCGCGATCAGCTCGTCGGTGAGCTTGGCGTACTCCGCGTCCGAGCCGTCGACCCAGTGGATCCGGTCGGGCTGCGTGAGTTCGGCGACCTCGGCCACCCAGGCGAGCAGGCCTTCGTGGCGGGTCGGGGCATCGGTCAGGTCGTACGTCCGGCGGTCCTCGAGGGGGTCCTGGGAGTCGGCTCGGTGGTCGGCTTTGGTGCGGGTCGGATTGGCGATGGTCGTCATTCGCGGCTCATTTCCCCTCTCGGCTGCCGGGTCCGGCGACGTTCGCCCCTCGACGCTGAAAGGCGGGTACGGCGTCCGGCCGCCGGGGTCTCCGGCGGGTCGCTGCAGCTGGCTGGCGGTGTGATCTGTCGCATACCAGTCGATCCAGTGGATACATACCAGTGTGCAAGTGGTACTAACGGTACGCGACTCGTCGAGGGTCTGAGAACCGCCTGGAAGTGAACCCGGTCACAAAGTTTTCGCGACAATCGCTTTCCGTTGCCGCTTGTGAAAAAGAGAACGGCCCACGCTGTTCGCGCGGGCCGTTCCAGGAGATTTTCCGGTACTTCAGCTGGTCTGCCGCCAAACGTCGTTCACGACCCGCTGGATGTCGGGCGCCTCGGCGGGCTGGCCGTGCACCATCACGCCGACCAGCCACCACTGGCCGCCGCTCTGGAAGGCGCGCGTCATCGTGATCGTGTACGGCGCCGTGGACGTGACCGTCAGCCAGGTCCGCGAGTCCTTCGCGGTGGCCGGCGCGGTCGCCTTGTAGATCTTCGTCCACTGCTGGTCGAACGCCGGCCGGTCGGCGAGGCACTTCGCCAGGTCCGCGCAGGGATGCAGCGCGAACTGCGCCTGCATCGCGTTCTTCAGGCCACCCGGCGCGTAGTCGTTCCTGGTCACGATCCGCCGCAGTACCACCTTCGAGGACTCGCCCAGGAAGCTGACCTGTGGCGGCCGCGGCCAGCCGATCGCGAACGGGAGCTCGGCGTTCGCGACGACCTGTACGTCGGCCCCGGCAGGGTAGCTCGCACCGAAGACGCCGGGAGAGCCGTCCGGACGCTTGTACGGCGCGGTCGTCACGCGGTTGATCGGCGGGGTCAGCACGGTCGGCGGGTACGCCTCCGGGCTGACGGCCGGTGCCGGGTCGGCGACAGCCGGGTCGTGCTTCACCGCGCCACCGATCGCGGTGCCGATCGAGTACGCGACGCTGAACACGATCAGCACCACGACCGCGACCACGGCGTACACCCAGGCACCGATCTTGCGGCGGTACTGCCGTGCGATCTCGATCTTCGACGGCTGTCCTTGGGGTTGTGATTGTGGTTGTGCGGCCGGGCGGTCGACGTACGACGGGATGCCGTCGGGGCGCGGGATGTCGCCGGGTGGGACGGTCGGCGGCATCGCGCCGTACCGGCTGAGCTGATCGCGGACCGCGCTCAGGGCGTCCTCGTCGTTCCCGACGATGCCGTCGAGCGGATCGACCAGCCGCTCGGCGCCGGTCTGGCCGTGGATCAGCTGCGTGATCGCGTACGGGCGGGTGGCTGTGAAGTTGGCGGCCCACAGCGAGGTCTCCTGCCGGCCCGGGACCAGCGCGGCGTCGCGGCTGGCGCCGGCGAGCCGGTCGACCACGGTCTGGTTCCGCGCGCCGTCGTCGGTGAGGACGAGTGCGATGACCTCCATCCCGGTGAACGTCCGGCCGTGCCAGAGCTCCGCCAGCGGATGCAGCAGGATCCGCTGGTCCAGTTGGTAGCCGGGGATCTCCGGCGCGCTGTCGCTCACTTGCTCTCCCAGATGGCGCGGTCCGCGAGCGCCAGCG
The DNA here is from genome assembly GCA_036503355.1 of Kribbella sp. Taxonomy (GTDB): domain Bacteria; phylum Actinomycetota; class Actinomycetes; order Propionibacteriales; family Kribbellaceae; genus Kribbella. Next base: position 14,606 of record DASXXB010000294.1, on the reverse strand, counting down.
CCGCCTTCTGCGCGGTGTCCCCGTCGATCGGGTTGGCCGTGTACTCCACCAGGACAACGGTGTCCGCGTGCTGGACCAGTGCGCGGATCTTCCAGGACTCCCCGGCCAGGCCGCTCTCGACCCGGCTGAGCTTGGTCGGGTACGGGCGGTCGCCGTCGTACTTCTTGAACGGCGAGCGGGCGAACGTCCGGGTCGCCACCTGGGTCGGGGTGAACGGCTCGTTCCCCGCGCCGGCATCCTGCCCGCCGTACGTCGTGATGCTGACCTGCACGCTCGCCGACGTGTACGCCCGCACCTTCGCGCGCGAGCTGGCCGCCTGGCAGGTGACCGTCGACGTACCGCCCTGAGTCATCGTCACCGGGCCGTCGGATGCCTTGGGCAACAGGTTCGACACGTCGCCGATCCGGGTGCACAGGTCGCTCGGCATCGCCCGCGCCGGCACGATGTCCTTCGGCGTCACCGGCTCGCCGACCGCGAACCCGACCCCGCCGCCCACCAGGGCGGCCACGCCACACCCGATCGCCGTCCCGCGCACCAGCCGACTAGCCATGCCCGCGACCTTAGCCACGCGGAGGTCCTTCCTTACCGGTCAATCACCGCGCCTTAGACGAATGTCACGCCCGTCCGGTTCCGCTCAGCCGAGGAGGGTCTGCACGGAGCCGCCCGACTCGGTGAGCTTGGTGCCGAGGCCCTTGAGCGCGTCGCCGACCGTCGCGAGGATGCCGGACAGGTCCTGCAGGTTGCCGGCCAGGCTCTCGATCTCGGTGGCCACCCCACCGATCTGCCCGCTGCCGTCGTTCAGCCGCTTCGCCGCGGCGTCGCCGATGCCCGGGATCTTGTCCAGCTCGCCCGCGAGCCCGGCCAGCATCCCGGCCGCGTCGTGCAGCTTGTCCTTGGCCGCATTCATCGTCCCGGCACTCCCGGCCAGCGCCTTCCGTGCGCCACCCTCACCATCCTCACCGACGAGCGCACCCGCCGCCTTCGCCGCCTGCTCCCCGGCCTCCGCGAGCCCCGACCCGATCGTCGTCAACAGCTCCGGCAGCTTGCCGATCATCCCGAGCGCGTCGTCCGGCAGCCCCCGCACGAGATTCAGCACCTTCTGGAAGTCGTCCGAGTTCTCCATCACGAACCCGACCGCCTTCTTCACGTCCCCCAGATCCCGCCCACCCAGCAACTCCTCGATACCCATGCGCGGATCGTAGAACCCCCACCCCCGACCACCCCGTCACGCCCCGCCAGGAGCCGATTGGCAATCCCCGCCCCGCTCCATGTATCGTTACTCGACGTTGTCCAGCGCTCGTAGCTCAACGGATAGAGCATCTGACTACGGATCAGAAGGTTGGGGGTTCGAATCCCTCCGAGCGCGCCCCGTGAAAGCCCAGGCAGAGAGTCTCTGACCTGGGCTTTTGTTTGTCCCGAGACCTTGACGATCATCTTGGGAGGCCGCCCACCAACTGGAATCTGGCGAGTTGGGTGCGGCCTGCGGACAGTAGCCTGCGCTCATGGGCGAAGATGACCCCGATCTTCATGAGCTCGAGGAAGCGGTTACGCGACTGCGTGACCTGAATCCTGACTCTCGTCTGCTGATCGAAATCGAGAGCAGGCGGCGTGGGCCCTTCGTCGTCCAGGGCATTGTGGTTTCGGACCTGTGGACCGACGTCTTCGAGCCGTTTCGGAGGCGCGTGGTGTTCGGTCGGCGCTGGCAGCTGAGGCAGACCGTGGCGGATGTAGAACGCAGCATCGCGTGGTTCCTAACGAACCGTCCTGACCGCGGCTGAGCACCTCTCGCGAGGGCACCTGCTCTCCGATTGGCAGCAGAAAGTGATGAACGTCGAGACATGGTCTTGTATTCGAGCCGTTGTACATGAAAGTGCACTAGGAGGTGGTGGGGATGACTGCTGTCGTGCTTGATCTCACGGTGAGAGATCTGGCTGATGGTGATCTGGGGGCGTGCGGCTTTGCCGGCAGTGAACTGCACTTGAGCCAGGTTGCCAAGGAGCTCGAGCGAGCGCGTTCCGGGGAGGTCGACTACCTTGCCGTCTGCACGAAGACCGACCTGCCCGTGGCTATCGGCGGAGTCGACTATCTGCCGCATCCGGGTGCAGGCGTGCTGTGGCAGTTGTCGGTGCACCCGGCCTTGCAGTCCTGCGGGATCGGGACGGTGCTGATCGGCGCCGCCGAGCAGCGGATCATGGCCCGAGGGCTTGATCGCGCCGAGGTCGCCGTCGAGTTGAGCAATCCTCGAGCCCGCGCCCTCTACGAGCGGCTGGGTTATGTCGCGTACGACGAAGTACTCGAGTCCTGGGACCAGCAAAACCCCGACGGCTCGATCACGCGGTACGAGACGACCTGCGCCCAGCTGCGCAAGCAGTTGAGTTAGTCCGGACGTCGGTCACTGTTCGATTAGAGAACTGATCCAGGGATGGTCGTTGCCCTTGGTCTCGACGAGGGCGCGCGCCAGCGAGGTCCGAGCCTCAGTACTCATGAGCGGTGCGGTGGCTTCGAAGTCCGCCTGATCTTTGGGGCGCGTCTGCAGGCCCTTGTACAACAACACCAGCTCCGGGCGCAGGTACGGGATGCCGTCCGGCGTGTGGGCGACAGCATCGTCGTACGGCCGACGGATGTTGCGGTCGCTCGAGCAGATCCAGTTCACCCCGTCATCCGGTGTGCGCATCGTCTCGACGGGGCCAGAAACCCTCCCGGCCCGCGACGAAGAACTCGTGGTCCGACAGCCGCTCGCGGATGAGGTCGAAATCCCACAGCGGGGTCGCAATCTCCAGGTCCTCGTGATCGCGGGTCTGGCGCCCATGGAACAAGTCCAGAGCCCAACCCCCTACCACGCACCACCGCGCCACCCCTTCGAGAAGGTTCGCGACTGTCGGCGGATCCCACGCATCCCAGGTCCCGGGTCCCCATTCGAGCCTGACTGGTTCGGCCAGCACTCCGCGATCATAGGCCGGGAACACCTCTTCCCGCGGGCCCCGACCCGCGCCACCGGCCTGTCAGTCGAGGCAGAAGTCGTTGCCTTCTATGTCGTTCATCCAGATGCAGGACTCGTTGATGCCGTCGGCTTCTTGGAGGAGGATCTGGACTGCGCCGAGGGCGACCAGGCGGTCGCGTTCGGCTTCGAGGGCGGCCAGGCGTTCGGCGCCGACGAGGCCGGTGCCGACTCGTACGTCGAGGTGGACGCGGTTCTTGACGACCTTGCCTTCGGGGACGCGCTGGAAGAACAGCCGCGGGCCGACGCCGTTCGGGTCGACGCAGGCGAACGCGGACCCCTGGTGCTCGGGTGGCAGCGAGCGGTCGAACTCGTCCCAGTCGGCGAAACCTTCCGGCGGCGGCGGTACGACGTACCCGAGCACCTCGCACCAGAATCGGGCGACGCGCTCGGGTTCCGCGCAGTCGAAGGTGACCTGGACCTGTCTCACCGTTGCCATTGGCCCAGGGTAAGGGTGCGCCGGACGAAAGTCTGTCGAGATATCACCGTACGCCGGGCAGGATGGCGGCGTGGATGTCGAGGAGGAACTGACCGGAGGGAACGTCGCCGACCGGGTGGTTCGGATCGGCTCGACCGTCCGAAAACCCGCGCTCGCGCACACGGCCGGGGTCGAGGCGGTGCTGGCGCATCTGACCGGATTCGAGGGTGCTCCACAGACCCTGGGCAGGGACGACCAGGGGCGGCATGTCCTCGAGTACATCCCGGGTGAGCTGGCGGACACCTTGCCGCCGTTGTCGGTCGACGAGCTGCGTCGGGTCGGCCGGCTGATTCGCGAACTCCACGACGCGATGGAGACGTTCGAGCCGCCGCCGGACGCCGCGTGGCACCCGGCCGTCCCGGACCCCGCGGGCGGCGACCTGATCTGCCACGGCGACCTCGCCCCGTGGAACCTGGTCCGCAACGGCGACCGCTGGGTCTTCATCGACTGGGACAACGCCGGCCCGTCGACGCGCTTGTGGGACCTCGGGTACGCCGCGCAGTCGCTCGTACCGCTGCTGCCCTGGGGTGACGTGACGGTGGACGCTCCGCGGCTGCGCGTCTTCGCCGACGCCTACGGACTCGACGACGAGCAGCGTCTCGCGTTCCCCGCCCAGATCGCCGCCCGTACCCGCGGTTCGTACGAACTCCTGGTCCGCGGCCACGAAACCGGCGAACAACCCTGGGCCCGCCACTACGAGAACGGGCACGCCGACTTCTGGGGTCCGGCCGCCGACTACGCCGCCGAGCATCACGACGCCTGGATCGAAGCCCTGACCACCTGAGCCGCTTGACCTGTTCCGAGGCGAGGATAGGTACTCCGGTACAGGCCAGAAGAGGTGGGAATGGCGAGCACGGGGACAGCCAAGGCGCTCAGTGTGATCCTCGCGATCGGCGCGGTACTGATGGCTTTCATTGCCTCTGACCAGTTTTTGCAGAAGCCGATCCGTGTTGACGACAAAGGTGATCTGGCGGTGTTCTTCGCCGTCAGCGGTGTCTGGCTCGCGATCTACCTGGTTGTCGGTTGTGTCGCCGCCTTCGACGCGGTCCGGCTCACCCGCCGGCGTGACCTCGGCGCCTTGCAGCAGTCCGCGAACCTGGTGAAGCTCGTCGCGGTCCCGTTCTTCCTCCTGAACTTCTACGCGCTCGCGCAGGCGGTCCTGGTGGTCGGCGCCGGCGACAGCGACCGCCTCGGCCTCGACGGGATCCTCACCGGGCTGCTGTTCGCCGTCCTGACGTACGTCGTGATGCTGCCGACGTCGGCGTACGGCGTGGCGATCCTGGTGCTGCTGCGCCGGGACGAACGCATCGGGCGCGCGTTCTTCGGCGTCGGCATCGTGCTGCATTTCCTTTTCGTCGTCGACGTACTCAGCACGATCGTGGTGGTCGAGGTCGCCCGCGACTTCCTCGGCACCGCGCGGCCTCCGGGCGCGTTCTCGAAGAACCTGCTCACGGTGGTGCTCGCGGTCGGGTCAGCGATCGCGGTGGTCTGGCTGGTGCTGTTCGCGATCTTCCACCTGATCCATCGCGAGCTGTCGGACTTCCTCGGTGACGGGAGCTTGCTGTCAGACGCGATCTACCAGCTCGGGTTCAGTGTGTCGCTGGAGTTCCTCCTGCTCGTGATGATGCCGATCGTGCCGCTGATCGCGTTCCGTACGGCGGTGCAGCTGTTCGTGGCACGCGACCTCGAGACCCTCAGCCGCTCGGCGCGGACTGTCAAGCTCGTGATGATCCCGCTCTTCATCCAGAACTTCGTCGTGTGCGCGGTCGTCGTGTACGTCCTGACGCTCGTCCCGTTGGTGATCACCCGCGGAGCGATCCTCGAGGCGGGTCCGGCCGGCATTGCGTTCGTCGGCACCTTCACCGCGGCCGGCCTCGTCCCCGCCGTCATCGGCACCTACCTGATGCTGCTCCCCACGTCGGTCTACAGCCTCGTCTGCCTGGCCCTACTCCTCCGGCAACGAGCCATCACCCCCGGCTTCTACCTCCTCCACACCCTCCTCCAGTTCGTCTTCGTAGCCGACATCATCAGCACCCTCGCCCTAACCCGCCGATCCCAACAACTCCTCACCACCAGCCCCACTCTCAGCCCCGCCTGACGAGACGAGGAACTGTGCTCGAGGATGTCGTGGAGTCGGCAGGCGAGGCGGCCGAGCGGGAGTACTGGGCTCGGCTCTACGGTCGGTGGAAGGCGTTCGAACCGGTTGCGGTTGCCGAGTTCATGGAGGGGTTCGCGCGGCCGTGGTGGGTGGTAGGCGGCTGGGCGGTCGACGCGTTCACCGGCGTACGGCGCAAGCACCACGACGTCGACGTGTCGATCCTCGCGTGCGACGTGCCTGCGTTGCGCGAGCACGTCCACGGGCGATGGCACCTATGGAACCTTGCGGGCGGCGACATGCGGCCGTTGACGGATGAGCACCCTGACGTCTTTCACCCGGCCAGCCAGGTCTGGGTGCGAGAGCACGGCGACGCGCCCTGGGTGATCGATCTACCGTTGACGCCGGACCGCGACGGGCTCTGGACCAACAAGTTCATGCCCGACCACGTGGGCGCGATAGACGACGTCACGTGGACCGCCGACGACGGGATCCGGTACCTGAATCCCGAGATCGTGCTCTTCTTCAAGGCCCGGAACCGGCGTACGAAAGACAAGCGCGACCTCGACCGGATCTGGCCCCTCCTCCCAGCGGACAAACGATCCTGGCTCCACGAGATGTTGCGCCGGTCCGACGCCAACCATCCTTGGCTGGATCTGTTGATCTAGGAGTCCAACAGGTCGACGTAGGCGCGACCGGCCGCGAGGCTGTCGGACCGCCCGAGTGTCTCGAAGCCGTCGAGCAGTTGACGCAAGGCGGCAACCTGAGCCGGCCGGTCGGCGTCAGCCACCAGCGCACCGCCGAGAAACGCGATCGTCTGCGCCGCGCCGGGCGAACAGCGTGCGACCTGCTTCGCCGCGACCGGCACGAGCGCCAGCCGCATGGCCGCCCCGTCAGCAGCAGTCTTCGGCGTCGCGCGCTCGTGCTCGCCATGATTCAGGTACGCCGTGAACGTGACCGACGTACGGCTGATCGCGCGACGCTCGAACAGCACTGCGCTGTCGGACGGCCAGCTGGCCCGGGACATCGGATGGATGTGCCAGTCGACCCAGAGCGGAAGGCCGTCCACGACGTACTGCGCACTGACCGCCCGCGTCCCGACCGGTCCGTTGTGGCGAGCATCGACGTCGAAGACGGGTCCGCCGAAATCAGGGAGGGCAGTAGCACGGCTGTCCAAGTGTGCGTCCTCCACCACCACGAGCAGATCCACGTCGCTCCAGTCATCGGCGCGGCCCGAGCCGAGAGATCCGACCAGGGCAGCGCCGACTACTGCTTCATCCTGCCGAAGCATTGTCGTGGTGGCGCTGAGCCAGCGGTCGCGGATATCGACAAGGGCCCTGCTGCTCTGCCCCGGCGCCATCGGCTCTGCCATCCTCGACTCCTCTGGCTCGTCTTTGTCGCCGATGTCATGAGCATCCTCGAGCTGACCCGCCGATTCCCTCACCCCGCCCCGCCGGAGCGCACGGGTAGGAGGATTTCGTCGGGGGTTTGGGTGGTGGTGGTCAGGTTGAAGGGGTGTATGGCGCAGTGTTTGATGCCCCGGGCTTTGGTGAGGGCTTCGATGACCATGCTGTGGCAGACGGCGATGAACGGGGCGCCGGTGGCGTGGCGGTGTAGGGCGTTCAGGGCGCGGCGGCGTACTGACGATCGGGGCTCCCAGGTGCGGGTCTCGCCTGGCGGCCACTTACCGTCGTACCGCGTGCACTCGTCGACGGCGGCGAGCGCTTGTTCGGAGCGCCAGGTGAGAGTGTTGTCGGGGAGCCATTCGCGTAGGTCGACGTCGACGGCGGTGAGCGGGAGTTGCGTCTCGGCGGCGATCAGCGCGGCGGTCTGTAAGGCTCGTGTCATCGGTGACGAGACGATGCGCTGAGCGCCGGAGTTGCGCAGGCGGCGGCCGACGTCCTTGGCTTGCTGGATTCCGAGCGCGGACAGCGGGGCGAAATCGCGGGCGGGGCCCCACCAGCCTTCCTCGTCCAACTGGGTCCCGTCGGCCTCGCCGTGGCGTACGAGGAGGATCTGCGACATCACTCCTCCCCGGAGTACCGCTCCCAGGCCGACTGCCGGCTGATGCCGAGAGCCTCGCCGATCCGCGCCCAGGTCACCGACCGCGAGCGCAGGCGCAGTACCCGATCCTGTACGGCGGCCTCGACCTGCCCGCGCGACGCATCGAGGCGCGCCATGTCCGCGAGCAGCTCCTCGTCGGTCTTCCCGTCCAGCGGCGGGAAGGACGGCAGCGGCTGGTCGTTGATCACGCGCTCGCACAGCTCGACGCACTCGTTGCAGATGAACACCCCCGGCCCGGCGATCAGATGCTGAACCTCGTCCCGCACCTTCCCGCAGAACGAGCACCGCAGCATGTTGTCCGGCACGGAACGACCTCCTGTCTGTCAGGGCTTCCCTGACACTTTGTCAGGCTAGGCCTGACAGCATCAGTCGGTCAAGACCTCCTCGCGATCACGTACGCCCGCGGCGCGCCCTCACCCTCGCCGGCCTCGCGAACCGTCGTCGACCAGCTCGTGAACCCGGCCGCGTGGAGCAGCTCGACCACCTCGCCAGGTTGCTGCCGGTACCAGTCGAGCGCGATCGCCGTACCGAACAACTCGGTACGGCGGGTGCGCACGTCCCCGACCTGGAACGCCAGCATCAACACACCGCCCGGCGCGAGCACCCGATGAAACTCCGCGAACACCCGCGACCGCAGCTCCCACGGGAGATGAATGATCGAGTAGTACGCCAGCAGACCGCCGAGGTGTGCATCGGGCAGATCGAGCTCCAGCATCGAGCCCTCGTCGAACCGCAGCTCCGGGTGCGTCCGCCGGGCCAACGCCACCATTCCGGGTGACAGGTCGATGCCGAACGCGTCGAGTCCGAGTCGCGACAGCGAGGGTCGTCACGCGGCCCGGTCCACAGCCCACGTCCGCCACCGGTTGGTTGCCGTTGGCAAGTACCAGTTCGGCGAAGGTCGCCAGGAGGGCGCGCTCGAGGGGCAAGTCGTCCAGGCCCGCGCTGATCACGTCGGCGTGGCGCGCGGCGAGGGCGTCGTACGACTCGCGGGTCGCTGTCAGATCCACCATGGTCCGCGAGCGTAGACGCCACCGCCGACAGAAACGGGCAGAATCTGCGTATGTCGTCGTACGTGAGGTATCAGAGTCCGGTGCCGGATCGGCGAGGGCGGCGGATCGGGATCTTCGGGCTCGTCAACATGCTCGGGCATCGCGGACACCTGAGCGTGCAGGAGGAAGAGTTCCGCCGTACGACGAATGCCTGGTACGACGCGACGTACACGAATCCGTCGACCGTCGACCCCACCGTGTACGACGCCAACCCGCGCGCCGCCGCGTGGTTCAAGCCGTCGGCCGCGTACTTGCTCGAGCCGATCCCGGGATACCTGAGGATCCTCGCCGCCCACAATGTGCCGTGCGAGCGCTGCACGTCAGGCGCTCCGGGCCGGGTGCTGTACGAGGACGAGCATCAAGTGGTCGTCGTACCGACTGAGGTCCCGGGACCCGTCGACGTCATGCTGTGGCTGCCGCCGAAGCGTGTCGGGCCCAGCTGATGGGGCTGGTTTACCTGACCGGGCCGTCGGGGGTCGGGAAGACGACGGTCGGTGGGGAACTGCGGCGGCGTGGCTTCCTGGTGTACGACGTCGACGCGGACGGGCTGGCGCGGTGGTACGAGAACGTCTCGGGCGCCGAGGTGCGCATGCCGACGTACCGAGACGACACGTGGTTCGCGGAGAACACGTACCGGCTGCCGGTGGAGACCGTATGGCGGATCGCGGCCGAGGCGGGCGACGGTACGGCGTTCATCTGCGGCAGCGTCGGCAACGAGAACGAGATCTGGGACCTGTTCACCAGCGTCATCAGCCTGACCGTTGACGCCGTGACGCTCGAGCGGCGGCTGATCGAGCGGGGCGGCTTCGGGTCGAGCCCGGCGGAACTGGAGCGGGTACTCCGCTGGCACGCCCAAGCCGACGCAGACAACACCCGCTACGGCGCCCACCTGGTCGCGGCAGCGCCGCCGGTCCGCGAGATCGCCGACAACATCCTCGCTGCTCTGCACCACTGACGTCCCCGGGGCCACAATCGCCGAGTCGTGGCGTTCGCCTCCGGCGCCTTACACCGAGTCGTGAGAAACGGTCGCCCCAACCCGCCAATCCCCACGACTCGACGCCGTGCCGGCAGCCGGTCGGGGTTGAATGGCTCCATGGTTGAGGAATGGGAGGGGTCGGAGCTGCCGCGCGGGATCGTGGGGCTGCTGGGGGAGCCGCACACGTTGGGGGAGTTGGCGAAGGCGCTCGAGGTCACGGATGCTCGGGTGCTTTGGTACCTCGAGAGGTTGCGTGATGCGGGGGCGGGTGGACGAGGGCGCGGGGCGTTGGCGACGTACGGATGCCGGTACGGCGCTGGCGGAGAGCGCCAGCCCGCAGCCCAGCGCAACGACGGCGTTGCCGGGGGCGAGTGTGCAGGACTATGTGCAGGCGTACGCCGACGCGGCGGCGGGGATGTTCGGCGCGGAGTTCGTGCAGCAGAGTGGGGAACACGCGGGGCGGGTGCCGGGTGAGCGGGTCGCGGAGTTCCGCGAGAGGTTGCTGAGCCTTGTGAACGAGTACTTCGCTCCGGATCAGGTCGACCGGGCCGCGAGTCCGAAGTACGGCTTCCGCTGGGTACTGACGCCAGTAGATCTGCACCCGCTGGACGATTAGCTCGGCAGTCGGCAGAGGGAGAGCGGGTGGGCGACCGCGTCGGCGTACACCTGCGACGACGGGCGTCGGGTGGTTGGTGGTCGAGGCGGGATTGTGGTGTACCCGCCGGTCGGGATGAAGGGGAGCTGTGGATCACTTACGGTGATGCTCATGGCGTTTGCTGCGAAGGGGAGCAAGGGGGAGTCGTTCCTTGCGGTGGTCGTGGGTGGTGGGGCGGCGTTCGGGTTGATCGTGATGACGTCGCGGGCGTGGAAGACGTGCCGGGTCGACGTCACCGGCAGCGTGCCGAACGGGCTGACGTTGCTGTTCCTCGGCGTGCCGATCGCGCTGATCGTCAATCTCGTGTTGTTCACCATCGTGTTCCGGTACGCCGGGAAGGCGTTCCTGTTCTCGCTGATCGCCGCCGCCATCGCGCTCGCGATCGCCGACCTCGCACTGTTCTCCTGGCAGGGCACCCCGGCCGGCTCTCCCGGCATCTGCCCCGGCAACGTCCCCCCGTGGTGGCCCACCTGGATCCCCACCTGACCGTCCCGCACCGGGTTTCGGAGCGGGTTCGGCGTGGGGTGGCGGATCCCCGGGCCATCACAATTGCGTGGTCTCGTGCGTTTCAGCCGTGAGCGCGCCCGGCTGCGGTGGTTGTGATGGGTTGGGGATCCGGGTCAGTGGGTGGCGAGTAGGTGGCGTAGGGCGGTGGCGCGTGGGGGATCGCCCAGGTAGGCGGCGGCGGGGAAGAGGCGGGCCCAGGAGCGGAGACGGGTCAGGTGGCTCAGCCGGCGGGCGAGTTCGGCGGCTCGGCGCAGGTCTGCCGTGGGTCCCGCCCAGCGGTCCAGGTACGCGTCCTCCAACCGCGCGACGACCTCCGGCCCGTGCATGTCGGCGGCTCGCTCGAGCGCGACCAGCCGACTGAAGAACGGATGCCCGACATTCGCGTCACCCCAGTCGAAGAACGTGTAGGTCCCCGCGACCAGGATCTGCCCGTCGTGCAGATCAGCGTGATCCAGCGAATCCGGTACGCCGATCGCACGCAACTCCTCGCACCACTCGACGACGCGCGGTCGGATCGCCCGCAATTGAGCCCGTTCGTCCGCACTCAGCGTCCGGTTCTCCGCGACTGCCTCGTCGAACACGGCTGCCAGCACCGGAATCCGCGCATCAGGTACGCCGAGACGCAACAAGTCGTCTACCCGCGGAACGAGCGCCAGCTGCAGGTCGGCGTACTGCGTCAACACCGCCTCCCACTCGCGGGGCCCCGGATGCAGGCTCCGCAACAGATCGCCCCCGGACGGGAGCAGCGACCAGCCGCGCGCGGCGTCGACGGCGTACGGCGTGAGCACGTGGTCAGGCGTCCATCGCGACAACGCTTCGGTCAATCCGGCCTCGAACACGCTGCCGGGCGACGCCGCCTTCAACCAGATCGGCCGATCCGCCTCGACCCGTACGAGTACCGACCACGGCCGTACCCGGACCCGCCGCGGACTGGTTTCCTGCATGCCGGGACCATAATCGAGGGATGATGCGTTGGGCGGACTCGCCGTACCGGGTAGGGATCTCGGGCTGGCGCTACCCGCCCTGGCGCAAGGTGTACTACCCGAAAGGGCTCCCGCAGCGGGCCGAGCTCGAGTACGCGTCCAACCGGCTGAACTCGATCGAACTCAACGGCTCGTTCTACGCGCTGCAACGTCCGGAGTCGTACCAGCGCTGGTACGACGAGACGCCCGACGGCTTTCTGTTCTCGGTGAAGGGCCCGCGCTTCGTCACGCACCTCAAGCGACTGGCCGATGTGGACGCCCCGCTGGCGAACTTCTTCGCCTCCGGAGTTCTTGCGCTGGGCAACAAACTCGGACCGGTGCTGTGGCAGTTGCCGCCCAACTTCCAGTACGACGCCGACCGGTGCGCCAACTTCTTCGCCCAGTTGCCGAGGACAACGGCCGAGGCAGCCGACGTTGCCAAGCGTCACGACGAACGGATGGAAGGGCGTGCCCTGCTCGAGGCGCGCACCGAGCAGCCGCTGCGGTACGCGATCGAAGTACGGCACGAAAGCTTCAAGACCAAGGAATTCCTGGAGCTCGCACGGGAGCACGAGATCGCGGTCGTCTGCGCGGACACGGCCGGCAAATGGCCGATGTTCGGCGAGGTCACCGCCGATTTCGCGTACGCGCGGTTGCACGGCGCGGACGAGCTGTACGTGAGCGGGTACGACGACAAGTCACTCGGCCGCTGGGCGCGCAAGATCCGCTCCTGGAAGTGCGACACCTACGTGTACTTCGACAACGACGCCAAGGTGCACGCGCCGTACGACGCGGAACGCCTGGCGAAACGTCTCGGGATCACTTCGGCGCCCACCGAAGTATGACGGGCCTAGCGTCGGCGGTATGACCAAGAACCCGGGAGAACTCGTCGAGCAAGCGGTCGAACGGTCGCTGAAACTGATCGTCACCTGGCCGGCGTGGGACGGCGTACCGCGCACCTCCGACGACGATCGCGTCTTCACCCCGCACAAGGCCGTTCGCCGGATCGCCGACCACCTGATCGATCACCTCGCGGAGGTCGAGGCGCTGCTGGCCGGCGTACCGACGCAGCCGGACGAGTGGCACGCGAGCGCGCTCACCTCTGCCGCGGACCTCGCGCCGTTCACCGAGGAGGACGTCCGCGAGGCCGAGCAGCGGTTGCGCCGGCTCGGGCGGACGTTCGTCCTGCGGTACGCCGCCCTCGACCCGGCCGAATGGGACAAGGGCCGCAGCCCCAACTGGACCCTCCGCCAGATCGCCGAGCACCTGACCGAACTCGACTGGTACGCCGAGCAGGTCGGGGCCCTCACCTAGAACAGCCGCGCGCCGACAGGTTCCTCCAGGTCCAGGAGGAACTGCTTGCGCTGCAGACCGCCGGCGTAGCCGGTGAGCGATCCGTTCTTCCCGATCACCCGGTGGCACGGGACCACGATCGACACCGGGTTCTGCCCGACCGCCTTCCCCACGGCCTGCGCCGGCTCCCCCAGTCGCGCAGCGATCTCTCCGTACGTCGTCGTCTCGCCGTACGGGATCTCCTCGAGCACCGACCACACCCGGCGCTGGAACTCGTCACCGTCCAGCACGACCGGCAGATCGAACGAGATCCGCGAGCCGGCGAAGTACTCCTCCAACTGCTCCACGACCAGCCTGATGAGCGGGTCGGTCGACTCGACCCGCTCACCCAGCTTCTCCGCTGACGGCTTCACCCAGTGGTGCGGGAAGTACACGCCGGCCAGCGCATCCCCCGACACCACCACCGTGAGCTCACCGATCCGGGTACTGACCACCGCATGCCTGTTCATACAAATAGAACGCGCCGGCCCCCGAACGTGTGAGGACTACGAGCCGATGCGCTCCCGCGTACGCCGCCGGAAGTCGCGGCCGATCTGCGTCGTTTCGGTGTGGTGCACATCTGCGACTGCGATCGACGGCGATCCGTCCAGCGGGGCCTGCGCGACCCACTCACCGCGTGGGTCGACAAGGCCGGACGCCAGCCCGGCCTCCGGGTTCGCCGGTACGGCGAGGCTGATCCAGGACGTGTTGTTCACCGCACACCCGCGCGCCTGGACCGCGATGTGCTCATGCCCCGCGACGTGGTGTGTTGCATACGACACCAGTACGCCGTCCGCTCCGAGCTGGTCGTACTCCACGAAGAGCTCGGGGAACAGCACGTCCAGACCGAGCGCGAGCCCGAACCGGAACCCGTCCACGTCGAACGTCACCGGCTGCTTCCCGGGCGTGTACATCCACTTGACCTTGGTTGTGGACAGCGTGCGCTCGTCGTACCGGGCGACGACCTTTCCCTGGTCGGACACGACGTACGTGCTGTTGTGTGGACGCCCCTCCGGCAGTTGGTGCACCGAGGGGATGACCACCCAGATCCCGAGCTCACCCGCGAGCGCGTTGATCTGGTCGAGTTCGGACTGCAGCACCGGCCACTGCGCCTTCGTCCAGTCCGACGCGCCGACCTCGTCCGGGCCGAGCGACGACATCACCTGCTTGCTCGGGAAGCAGAGGGCGCCCTCGGTGAAGTGCACCAGGCGAGCGCCGGCCGCGGCCGCCTGCCTGATGAAGTCCCGGAGTTCGGCGCCGCCCGCACGCAGCTCGTCGGCGTTGGTCGGATCGTGGCGCATCGTCGACTGGACGACCGCGAACCGCAGTGTGGTTTCTTCCGGCATGTCTTCTCCTTGTGGAGTTGGACGGAAGTGCCGGAGGGCAGTCGTGTAGGACTCGCCGGTCTTGGCGGCGCGGGCTCGGACCCGTTGCTTGAAGTTCCTGTGCGCTGTCATCTGGCCTTCCACGCACTCGTACGCGATCCCCCA
>DASXXB010000293.1:0-10441 GCA_036503355.1 Kribbella sp. | reverse complement strand
CCTGGTGGCTCGGACTCCCTTGTTTTGTGGCGGAAAAGTGTCGGTGGAGGTCTTCATACTTGGGTGTATGAACGATCCGCTCAGTCGTTTCATCGTGTGGTCGCTGGTTCTGTTTGCCGTGCTCGTCACGGGAGCTGCCGCGCTCGGGACGACGCAGGCATCGGCCGTACGATGCTTCGCCGGTGTCGAGCGCCGAGGTCGTCAGCATGCAGCCGTACGTCGGTAGGCCGCCGGTGATTCTGGTTGCCGGGCCGTCCGGGGGCGAGGTGAAGGTACGTGGGACGCAAGATCTGCGACCGCCGTACCCGTTGGAAGGCGACTACATCGAGGTTGTGTTCCTCCGTTCGGGCGGTGCTGTCATCCCGGAGAGGGACCGACGCGATCGAGCTGGGTTGGCGACGGGTCTGATCGTTGGGATGTGGTTCGGCTGGTGCCTGGTGATCGCGGGCGGGCTGGTGGGCGGCCGATACCTGCTCGACACCGCCAGGCCGTGGTGGGCGCAGCAACCCTCGCGGCGCTCGACAAGACCTCAAGATGCCAACACAAGACGCCGTCGGCAACAGGACGTCGTCCAACAGCCGAGCGGTGCGCAGGAACGCGGCACGGTCCAACGGCCGAGCGACGTGAGCAGCCCGGGAGGCGTCCCCGACTCGAGCGGACGACGATAGTCCCGACGGGCGGTCGAACAGTCGCGCGGATGGCGGCGGCCGAGTCGTTGGCAGTCGACTCGTGACGGTTCCGGGCGGTGTGCGGCGGCGGGTTGGGGGCGCCGGTTGCGGGTGTTGTCTGGCAGCTGTGTGGCGGCGGGCAGGGCTCGTCTGTCGAGGGGTGGCGGCGGTTGTGTGGTTGGCGGTGGGGTGGCGTCGGGTCGTGGCGGTTGCGGGCGGCGTGCGGTAGTGGGCTGGGGGCGCCGGTTCCGGGTGTCGTCTGGCAGCTGTGTGGCAGCGGGCAGGGTTCGTCTGTCGAGGGGTGGCGGCGGTTGTGTGGTTGGTGGTGGGGTGGCGTCGGGTCGTGATGGTGGGGTTTGGGGTTGTTACTTCTTCTGTGTGGGACGGCGATGTTGTGTTGTTTGGGTCCCCAGGTGGGAGCGTGGTGTGTTGCGGGCGATTGGGGTGGGTTTACTGGGGGTTGGGGGTGCGGAGGCCGACTGCGTCGTGGTGCCAGAAGGGTTCGGAGTAGACGAGGGTTCCGGTCATCCATGGCTTGTAGGTTGGGAGTCGGATGGCTTGGAAGGCGGCGTCCGGGATGCGCAGGGATGGTTTTCGGAAGCCCAGGGGACCGGCGGGCTCGAAGCCGAAACGTGAGTAGTAGTTGGGATCGCCCTCGAGGAAGACCAGGGGGACTTCTCGGTCGGCCTGGACCTTTAGTCCGTGTTGGACCAGGGCTGAGCCGATTCGTTGGTGGTGGAGTTCGGGTAGTACTGCCAGTGGGCTGAGGACTTGTACGTCGACCAGTTGGCGAGGGGCGTCCAGCAGGCTGCGGGTGAACATGACATGTCCGACGACCTGCCTGTTGTGCTCGGCGATCAGCGAGAGGCCGGTCTGGCGTGTGATGGCTTCTCGCAGGGAATCGACCAGGTCGGCGACGACTCGGCCATGGTCACCGAACGCCTGCAGGTGGACCTCCCGTACGGCCTGTCGGTCACGAGGAAGTTCTTCGCGAAGATCCATCCTCGGAGGGTAGGTGCCCCGCGGGCTCGCTCGCACAGGATTTTGGAGTCGGAAGGATGACAGCTCAGTTGCACGCACGAACCGGCATCCGACCAGAGGGCTCGCTCCGGTAGACCGAGGGCGCCGAAGCTGGTGGTCAGGCGGCTGGGTGGGCTACTCCTAGGCGTTCGAGGGCGGTGAGCAGTGGGTCGACGTCGTGGACTTTGAAGGAGCCCGTGCTGTAGTCGGTGACCTGGTGCCATTCGTTGCCGGTGACGTAGTAGACGTGCGGGCTGACGGCGCCGGGGCTGGTGTTGAAGAGTTCGGCGGCGCAGCTGGCCATCATGGCCAGCGCGTTGAGCGCGGTCTCGTCGCGCAGGACGTGGACGATCAGCTTGTCGCGGGACGGCATGGCGACGAGACAACCGAAGGCAGGATCCTCGACGTGGAGCGACTCGCGCAGCACAGTGTCGAAGACGAGCGCTCTGGATGCGGTGAACATGCCGCCGGTGATGACGTTCAGCTCGGCGCCGCCGAGCCGGAGGGGTTCGACCTCGTCCTGGAGGCGGCGTAGGTTCGCCAGGCCGATGCGGGTCGCCTCCTCGAGCGTCACTCCAAGTCTGTCGACGTCGAAGTACATCGCGACGGCGCGACCTGCGTAGACAGCCGGTGCTGTGATGAGGCCGGGGAGGAATTCGGGGGCATCGCGGACCATCTCAGGGTCGTGGGCGGCCTTGCACACGAGCCTGAGGTAGAGCTGGTTGTCCAGGTCGGGTGGCACGGTCAGCAGGTCGTCGAGCAGGGGCATCTGGTCGAAATGGTCGCGCACCGCCGCCTGCCACTGTTGTCGCGGCAGGCCTGCAACTTTCAGTGCGAGGTTCCCCAGGCCGGCGACAGGTTGGTCCTTCCCGACCGGGATGAGCGTTCCGGCGCCGTCGTACTGCATCGTGAATCCGCGCTTCGCGGCGGCCGTCTCGGCCAGCCGCACCAAGCGCGCAGCCTGACCGACCGTGAGCGGCGTGAGCACCGGATGCGGCTGGTGGTCGTCATGAGTCGGGCGACGGTGCGTTTTGTTGGTAGTCATCGAGCACCTCCTTGCCCAAGAACGTACGGCGACCGCGTGGTGACGGACGGATGATCTTCTGAGCTGTGGACAACTCGGCGCCACCCTCGAACGCCAGCATGATTAGCGTTAAAAGATCTGGGCTCTTGACGGACCCGCGATCGCCTCAGTAGCTTGCACCGACGGCTTTTAACGTTAATATCCACACACCAGGGGAGGGACGATGGACCCGCAGACCCAGCACGGAGGCCGTGGCCCGACCTCGCACGGTCATGTCACGCTGGCCCAGGTCGCGCGCCAAGCCGGGGTCTCAGCGCAGTCGGTGTCGAACGCGCTCAACAACCCGGACCGCGTCGCAGCGGAGACCCGGAAGCGGATCCTGGCCGCGGTGGAGGAACTCGGCTACGAGCCCAACCTCTCCGCGAGGGCCCTCCGCAACCGCAGCTCGTCACTGATCGCCTTCAAGATGCGGCCCGCGCGCCCCGACAAGGCGTCCATGCTGATGGACGACTTCCTGTACGTACTCAACGCGTCCGCGGTCGAGGCCGGATACCACCTCATCCTGTGTCACGCCGAGGACGGCCCGGCCGGCGAGATCAAGGCGTACCGGGATCTGCTGAAGAA
Source organism: Kribbella sp. (assembly GCA_036503355.1). GTDB lineage: Bacteria > Actinomycetota > Actinomycetes > Propionibacteriales > Kribbellaceae > Kribbella. The sequence goes on along the minus strand of DASXXB010000293.1, from coordinate 7,105 downwards.
GACGTCCATCGACGCGTTCATCCTGGCCGAGACGCATCGCAACGACGACCGGGTCGCGGCACTGCGGTCGTGGGGCGTGCCGTTCGCCTCGTTCGGCCGGTCCTGGGACGGTGACGAGGACGTGGCCTGGGTCGACGTGGACGGTCGCGCCGGTACCCGCGCCGCCACCGCGCATGTCGCGGCCCAAGGGCACACGCGGATCGGCCACATCGGCTGGCTCGAGGAATCCGAACTCGGCCAGGACCGCCGCGAAGGCTGGCTCGACGCCTGCCGCGAGCGTGGCCTCGACACCGACCTCCAGGCCGCCGTCGCCGACTCGCTGGAGAACGGTCGCCAGGCCGCACACCGCATGCTCGATGCCGCACGCCCCGCCACGGCACTCGTCTGCACCTCCGACACGCTCGCGCTCGGCGTCATGCGGGCCTTGCACGAGCGGGGCCTGCGTCCGGGCGTCGACGTCGCGATCACCGGGTACGACGACTCGCCGACCGCCGCCCTGGTGAGTCCGGGACTGACCACTCTGCGCCAGCCGATCGACGAGGTCGGACGGCAACTGATCCAGGCCGTCGACAACCTGATGGCCGGCGACCCCCGCACGCCGCAACACGTACTGCTCGAACCAGAACTGATCGTCCGCGACTCCAGCCTGCCAGGCCGAAGGGACACAAGATGAGGCACGGAACCAGACTGCTCTCGGCCGTAGCGGCCGGAGCTCTCGTGGTGACCGCAGTGGTCTCCACCTCCGCAGCGCCGGCGGCCGCCCCGCCCGCGGACGCGTTCGTGGTGAACGTGGAGAACCTGCCGAGCGGTCGCGGAGTGGCCGGCGCAATGGACCTCTCGGCGTACGGCGACCTGGACTGGGTGCACGTGACCGGTACGGGGATCGACCGCAAGCCCGACGTACCGCAAGCGATCGCCGTCGACGACCTGAACCCGGCTGGTGGACGTACGACGCTCGACGACAGCCCTGTCGCCTTCAGCTGGAAAGACGGGCCGTCAGGTGTCACCACGGGTGGCGTGTTCAACTACGACACCACGACCGTGGGTGACGCGACGGCGCACGACGCCGGGTATCGGATCACGGTCCCGGCCGCAGACTCGCCACGACGCCTGGTGTTCGTGGGTGGGATCTGGCAAGCCACGGGTGCTGTGACCGTCTCGGCAATCGACGGCAGCGGCGCGTACACGACACAGATCAACGCAGGCGGTACGGCGGCTGTGAAGCGCTACAGCGTGACGATCCGGCCGGGGGAGGGCGTCGTCGTCACGGGTCGCTTCACCAGCAAGCTCCAAGCAGCGGGCAACCTGTCCTTGGCAGCCGCCGCACTCTCGACGCTCGGCACCGATTCGAGCTTCTCCGCCACCGCGGCCCCGGTGTCGATGAACCTGACCGCCGAGGGCATCACCGACTGGATGCACCTGGACGGATCGACGATCAATCGTCGCGCCGGCGTACCGGACTCGACACCGCGGCTCGCGGTCACGAACCGCCAGGCAGGTGGGGCGATCGGCTCGCAGAACGACAATGCCGTGAGCTATTCGTGGACGAACGGTACGCCGACCGCGTCCGAGCCGGCGACCCATCACGGCGGCATCTTCTTCGCCAACGGTGCGAACACGGGCGTCGACCTCACCGACCCGTACGGCTACGATCTGACGGTCCCGGCGGCAGCGGAGCGCCGTACCCTGCGTTTCGTCTCTGGCGTATGGCGGTCCGCGGCAACCATCTCGGTCTACCTGAACGGCGCCTCGACTCCGACCTACGTGAACACCGACCTGGTCAGCAGCAATCCCTCGGTCACCAAGGTGTTCGAGCTGAACCTCGCGGCCGGCGACACGGCCCGGGTCAGCGCGCAGATCACTCGCAAGTCGGATGCCTCAGGCAACGTCACCCTGGCGGGCGTGACGCTTGCCGAGACCTCGGTCGCCGGGTACCGGCAGCTGACGCAGAACGTGCTCGACCAGGCCGCGACCGCTGATGAGGCGGCTGCGAGCGAGCCCGCGCAACGCCAGCTGGACAACGAGATCGCGACAGCCAAGGCCGTTCTCACAGACAACGCCGCACAGCGGGACGAGCTTCGGCTGGCGTACCTGTTCGTCAAGGCGGCCCTCGACGAGGCGATGTCGTCGGCGGCGAATGCGCAGTACACCTACGTCACCAATCCCGGACTGACCTCGTCGTTCGGGTGGGAGGGCGACCTGAACGCGCCGATCGCGTTCATCGACGGGAGTTACCGGCTGCGCAGCCGGGGCGACGCGATGGTGACGTTCGGCGTCCCGAACATCCCGGGCAAGATCAAGTGGTACAACGCCGAGGGGTACCTGCCGGCGTTCATCAGTGAGTACTCCAAGGACGGTCTGCAGGTGAAGGTGGAGAACTTCTCCGACCTGGCCGTTGTCGGCGGCAACCGTTTCGAGATCGCGTACTCGCGGATGACGGTCACCAACACGACCCAGAAGGAGACGAAACTCCCTCGGGTCTCGAACCTGTTGACCCCGCTCAACCCCGCGCCCGCGACGATCGGCCCGGGGCAGACCGTCGCCCGGGACTACGCGGTGGCCGCAGACCGGTTCGACGGGACGTACGACTGGCCGACCGCGGACCAGCTGGAGCAGCTCGGCGGGTTCGACCAGCACTACGCGCACATGCGCCAGTACTGGAACCAGCGGCTGGCCAAGATCGCGAACATCACCGACCTTCCCGACAAGCGGCTGATCAACGCCTACAAGGCGGGCTACATCTACACGCTGATCATCCGCGACGACATCAACGGCACGAAAGAACTGCACGTCGGTGAGAACGGGTACGACGAGATGTTCGACCACGACACGATCGGTATTGTGTCGACCCTGCTCACGATCGGCGACTTCACCTACGCCAAGGACTACCTGACGTCGCTGCCGGCCCAGCTGCAGTACGACGACGCGAAGTGGAAGTACTCCTGGCCGTACGCGCTCTACCTGCAGCGCACCGGCGACAAGGACTTCATCCGCAGCCGGTTCGAGACCATCAAGAAGAACACCCACACGGTCGAGACAGATCGCATCGACGGCGGCAAGGGCATCATCAAGCAGACCGACGCGATCGACTCGCACGGGTACTGGACGATCGACAACTGGGCGGCGCTCACGGGCCTCACGACGTACCGCTATCTGGCCACGGCGCTCGGCGAGACCGGCGAGGCGGCCTGGGCGAAGGCGCAGTACGACGATCTGCTCAAGGTGGCGACCGACCGGATCAATCAGACGATGAAGCAGTACAACCTGGACTACATCCCGATCTCGATGGTCGAGCCGAACGAGACCGGTCCGCGCAAGGACCCGCGGGACGCGAACTGGGCCTCGATGTTCCTGTTCGGCCGGTGGGCCTGGGACGGGTACCTGTTCGGCGCGCAGCAGAGCGGGACGATGTTCGACAAGATCGACGCGACGTACACGCACGGGTTCGAGCGGCGCAAGGACATCTCGGACACCATCTACAACTTCGGCGGGTACCCGCACGGGTACTTCTCGAGCGCGTACAACGCCGGGTACGGAAGCGCCGCGCTGCGCGGTGAGCAGTACCGCGACCTCGGGATCAAGTCGTACCAGTTCATGATCGACAAGGCGATGAGCGGTCCGTTCGGCTGGTGGGAGGGCGTCGACTACCCGAACGCGGCGTCGCCGTGGGACATCGACCACGCGGCCGGCGGCGGCGGTTCGAACCAGCACATGTGGGGTCAGTCGACCGCCACCAAGGTGCTGTTCGACTCGCTGATCGCGGAGAAGGCCGACGGTACGGTGATCATCGGGCGCGGCGTCCCGGACGAGTGGCTCACGGCGAACGGCAAGAAGATCGGGCTGGACAGCTACCCGATCACGAACGGCGGACGGCTCGGGTATGAGTTGACGACGGCCGGCAAGACGCTGACGATCCAGTTCACCGGCGACACGTCGCGCGCCACGGCGTACAGCATCGAACTGCCCGCACTGCGCAACAACATCGCCACCGTTTCCGGCGGGTCGGCGACGATCAACCAGTCCGCCGGCACGATCCACCTGCCAGGTGGCACGAGTCGGGTGACCATCGTCCTGCGACACACCGTGTAGTTCGAGCGGGCGGCCGGGATCTACACGGATCCCGGCCCTTGTCCGGGGTGGATGAGGCCGGATTCGTAGGTGAGGACGACGGCCTGGGCGCGGGTGCTGAGACCGAGTTTGGCGAGGATGCGGTTCACGTGCGTCTTCACCGTCGTACCGGCGACCGCGATCTCCTGCGCGATCTCGTCGTTCGAGCGTCCGCGGCCGATCAGCTCCAGCACCTCCAGTTCGCGGGGTGTGAGGCAGCGCAACACCCGCGGCACCCCGTCCGGCGCGGGCTCGGGGCCGCGGAGATGCGCCTCGATCAGGCGACGGGTGAGCTCCGGCGCGAGCAGCGCCTCACCGGCGGCGACAGTCTCGATGCCGGCGACCAGACGATCCGGTGGCGTCGCCTTCAGCAGGAAGCCGGACGCACCGGCTTTCAATGCACCGTAGACATAGCGGTCCAGGCCGTACGTCGTGAGCATCAGCACCTTGCAGGCGGCGCCGGAGGCGACGATCTCCCGAGTGGCGGCGATGCCGTCGAGGACCGGCATCCGGATGTCCATCAGGACGACGTCGGGACGGCACCTGGTCGCCAGCGCCACCGCGTCCCGGCCGTTGCTCCCGGCACCGATCACCTCGACGCCACGGTGTTCGAGGATCAGTTGCAGTCCGGCGCGAACGATCTCCTGGTCGTCGGCCAGCACCACGCTCGTCACGACTCGGCACCCGGGATCAGCGGCAGCGAGGCGGCCAGAAGGAACCGTCCGTCGCCGGTGGCGCCGTGCTTCAGAGTGCCCCCGAGTACGCCGATCCGCTCGGCCATGCCGATCAGCCCGAGCCCGGAGCCCGCCGTATCGCCGTACCCGAGCCTGTTCTCCGCTTCGATCGTCAGGCGGCCCGCGTCGTGCCGGACGACGAGCGTGACCGCGCGATCCGGCGAGTGCCGCAGCGCATTGGTCAGTGCCTCCTGGACGATCCGGTACGCCGATGTGTCGACGCCCGTCGGCAGTCCGGCGAGCTGTCCCGCGCTCACGACCTGGACCTGCAGCCCCTGACGCCGGTACTTGCCGAGGAGATCGTCGAGATCGTGCAACCCCGGAGCGGGGTGCAGACCGAGCTCGTCGTTGTCGTCGCGCATCAGGTGCAGGAGCCGTCCGGTCTCCCCGAGCGCCGTACGGCCGGCCGCCGCCACCTCGTCGAGCGCGGCCTCCGCGACGTCGGGATCGGTCCGCAGTACGTCGGCCGCGACGGTCGCCTGGACGACCATCGCGCTGACCGAGTGAGCGACGATGTCGTGCAGCTCGCGGGCGATCCGATCCCGTTCGTCACGGACCGCCTCGCGTCTGATCAGCTCCTGCTGCTGCGCGAGCTGGGTCGCCTGTTCGGCGAGCTTCCGGACCATGCGGCCGAGGACGAACGGCGTCGCCGCCAGCGTGCAGACGAACACGACGTCGCCGACGTTGTGCTGCCGGGAGTCGACGAAGTGGTAGTCGATCCAGAACACCAGCAGCACCACCGCGAGTCCGGCGAGCCCTTCCCAGACGGTTCGGCACCAGCGCGCCAGCGCGTAGCTTGCCACCGAGCAGAACAGGATCGGCGTGGCGGCCTCGTCCAGTTGCGGGCCGATCCACGGCATCTGCAGCAGTACGACGACAGCGGCGGTTGCCGTGACGACGGTCCACCGGCGCCGTACGGTCAACAGGCACGCGGCAGTCCACTCGAGTGCCGCACCCCATCCCCAGCGCTCGGGACGTGTCGAGGCGAGTTCCGCCGTACCGACGAGGGCGAGCGCGGCAGGTACGAGCACGTCACCCCACCGGATCCGGTTCCACCCCATCACTCCTCGAATGTACGCCGAGCCGGCCGGGTGGCCGTCGTACCCAGGGTGGAGACGGGACTGTGCCAGGAGATGACGACCCCGACCCGCGACCTTCCTAGCGTCGCAGTCATTGGATCGACAGGGGAGGAAGCGATGAACACCCGAGCAGAACAACGAATCGGCCAAGCGGCCTGGATCATGGCCTGGGTGGGGCTGGTGGTCGGACAGTTGCACGCGCTGGCCCGCCACAACACCGCGGACGGCGCCGGCGACCTGAAACAACCGCTGACGCGGCTGTGGTCGGATCCGGCGCGGCGGGCGCTCCGGCCCTTGCTGGACTGGGCCGACCCGGACACCGTGTATCTGACCTACGGCAAGATCTGGCTGCCGGTGTTTGTCGCGTTCACGCTGTGCGCGTTCGTCCTCTACCGGCGCCGGCTCGCCCGTGGGTTCGAGCGCGTCGCGTGGCGGACGGCGCTCGGTGGGTACTGCCTGGCGTGCGTTGGTGTGCTGCTCGACTACTACACGCAGTGGACGAAGTACCTGCCGGACACGGTCGGCTCGGCGTTCTTCGGGGTGACGATCGCCGGACTCCTGACGACCATGGCCGGATCGACACTGCTCGGGATCGCGCTGCTCCGCAACGGCTTCCGCCCGCGAGCGAGCGGGTGGCTGCTCGCGCTGACGATCCCGATCGCGGTCGCCGTACTCCAGGTGACGTCGATGGGCAGTGCGGCCCTACCCATCATGTTCGCCTTCGGCATCGCCGGCCGCGGGCTCGCGCGCGGCTCGAGCGCGCTAGCGTCGGGTGCGTGTCGAGTGACAGAGGCGTTATGAGTGGCGGGTACTCGGTTCGGTTGCTGACGGAGGAGACTTGGCCTGCGTTCGCGGAGTTGGTGGAGGCCAACAACGGGGTGTGGGGTGGCTGCTGGTGCATGGGGTTCCACGTCAAGCTGGGGGAGGCGGAGCAGAACCGGGCCGGCAAGGAGCAGTTGGTCCGTGAACGACGTACGCACAACGCGCTGGTGTTCGACGGGGATCGGTGCCTGGGGTGGTGTCAGTTCGGGTCGCCCGAGGAACTGCCGCTGATCAAGAGCCGGCGGTTGTACGACAAAGGGCTCGTCGCGCTGCCGGACTGGCGGATCACGTGCTTCTTCACCGGTAAAGGCCTGCGCGGCCGTGGTGTCGCGCAGGCAGCGTTGGGCGGCGCGCTCGAGGAGA
>DASXXB010000292.1:0-17314 GCA_036503355.1 Kribbella sp. | reverse complement strand
CCAGTGTCAGTCGACGTCACCGGCCCGCTGCACGAGCGGTACGACGAGATCCTCAGCGAGCGGGCGCTCGGCCTGATCGAGACGCTGCACCGGGCGTACGACGGCCGCCGGCGTGAGCTGCTCGGGAAGCGCGCGGAGCGGATCGCGGCGATCGCGGCCGGGACGGAGCTGGGGTTCCTGCCGGAGACGAAGGAGATCCGCGACGACCCGGAGTGGCGGGTCGCGCCGCCCGCTCCGGGGATCGTCGACCGCCGGGTCGAGATCACCGGGCCGACCGACCGGAAGATGACCATCAACGCGCTGAACTCCGGCGCCAAGGTCTGGCTGGCCGACCAGGAGGACGCGAACACGCCGACCTGGGAGAACGTCGTCGGCGGCCAGCTGAACCTGCTGGACGCGATCACCCGGAAGATCGACTTCAGCACCGATTCGAAGAGCTACAGCCTGAAGCCGGACGACGAGCTCGCGACGATCGTCGTCCGGCCGCGCGGCTGGCACCTGCCGGAGAAGCACATCCTGGTGGACGGTGCGCCCACCTCGGGATCGTTGGTGGACTTCGCGTTGTACTTCGCGGCCTGCGCGCAGCTGCAGCTCGACCGCGGCCAGGGCCCGTACTTCTACCTGCCGAAGATGGAGTCGCACCTCGAGGCGCGGCTGTGGAACGACGTGTTCGTCACCGCGCAGGAGGCACTCGGGATCCCGCGCGGGACGATCCGGGCCACGGTCCTGATCGAGACCTACCCGGCGGCGTTCGAGATGGAGGAGATCCTCTACGAGCTCCGCGAGCACTCGGCCGGCCTGAACGCGGGCCGCTGGGACTACATGTTCAGCGTGATCAAGACCCACCGCTCCAGCGGTCCGGCGTTCCAGCTGCCGGACCGGAACAGCGTCACGATGACTGTGCCGTTCATGCGCGCGTACACCGAGCTGCTGGTGCGGACCTGCCACAAGCGCGGCGCGCACGCGATCGGCGGCATGGCGGCGTTCATCCCGAGCAAGGACCCGGCGGTGAACGAGCAGGCGTTCGCGAAGGTCGAGGCAGACAAGACCCGCGAGGCCGGCGACGGCTTCGACGGCTCCTGGGTCGCGCACCCGGGCATGGTCGAGACCTGCCGCAAGGTGTTCGACTCGGTCCTCGGCGACCGCCCGAACCAGATCGACAAGCTCCGCGAGGACGTCGAGGTGACTGCCGAGCAGCTGCTCGACGTGGCCGCCACTCCCGGTGAGGTCACCGAGGCCGGCCTGCGCAACAACGTCAGCGTCGCGCTGCAGTACCTCGCGGTCTGGCTCGACGGCACCGGTGCGGTCGGCATCTTCAACCTGATGGAGGACGCGGCCACCGCCGAGATCTCCCGGTCCCAGATCTGGCAGTGGCGCCGCAACCAGGTCACGCTCGACACCGGCGAGACGGTCAGCACCGAGCTGGTGGAGCGGATCGCCGACGAGGAGATCGCGAAGCTCGGCGACCCGGCCCGGTACGCGGCCGCCCGATCGCTGTTCCTCGAGGTGGCGCTGGCCGACGAGTACGTCGACTTCCTGACGCTGCCGGCGTACGACCGCTTCAGCTGAATAATTACGGTAATGGCCGTAAAGCGTTGACTCTGACGCTTTACGGCCCTACGGTCGCGCCATAAGTCGAGTTCAGGACGCCAGAAAGGCGGCACTTCCTTGGCTATGAGCGCCCGTCCCCCTGTTGGTCAGACCCGGCGTGACTTCCTCCGCCTGTCCGGTCTGACGCTTGCCGCGATCGGCGGCAGCTGGTCCTTGACCGGCTGCGGGCTGTTCGGTGACGACAGCAAGGCGTCCGACGGTCAGTCGACGCTGAAGATCGACTACGTTCCGGTCGAAGTGCTGGATCCGCAGGTGATCACCAACGGCATGTGGATCCTCAGTCGCGGGATCTCCGAGGGCCTGGTCACCCAGAACGAGAAGGGCGACGGCGTCGTGCCCGGCGTCGCGACCGAGTGGAAGGTCTCCGACGACCACCTGACCTACACCTTCACGCTGCGCGACAACGCGCAGTGGTCCGACGGCAAGCCGGTCGTCGCGCAGGACTTCGAGCGGACGTACAAGCGGCTGTTCACCCCGGCGGGCGGTTCGGCCGGCGGTACGACGCTCGGCGCGAACAGCTACCAGACCGCCACCGGGATCAAGGGCGCGCAGGACTTCCTCTCCGGCGTACTGACCGACTGGACAAAGGTCGGCGTGCACGCGAACGGGGACCACGAGCTCGTCCTCACGCTCGGCAACCCGAACCCGGACTTCCTGCTCGCGCTCACCCATCCGGCGATGCTGCCGCTGCCGATGGACCTCGTCGAGAGCAAGCCGAAGGACTGGCAGAACCCGCCGAACTACGTGTCCAACGGTCCGTACACGGTGACCGAATGGGTCGCGAACTCGCGGCTGATCCTGGTCCCGAACGAGAAGTACTGGGACCGCGGCAACGTCAAGATCGGCCGGATCCAGGTGAACCTGGTCGAGCCGAGCGCGGCCGCGACCGCCACCGTGCCGTACGAGAACGGCGAGACCGACCTCGTCCAGCTCGCCGGACCCGACGTACTGCGGTTCCAGAAGAGCGCGACGTTGTCGAAGGAGCTCAAGCAGACCGAGAACTACAGCATCCTGTACCTCGCGAAGCTCCGCAGCCAGAACAAGGCGATGGACGACGTCCGCGTCCGCAAGGCCCTGTCGCTGGCGCTCGACCGCAAGACGCTGGCCGGCGTACAACCTGGCCAGCAGCCGGGCGTTTCGCTGGTGACCAGCCGGACGAACGGCTGGGACGACAGCATCGCGATCAAGGAGGACGTCGGCGAGGCGAAGCAGTTGCTCGCGCAGGCCGGCTACCCGAACGGTCAGGGACTGCCGCCGGTCCGGCTGCTGGTCGGCGTACCGGACACGACGCTCGCCGACGCGATCGTGGACAGCTGGAAGAAGCAGCTCGGGATCAAGGCGCTCGTCGACCACGTCGAGGCCGGTGTGTACACCGAGCGTCGCTGGGAGGTGCAGAAGGGCGACTACATCGGCTTCTACTACGGCACGTTCGCGGGGCTGCCGACATGGCCGACGATGGTCGGGTCGCTCTGGTCGCCGCAGAACGTCCAGGAGATCAGCCTGCCGAGCGACCAGTGGCAGAGGTACCAGGCGGTGCAGGACGACAAGAAGCTGACGCCCGCCGCCAAAACCGCCCAGCTGAAGGCGATCCGCACCGGGTTCGCGGCCAAGGCCGCGCTGGAGATCGGCACGCTGGTCGAGCAGGCCGCCGCCGAGTCCGACGACGCGAAGCGGACGGCCTTGTACAAGCAGGCCGCCAAGCTGCGCGAGGAGCAGTACCTGTACGTTCCGGTGCTCTGGCTGAGCCTGTTCCACGCGGTCAAGCCGAAGGTGCACGGCCTGCAGTTGCGGGCGTATCCGGACTACTTCTACCTCAAACCGCTGAGCGTGGTGAGCTGACCGTGGGGCTCGCCGTCTACATCGGCAAGCGCCTGGTGCGGCTGATCCTCTCGCTGATCGCGGTCTCGATCCTGACCTTCACCCTGCTGCAGCTCGCACCGGGCAACTTCGCGGACCTGCAGCGGGTGAACAGCGGCGCCACGAACCTCGGCGGCGTCGGGACCGAGTCGATGGTCGGCGAGCTCGAGTCCCGGTACGGCGCCGACGTGCCGGCCTGGAAGCAGTACCTGATCTTCATGAAGGGCGCGGCGCACTGGGACTTCGGACCGTCGTACAAGTACGCCAGCCAGAACGTGCAGGACATCATCGCCAAGGCGTTCCCGATCTCGGCCACGCTCGCGGTGCTGGCGGTCCTGCTCGCACTGCTGATCGCTGTACCGGTCGGGGTGTTCGCGGCGTTGCGGCAGAACTCGAAGTCCGACCACACGACGATGTTCGTGGTCACGCTCGGGCACGCGCTGCCGAGCTACCTGACCGCGGCGTTCATGATCCTGCTGTTCTCCGCCACGCTGAAGTTGCTGCCGTCGGGCGGGTGGAACGGGCCGAAGGACCTGGTCCTGCCGGTGCTCGCGTTGAGCCTCGGCCCGGCCGCGGTGCTGGCGCGGTACGTCCGGTCGAGCATGCTGGAGACGCTGCGCGAGGAGTACATCACGGCGGCGCTGGCCAAGGGCGGACCACGGCGTACCGTCATCGTCCGGCACGCCCTGCGGAACTCGCTGATCCCGCTGGTCACCGTGGCCGGCCCGCTGTTGGCGGCGTTGATGACCGGGACTGTGTTCGTCGAGGCGCTGCTGCGGATCCCCGGTTTGGGTCTGTACTTCGCGAACGCCGCCGCCAGCCGGGACATGCCCCTGCTGATGGGTACGGCGTTGTTCTTCGCGCTGATCCTGATGGTGACCAACCTGGTCGTGGACCTGGCGTACGGGCTCCTCGATCCGCGAATCCGTGCTGCCGGAGGTGGTTCCCTTGACCGCGACTGAGGGTCTACAGGCGGCGGCTGTCGAACACAGCACTCGCGCCCGCGGTCCGTGGGCGCGGGCCTGGTCCCGGTTCCGGAAGCACCGGCTGGCGTTCTGCAGCCTGATCTTCTGCGCGGTCCTGATCCTGGTCGCGATCGCCGCGCCGCTGATCGCGCCGTACGGCTATGAGGAGACCGATATCCAGCACAAGCTGGCGGGTCCGGGATCCGCGGGGCATCTGCTCGGGACCGACCTGCTCGGCCGGGACATTCTCAGCCGGCTGATCTACGGGCTGCAGACCGCGCTGACCGTGGCGTTCGGTGCCGAGCTGACGGCGTTGGTGATGGCGCTCGCGATCGGGCTGCTCGCGGGCTACCTCGGCGGGCGGGTCGAGCAGGTGCTGATGGCGTTCACCGACGTCATGTACGCGTTCCCCAGCTACCTGTTCGCGGTCGTGATGGTCACGGTGCTCGGCCGCAGCATCTTCGCGCTGGTGGTCGCGATCGGGATCGCGTCCTGGGTCACCCAGGCCCGGCTGGTCCGGGCGCAGGTGATGACGCTGAAGGAGCGCGAGTACGTCGAGGCGGCCCGGTCGATGGGCGCGAAGGGCAGCACGATCGCGATCCGCTACATCCTGCCGAACGCGATCGGCCCGATCCTGGTCACCACCAGTTTCGCCATCCCGGCCGCGATCGCCGCCGAGGCGGGGCTCGCGTTGCTCGGGCTCGGCGTTCAGCCGCCGACGCCGTCGTGGGGCGCGATGATCAGCGAGGGCAGCCGGTACCTGCTGGCCGCCCCGCACATGCTGGTTGCGCCGGCGGTGCTGTTCGCGCTGACTCTGCTGGCGTTCACCTGGATCGGTGACGGCGTACGGGATGCGTTCGACCCGAGCGGGGAGCAACGATGAGCGACGAGGCTTTGCTGTCGGTCCGTGGCCTGCGTACGACGTTCCGCCGGGCCGGGGCCGCCCCGTTGACCGCGGTCGACGGGGTGTCGTTCGACGTACGGCGAGGGCAGGCGCTGGCGATCGTCGGCGAGAGCGGCAGCGGGAAGAGCGTCACGATGCGGAGCGTGATGGGCATCCTGCCGCGGACCGCCCGGATCACCGACGGCCAGGCGTACTTCGGCGGCCGCGACCTGCTGGCGATCGGCGACAAGGAGCTGCGCCGGGTCCGCGGCCGCGACATCGGGATGGTGTTCCAGAGCGCGATGGAGGCGATGAACCCGACCCTGACCCTGGAGCGGCAACTGACCGAACACCTGCTCTGGCACGGCATCTGCACGAAGGCCGACGCCCGCAAGCGCGCCGTACGGGCGCTCGGTGACGTCGGTATCCCCGATCCGGAGAAGCGGATCCGCACGTACCCGTTCCAGCTGTCTGGCGGCATGCGGCAGCGCGCGATGATCGCGATGGCGATGGTGACCGAACCGGCTTTGCTGATCGCCGACGAGCCGACCACCGCCGTCGACGTCACGCTGCAACGCCAGATCCTCGACCTGCTGGCTGCGCTGAAGGATCGCGGAACGGGCGTCGTGATGATCACCCACGACCTCGGCGTCGCACGCTACTTCTGCGACGACGCGGTCGTGATGTACGCCGGTCGCGTGGTCGAGCGGGCGCCGATGGGGCAGCTGCTCGACGACCCGCGGCATCCGTACACCGTCGGACTGCTCGGTTCCAGCGTCGAGGTCGGCGGCCGGGACCTGCCGCTGCGGCCGATCCCCGGCAGCCCGCCGGACCTCGCCCGGCGACCGGAAGGCTGCGCGTTCCATCCCCGCTGCCCGCGCGCCGAGCTGCCGGCCTGCACGACCGAGCAGCAGATCCTGACCATCGGCCCCGGACGGGACGCCGCGTGCTGGAAGGTGGCTGTCGATGCCTGACGTACTGGTTCGCGCCGAGTCGGTCACGAAGGTCTTCCGCACCCGGGCCGGCGAGGTCCGCGCGGTCGACGACGTGTCGCTCACCGTGCATCGCGGTGAGACGCTCGGCCTGGTCGGTGAGAGCGGTAGCGGGAAGTCGACGGTCGCCCGGCTGATGATGGGGCTGCAGGCGTGTACGTCGGGGCGGGTCGAGTTCGACGGGAAGGACCTCGGCGCCCTGCCGGCGCGCGAGTTGCGGATGCTGCGGCCGCGGATGCAGATGGTCTTCCAGAACCCGTACGGTTCGCTGCTGCCGCACTTCAGCGCGATCGGCAACGTGATCGAGCCGCTGCGCCTGCATGACCGCGGCGACAAGGCGTCCCGGCGTACCAAGGCTCTCGAGCTGCTCGACCTGGTGGGGATCAACACCCACCACGCCGAGCTGTACCCGCGGCAGTTCTCAGGCGGTCAGCAGCAGCGGATCGCGATCGCCCGGGCGCTGGCGCTCGAGCCCGACCTCCTGGTCTGCGACGAGCCGACGTCGTCGCTGGACGTCTCGATCCAGGCTCAGATCCTCGAGCTGTTCACCGACCTGCGGGAACGCCTCGGCCTGTCCTTCCTGTTCATCTCCCACAACCTCGCCGTCGTCGAACGCCTCGCCGACCGCGTCGCCGTCATGAAGAAGGGCCAGGTCGTCGAGGAGAGCACCACACAAGCCCTCTTCCGTTCCCCTCAGGACGACTACACCCGCCAACTCCTCTCCGCCGTACTCCCCGTCCGCCAGGCTTCCGGGCCGTCGGCGAGGGGCGGGTCCTCAGTCAGCTGACGTCAGTGTCGCGGTCAGCGCCTCGGCGATCGAGCGGGTCTGATCGTCCGTGCCCAGGAGGTAGGTCTGGGGGAGCCAGATGGTGTCCGTGGACACGGTGTCGGCGTTCGGGCAGTCCGCCTGCGGGTAGGGCTGATTGAGGCGGTCCGTGATCGTTTTGGCCTCGCGGAGTACGGCGGTGTTGCGGTGGAGGGGCACGTAGCCGGAGGAGGCCCGGTTGAATCCTGCGGCAGTGAGCGACTCGAGTACTTCGTCGCGCCGGCCGGGGATTCGGAGCATGAAGAGGTGGCGGCCGTGGGCGGTGATCGTCGCGTCTTCGGGCGCCAACTGGATGCCGTCGACCTCGCTCAGCAACTCCGTCAACAGCCGGGCGTTGCGTTCACGGATCTCCTGCAGCCGCGGATGACGCTGAAGCTGGACGCGCAGGATCGCGGCCTGGAACTCCGTCAGGCGCAGGTTGTATCCGACGGTCTCGTGCTGATACCAGCCACCACCCGGCACCCGGCCGACATTCACCAGCGAATACAACGCAGCAGCCAGCCTGTCGTCGTCGGTGAGGACCACGCCGCCCTCGCCGGCCGTGATGTTCTTGCTGCTCTGGAAGCTGAACGTGCCGAGATCCCCGATCGCTCCCACCGGACGTCCCTTGTACGCCGCCCCGTGCGCCTGGGCCGCGTCCTCGATCACGGTCAGGCCGTGCCGGGCGCCGATCGCCGTGAACGCGTCCAGGTCCGCGGGCCGGCCGGCCAGGTGTACGACGACGATGGCCTTGGTCCGCTCCGTGACGGCGGCCTCGGCGGCGACCGGGTCCAGCAGATGCGTGTCCGGATCGATGTCGGCGAACACCGGCACCGCGCCCACGAACAGTGCTGCGGACGCGGTCGCGATGAAGGTGTACGGCGGCACGATCACCTCGTCGCCGATCCCGACCCCGGCGGCCCGCAACGCGATCGCGATCGCCAGCGTCCCGTTGGCCAGACAGATCGCATGCCCGGCCTGCTGGTACTGCGCGAACTCCCGCTCGAACGTCGCGACGACGTCCCCGCTGGTGCTGCCCCACTTCCCGGAGTTCAGCACCTCCAGCAGCGCCTTCGCCTCGTCGTCGCCGTACTCGGGCCACTCCGGCATCATGGTGTGATCACCCATCTGTTGTCTCCGGCCACTAGATCCGCGGTCAGTTCAACGAAGGTCCGGCCAAGCCGATCCACCGTCCGGGCCGATCCCGTCCCCTCCTTGACGATCGGCGCAGTCCCACCCGTCGGTACGGCGATCAGCACCGCAGCGCCCGGTACCGGCTCCGACGCCTGCGCTCGCACCGCCAGGCCGTCCGGGTGCGGCTCGACCGACAATGTGACGCCGCGACGGCTCCGCTCCCAGCTGTTGATCCGCGTGGCCGTCCACCACGGCATCCCGCGCCGCCGAGCCTCCTCGGCGAGTTCGATGCATGCTCGCCGAGTCGGCGGACGCAGCAACAGATGCGGCCCGTGGAACAGGAAGTGCGCGACCCCGTGCACGGCCTGCGCACCGTCGAGGATCACGTCCCGGACGGCGGCATGCCCTGCCCAGGCGAGATCCTGGGTGTGCAGTGGCAGGTTGAGTACGTCGAAGAATCTGTTGCCCTCGGCCACAGGTCCCATCGGGAACGACACGTGGGAAGCGCCGAACAGGAAGCCCACATCGCCTTGTTTGCTGGGCCCGCGCGACTCGTCGATCTGGATGCCGAGCCGCTCACACCAGCCGTAGAACTCGGTCCAGCCTTCCCAGCGCGTGTAATGGTTCTTGTTCGAGACGATCTGCTCGGTGCCCGTCACCGCTTGCGCCCAGGCGTACTGCGCGCGCATTTGCGGCCAGCCCCAGACCGCAAGGTCGGCGTCGCCCATCGCGTTGTAATGCAGGGCATTCTCGTGCCCGGCCGCAGCGATCGCTGCGTGAACGTCGGACGAGTACCCGCCGGGGAACACGTGGCACCAGGTCACCTGGACGCCCGCCTCCGCGAAGGCGTCGAGTGCCGCGCGGCCCTCGGCGTCGAGGTTGCCGTCCGAGTCGTGCGACATGTGTGCGACCGCGTCGACCCCGGACGGCCAGTACCAGAGCCACGGCACTGCGGCGCCTGCCTGCTCGGCGCCCCACCACAAGCTCTGCGCGAACAGCGAGCACCACCAATCGGCCTGCGGCTGGTCGAACATCGGTACGGCGCTCGGCGGTGGATACGTATGCGGGAACGGCACGACCAGTTCGGGCTCGCCCGGTGGCATCGCCCGATCCCGCTCGAAGCTGAGCACCATCCCGTCCTCGCACTTCAGGATGCCGTCGTCGATCGGCGCCGTCCCGTCCGCAGCGGGCCGGCCGTCGGCGCTGACGGCGTACCCCTGCTGGATCCGGACGATGCTCTGCCACAGGTCGACGCCGTACGTCAGGACGACGCCCGCGTCGAGCCGACGGAGCGTGACCGCGGGCGAGTCGTCGGCCCGCCAGCGCGCGAGCACCTCGACCTCGCCGGTGCTCAGGCGACTCCCGCCAACAGCGTGCAACGCGACCGGCGGCCGGGATGACCAGACCGGGCCCTCCTCGAGCGTGATGTGGTCTTCCACCACCGAGTCGACCGCGGAGACACCGGCGAGTGCGGACGCCGTACCGGGATCGCCGACGACGATCAGCACACCGCCCGCGCGTACCCACGACTCGAGGCCACCCGGGTCGACGTCAGGAGTAGTAGGGAAGACAAGTACGGCGACCCCGTCCGGCGGCGTGAGGGCCTCGGCCGGAGAGATCGTCCGGTAGGGCACTCGCAGGTGCCCGAGTACTTCGGCCAGGTAGGCCCACCAGGCGTCCTGACCCGCCTGGTGGGCCTGCTCTGTTGCGCCCCGGTCGTCCACCACCGCGATCACCTGACGTTCTGGCACGCGGACCACCCTGCCGTAGGCGACGACCTTCGGCAAGACCTGAATAGCAGTTATGGACGACCGTAATAACTTGTGCCTGGTGGGTCGACGTTCACGGTCGGGATGCCGCCGCCGGCCCGCGCGATGACGGCCAGCGACGGCGCGTCGGTGGGGTTGCTCTCCCGATGGATCGTGAACGCGGGGACGTGCACGAAGTCCCCGGCCACCGCGTCCAGGTACTCGTCGGAGCCTTCGAACTCGAGACGCAGTACGCCGGAGACGATGTAGAGACTGCTCTCGTTCTTGTCGTGGTGATGCCACCCGGAGATCGCGCCGGGCTGGGTGACGACCTGCCCGGCCCACAGAATCGGCAACTCGAACGCCCGCATCCGGAGCATCCCGGACGTCGGGTCGGCCGACACCAGCTCACCAGCCTTGATCACGCGAACGGGCTCAGTCATACCCCCAGTGTCAGCGCTTCGGGTACGCCGCGTCGACCTCCACCTCGACGAGCCAGCCCGCAATCGGGAGGTTCTCGATCTCGAGGGCGAAGCGCGACGGGCGGGCCTTGTTGACCACGAACGGCTTCGCGGGTGGCGCCGTACCGAGTGGGACCGGGACGTAGGCGCCCGTGGTCAGGTCGGTGTTGGCGAAGTACTGACGGTAGGCGCGGTTCCAGCCGGCGAAGTCGGCGGTGGTCGCGCCGGCAGGATTCTGCAGGAAGACACGCATCGTGTAGACGTCGGCGTAGGACAGCCCGGCGGCGGAGAGGTTCTCGCCGATCCGCCGGAGCACGTTGATCCCTTGGGCCTCGGTGATCGTGACACCCGCGGGCAACGTCCCGCCGGGGAAGATCGCGGTGTCGACGTACGACGCCTCGGACCCGGCCGGCGCACCGGTGTTGAGAGCCGACGGCCCGATCCCACTGGTCTTGTAGACCGGGGTGTTCGCGCCGATCCCGACACCGCTCGCGATCATCGGATTGGACTGGCCCGCGGGCAGCGCAGGCACGACGGTGCCGGGTGCGGGAGGCTTGTGCCACCAGCCGGCGGCTGTCCCGGCGCCGGCGGTGAGCGACACGACCAGGGCAACGGCCCCGGCGATCAGGCGAGTCTTCATCGGCTCGCCACCCGGCTGTGCAGAGCGGTCACGGCCGCGCGCGCGGACACCATCGCGCCGTGCTGCCAGGCGATGACGTGGGACAGGTGGTCGCCGGCGAAGTAGATGTTGCCGGTGGCCTCGAGCAGCCGGGCGTAGATCCCGTCGGTCTGCGACGGCCAGCTCACCCAGGACGCCTCGGAGTACTTCGTGCCCATCCAGTTCACCGAGAACGCCGCCTTCACGTCCTTGGTGTATACGTCGCCGTGCATCTTGGCACCCTGCATCAGCGCGCGCTCCAGCCGGCCGGCCGGTGTCATGGCGCCGTACAGGTTCGCGTTCGTGCCGGTGTTGTAGTAGCCGATCACTGTGCCGCGCTCGCCGTGGAACCCGTACGACGGATACCAGGTGTTGACGGTGTCGAGGCTGCTGTTGGTGATGCCGCCGTAGATCCGGTGGTCCTCCTCCCACCAGCGCCGCCCGTACTCGATCCCGATCTTGCCCGCGTTCGTCGGCCGCGCGTACTTCAGCGCCTCGACGATCGGAGCCGGCAGATTGGACGGGACCTTCGCGGCCAGGTGCGGCGGCAGCGTGCAGATGGCGTAGTCCGCCGTGACCATCCGGGTCTGCGTCCCGGTCCGGTAGGTGACCTCGACCCCGGTGGAGGTGTTCCGCAGTCCGGTGACCTCGGCGCCGTACCGGATCTTGTCCTTGCCGATCGCCCGCTCGAACGCGTACGGGATCCGGTCCATCCCGCCGACCGGCTGGAACATCATCATCGCCTGGTCCCAGCCGAACTCGAACGAGAAGTAGTTGCCGACGCCGCTGGCGAACACGTCGCCGAGCGCGTACGGCGCGGCCGTCGTACCGCCCTCGAGCCCGGCGCCCGGCTCGACGACGTACCCGCGACGCCCGTCGGCCCCGGTGTAGCCGAAGCCGGCGGCCTTGTTCCCGATCGAGCCGAAGCCACTGAGGAAGCCGATCAGCGCCTCCTTGTCCGCCGCGGTCAGCTTGGCGTCGAGCGCACCTTGGTCGGCGGCCGTGGCGAGCAGTTCGGCGACATAGCCGTACACATCGGCTTTGGCGGTGCGGTGGCGGATCGCCTTGTTCGACAGGCTGGTGGTGCCTTCGCGGTAGAGGTACGCATCCGCGTTCTGGTTGACGAACGGCTCGATCGCGACGCCGAGCTCGCGGCAGTAGTCGAGTGTCACGTGGTGCTGCGGCAGCCGCCCCGGACCGGCGTTCATGTACTGACCGGGCGAGAAGGTCGCGCGCTGGGTGTTCCCGGCCAGATCGGTTTCGACCGTTCCGCCGCGGACGGTCCAGTTGCGGCCGCCCGGGCGGTTGCGTGCCTCGAGCAGGGTGACCTTGTAGCCGGCCTTCAGGAGTTCGTACGCCGAGGTGAGGCCGGCGATCCCGGCGCCAAGGACGACCACGTGTTTGGCGCCGCGGCCGTTGAGATCGGCTCGCGCCGGAGCGGCGTACGCCGGGGTTTCGGCGACGCCCGTGAGGCCGAGCGCCGACATCGTGGAGTAGAGCACGCCGGCTCCACCGGTGACACCGACCTGCTGCAGGAACTGACGTCTGGTCTGCGCCATGTCTTCTCCTCACGGACAACGGGGTAGTTGACCAGAAAGGTAAGGACATGGTGTTTTCGGAGCGTGTCAGGACCGTGACGTGTTGACGCTCGTACCGACAGGTATGTTTCGGGTTAACGAACCTGACGGAGGACGGCCGGTGCGGCCGCTGCGATCTCGGTGTAGACGCCGGGGTTGTCGGGTTGGGCGCAGCCCTGGCCCCAGGAGACGACGCCCAGGAGCCGGCCGTTCAGGACCAGCGGTCCGCCGGAGTCGCCCTGGCAGGCGTCGGTGCCGCCTTTGAGGTACCCGGCGCAGACGTTGGTCGCGGCGGCGTACCCGTTGGTGACGTAGCTCTTGTTCGCAAGGCAGGTCCTGTCGCCGAGGTCCGGCACCGCCGCCTTCTGCAGCGTCTCGTCCGGCCCGGTGCCCTGTGTGTCGCCCCAGCCGTAGACAGTTGGTACGGCGCCTGCGCTGTCCGCCCGTGCCCGCGTCTCGACGGCAAGCACCGGTACTCCCGTGAACGGCTTCGCCAGCGTCAGTACGGCGACGTCGTACCGGTTGTCCTTGGTGTTGTAGCGCGGGTCGATCCACGCCTTGCTGATCGCGGACACCCGTCCTACCGAGTCGTCGGCGAGGTTGGGCCGGCCCTGCACCGCGTAGTACGTCGACACCGACTCGTCCATGCAGTGGGCGGCGGTGACGATCTTGTCCGGCGCCACCAGCGCGGCCCCGCAGTACCGTCCGCTGGACGATGTGGACTGCGTGGTGTTCAGCGCGATCACCCACGGCGCCTCGCTGACGCCGGTCACCGTGCCGCCCACGATGCAGGGCTTGGCGCCGGCGGTGAGGGCCAGCAGTGCGGCAGCGAGCAGTACTCCCCGTGAGAATCTCATCGCTGTAGGTTAGCGAACGACCGGCGCCTGCAGACTGCCGTACCTCTCCATGCGTTGCCAGCGCAGCCTGGTACCGGCCAGCGCGGTGAAGACCGACTGGATGACCACGAGGTACATCAGTTGCCGGTAGACGAACTGCTGCAGCGGCAGCGTCCACAACGGGCCAGGCCGCTCGCCGTCCAGCCGGAACGCGTAGAAACCCATGCCCAGTTGCAGGAGCACGAAGCCGGCCCACACGGACAGCACCCGCACCGGGTTGAGGAACACCAGGCCGTAGATCGCGAACACGTCCACCACTGGTGCCAGCAGCGGTAGCAGCACCTGGAAGAGCATCAGGTACGTCAGGCCTCGCCGACCGAACTTGCCCGGCCTTCCACGCTGCACCATCGCCCCGCGGTGCTTCCACATCGCCTGGAGCGTGCCGTAACACCAGCGGTACCGCTGTCGCCACAGTGCACCCAGCGACGCAGGTGCCTCGGTCCACGCGACCGCGCTCTCCTCGTAGACCACCCGCCACCCGTCGCGGCACAGCGCCATGGTCAGGTCGGTGTCCTCGGCCAGCGTCACGTCGCTGAGTCCGCCGATGCGTTCCAGCGCCGTACGACGGAACGCGCCGACGGCACCCGGCACGGTCGGCATGCACTCCGCGAGGTCGAACAGCCGCCGGTCGAGGTTGAAGCCGATCACGTACTCGATGTGCTGCCAGCGGCCCAGCAGACCGCGGCGGTTGCCCACCTTCGCGTTACCGGACACCGCACCGACGGACGGGTGCGCGAACGGCTGGATGAGCTTGCGGACCGCGTCCGGCTCGAACACGGTGTCACCGTCGACCATCACGATCAGCTCGAACCGGGCGGCCTTCAGCCCGGTGTTCAGCGCGACCGGCTTGCCGGCGTTCGCCTGCCGGATCACCCGCACCCCTGGTATCCGCAGCGCTTCGACGAGGTCCGCCGTACCGTCGGTCGACCCGTCGTCGACGACGATCACCTCGAGCGGATGGTCGGAGGCCACCAGCGACCGGATCGCCGCCTCGATCCCAGCGCTCTCGTTGTACGCCGGAACGATCACGCTGACGGGTTCCGTCACCGGCGGTCCGTAGACCCAGTCGCGCATCCGCGCGTGCCGCCGAGCCGCGACGATCGTGGTGATCGCGCGCAGCACGCTCAGCGCGCCGGCGGCGTACAGGAGCCAGCCGATCAGGCTCATCACCCAGTCGCTGATCCGCATCACCCAGATCGCCGCGAGACCACGAACGCGGTCCAGTGCGCCGGCCTTGTGCGTCGGGTCCGGAAGGCCGACCGCGTCGCTGACCGTCGAGAACCTGAAGCCGCGGGCCTTCAGCCGGGGCAGGAGCTTGCTCAGTGCCTCGACGGTCTCGCTACGGTCGCCACCGGCGTCGTGCATCAGCAGCACCTGTCCCGCCGTACTGCGGGGCATCGAGTTGGCGATGACCTGCTCGACGCCGGGTCGTCGCCAGTCCTCGCTGTCCTGGCTGGTCAGTACAGCCAGGTACCCGGCCGCCCGTACGTCCTGGAGCGCCTTCCAGTCGGCGTCGCGCAGTGCGCTTGGCTCAGAGGAGTACGGCGGCCGGATGAGCGTCGTGGTGACACCTGTGGCACCGGCCAGGATCAGCTGGCTCTGCCGGAGCTCCAGCGACCGCCGCCAGGGGGCCGCCGTGGACAGGTTCGCGTGGGTGAAGGTGTGGACGGCAATCTGGTGGCCTTCGGCAACTATTCGGCGAGCCAGCTCCGGGTGCGCGGCGACAGCGGTGCCGACGACGAAGAACGTCGCGTGCACATGCTGTTCGCGGAGCAGGTCGAGGATGCGGGGCGTCCACACCGGGTCCGGCCCGTCGTCGAACGTGAGCGCGACGGTGCGGGCGTGCGGCGCCACCGACCGCGGCGCGCCGGAACCCGCGTCGATCACCGGTCCGCCCTTGATGATCTGTTGCGGCACCGCCGCGTCGCCGCCGGCCGACTGGACCGCGCCGTCCGGTTCGGCACCGAACATGTGGTGCGTGTAGCCGTTCAGCAGCAGCATCGTCGACAGGCAGACCAGCAACATGGTCAGGACGATCCAGTGCGTCCGAAGCGGGACCTGTTTCGCCCGCCGCGCGGCCGGGCGGCTCACGGAACGGACGGGGTCTTGGTCTTACCCGGGGGAGCGGTCGGCTTCCGGCCGTGCGTCGTGGTGGTCGTCGCCGTCGGGGTCGGCGCCGCCGTCGGTGCGGTGGTCCCGGTCGGGACGGTGGTCGGGCCGCCGGTCGGTGCGGTCGTCGGGGCGGTCGACGGAGCAGTCGTCGGTACGACGGTGGGCGGCGGCGCGATCGTCGTACCGATGATCGTCGGCGGGACCGACACCGGAGCGGTCGTGCTGCTGCTCGACGGCGAAGTCGACGAATCGTCGCCCGGGGTGCTCGACTGCCCGGACGGTCGGTCGCCCGGAGTGTTCGTGCCGTCGCCCGGCGTCTGTGTCGGCGCCGCTGCCTCGACTGCCGGCTGCGTCGGCCGGTGCTTCGCCTTGGCGGGCTCGGGAAGCGGGATCAGTGGGGTGTCCATGCTCGGACCACCGAGAAGGCTACTGGCCATGAGCACCAGGTAACCGACGGTAGGGACCGCGAGGAAAGCGCCGGTTCTGCGGATCGTACGACGGCGACGCCCGGTCGAATCCAGGAACACCGGTCGCCGAGGGGAAGGCGGTTTCACAAGCGTTGGAGCTTAGCCGAATCGAGCGGAGATTGGGACATTCCACCTCTTGCAACAAGCTGCAAGGCCTTACCTGATGAATTCTCAAAACTGAAACACCCCGCCGTGCGGTGAGTGGGGGTGGAGGTGGCTACTGTCGTCA
The DNA here is from genome assembly GCA_036503355.1 of Kribbella sp. Classification (GTDB taxonomy): domain Bacteria; phylum Actinomycetota; class Actinomycetes; order Propionibacteriales; family Kribbellaceae; genus Kribbella. The sequence goes on along the minus strand of DASXXB010000292.1, from coordinate 919 downwards.
GGTGCAGAAATGGCCTGGTCGTCCCTACCCTCTCGGTGCCACCTACGACGGCGCCGGGACGAACTTCGCGGTGTTCTCGGAGGTTGCCGAACGAGTGGACCTGTCGCTGCTCGGCGACGACGGCACCGAACAACTGGTGCAGCTGACCGAGGTGGACGGATTCGTGCACCACGCCTACCTCCCGGGTGTCCAGCCCGGCCAGCGGTACGGCTTCCGCGTGCACGGGCCGTACAACCCGGCCGAGGGCCACCGGTGCAACCCGTCGAAGCTGCTGCTGGACCCGTACGCGAAGGCCGTCGACGGGCAGGTCGACGGCGACGAGTCGCTGTTCAGCTACCGGTTCGCGAAGCCGGACGAGCTGAACACGATGGACAACCGTGAGCACACGATGCTCTCGGTGGTGACCAACCCGTTCTTCGACTGGGGCAACGACCGCCCGCCGGATCACGCCTACCACGAGACCGTGATCTACGAGGCGCACGTCAAGGGCCTCACGAAGACCCATCCCGGGCTGCCCGAGAACATCCGCGGTACGTACGCCGGGATCGGGCACCCGGCGATCATCGAGCACCTCAAGGAGCTCGGGGTGTCCGCGATCGAGCTGATGCCGGTGCACCAGTTCGCCCAGGACGGGACGCTGCAGGAACGCGGACTGTCCAACTACTGGGGCTACAACACGATCGGCTTCTTCGCGCCGCACAACGCCTACTCGTCCACCGGCACCCGCGGCCAGCAGGTGACCGAGTTCAAGGCGATGGTGAAGGCGCTGCACGAGGCCGACATCGAGGTGATCCTCGACGTCGTCTACAACCACACCGCCGAGGGGAACGAGTTCGGCCCGACGCTGTCGTTCAAGGGCATCGACAACGCGGCGTACTACCGGCTGGTCGACCAGGACAAGACGCACTACTACGACACC
>DASXXB010000291.1:0-48525 GCA_036503355.1 Kribbella sp. | reverse complement strand
GTCGATGGTGCCGCGGTGGACTGCGCCGGGTTCGGGGGCGAAGCCGGGCCAGGTGCCGTCGGGGGCGAGCTGTCGTCCGTCGATGCGGACCTCTGGAGCGTCCAGGGTCCGGCCGGCGCCGGCTGCGTCGTACGGCGTCATTCGGTCCAGCTCGTAGCGTGTGCCGGGCGTTCGCAGGTGGACGTCGGTGGGCTGATCGCCGCGGTTGATCAGGAACACTCGCGACTGTCCTGGCGAGCTGTTGACCCGCCACTCGGACACCGTGCCGGCGCTGTCGATCTGCAACGGTCGCAGTCCGTCGTGTCCCTGGGCGAATCGGGCGAACAGCAGCATCGCGTAGTACTCCGGGGCGGCCGTCGGCGCACCCATCGCCGGGGTCGGGTCGTAGCGGACCGCGTTGTAGTAGCCGTTGCCTTCCTCGGGCGAGAAGAAGGCGCGCACCTCGGCGTTGTGGAAGTTGACGCCCACGCCACCGGTGCCGCAGTCGGCATTCGACCCCGGCGCATCCGGCGGATTCGGGCACGCCACGTGGAACATCGTGTCGAGGGCCCAAACGGCGCTCGCCGCGACGTCGCTGACGCCCGCGGCGCCTCGGCCCGCGGCCGTGTTCACCTCTTCGAGGCGGTACCCGATCCCGTTCGCGGCGGCGAGCCGGGCGTGCTGGTACGTGATGTAGTCGAGGTTGTCGCGCCGGGCCGGGTCGAGCAGCGCAGGGATCGACGGGCAACGGTACGGGTCCGACGTGCAGGTGCGCCCCAAGGGATAGAAGTGGTCGGCCGCCCACACGCCGAGCGGTCCGGCCGTGGCCCGCGCGGTCGGCGCGGTCGTCTCGAGGATCTGCGGCCAGTCGTGGAAGAACCGGGTCTCGACGGACTGGTCGCGGATGCTCTGCCAGCTCGCGATCGCATTGCTGGTCGCCGGCGCGATCGTCGGGTACGGCGTGGTGCCGCCGGCGTCACGCCACCGCGCGAAGTCGCCGAGGTACCGAGTCGCGTCGTACTTGTAGGAAAGATCTGGTTCGTTCCCCAGCTCGATCCCGGCCACCTCCCGCTCCGCGCCCGCGAACCCTGGCTGGACGCCCTGTACGACGAAGGCGCGCGTGTGCTCAGGCGAGCGGAACGGGTAGGTCGTCGTCGCGGGAGCCATCGCTGTACCGAGCACCGTCGCCCACCCGGTCCGGCCGGGGCCGTACGTGCCGTCGAGCGTGGTGCGGATCGCGGCGATGTCGTCCGGCGTGATCACCCGATCGGTGTTCGGTTCCGTTGCGCTGAAGGGCATCACGTCCTGGGACGAGCCGCCGATGCGCAACACCCCGCCGTCGAGGTTGCGGAGCAGGTTGGTGAACGCGGGTCGCGCCGCAGGACCCATGTACCGCTCGACGAGCGACCACTCGATGCTCAGCCCGACGAAGTGGTCCCCGATCCGACCGCCCGGTTGATGTGCGGGCGGGACGGTGACCTCGGCGGACGGTACGACGGGTTCGGCGTGCGCGGCGAGCATCGTGACGAGCTGCACCCCAAGGCCCAGACAGAGTGTCGTGAGAACGGCTCGGCGCATGGCTCAGCGCACCAGGGAGACGATGCGGGCGGTCCCCGGGGCGACGTGGACCGTCGTACGCGAACCGTTGACTGCGACGGGCTCGCTGGTGCGGCTTCCGGTGACTGCTCCTGACGGGTCGACCTGCTGGCCGCCGAGTGTGATCGCCGACGCGTCGAGCGACGACAGGCCGGCCGCGTCGGCGGACGACAACGTGATGGCCGTCCCACTCGCGAAGTCGCCGGGCAGTTGCACGGTCACGTCCCGGGCAGTGCCTTCCGATGCAGGGTCCTGCAGGTTGATCAGTACGAGTGTCACCTCGCCGCGGCGTCCTTCAACGGCGTACGCACGGAGCGCGCCGAGCTGATCGTCCGGCACCTGCAGGTCCAGGTAGCGGCCGACGGGTACTTGATGGAACGCCCAGAGACCGTAGTACAGCGGCGATGCCGCGAGCTGCTCCGCGTCGAGATGCTGCTGGTCGGGAGCACAGAACGCGCCGTAGTACCGGTAGGAGATCGGGTAGTCGGGCGAAGTACGGGCCTTGAAATCACCGCAGATCGCCGCGGTGTTCGTGTGGAACTGCAGCCGGTCGAGGCCGGCGTGCCCGGTCTGGAGCAGGTAGTCGAGCGACCACAGCGACATCGCGTAGCTGTCACTCACGCCCGGCATGCCGCTGCACGAGGCGCTGTTCGACTCGTTGATCGTCATCGGGATGCGGGGCCGCAGTTGCGATCCGAGCTGGGTGATCCCGTCGAGTTTTCCCTGCACCTGTTGGTACTTCGCGGTGCCCAGCAGATCCTTGATGGTTGTCGTCGAGGACCCGCAATGACTACCCGGGTACAGGTGGGAGGAGATCTCCTCGAGCACCGCCCGCGGATCAGTCTGCTGGTCGGTCGTGACCGCCGTCATGAAGTCCTCGAGCCGGGTGTTGGTCACCGCGGTGTTCGCGGACGGCCCGATCACCTTGATGCCCGCGTGCGGCAGCGCGGCATCGATCGCGGCCTGGAACCGCTTCAGCTCCGACCACATCTCGCTCGCGGTCAGGGTCGTGACGTTGTCGTACTCGTTCCCGACCTCGACGGCCACCAGGCCGTGGCCCAGCGTCGCGTACGCCGCCTGAACCTCGGCGACCGCCTGCTCCAGGGTCACCGCCGGCGACGGGTCCTTGGCCGGGTCCTTGATCTTCGCGGGGTCGATGATCTTCTTCAGCGGCAGGCCGATGCTGACCTTCCACCCGGAGTCGCGGACCAGGCCGGCGAGCTTGTCGAGGTCGGACTGGTCGACGGTGCCGCCGATCGCCTCGGCCGGAGCGGGTACGCCGGACCATGCGCCGAACGCCGGCCAGACGAGATCCATCGAGTAGCCGCCGATCCGGATCAGGCCCTGCGGCCCGAGCGTCTTGAGACGGCGCGCCAGCAGCCGGCTGGTGAGGAAACCGTGGGCGAGGTCGGCGGACTCGACGGAGAACCCCTGCAGGTCGGCCGGCAGAACCGGATTCCGCCCGTCCACGACCGCGGCGAGCGAAACCGGCGTCGAGTCCTCGGCGCCGGCCGGTACGGCGCAGACACCGGCGCCCGCGATTCCGAGTGACAAGGCGGCGACCAGTGCGCAGACTGCGCGAGCTGTTCTCACGGGGATCTCTCCTTCGGAGTGGGGCGGTTCACACCATCGGCGCTGAAAAGGGTTGCACGACGTTCAGCAGCCGGCAACCCCTCGGAAATGTTTGATCTACAGGTACTTCGGCCGCAGTCCGAGTTCTGGAACACTCTGATTGACAGATATCTGCAATCGGTTTCAGACTGAGGCTCAGGGAGGCAAGATGGCGGTGACGATCCGCGACGTGGCCCGGGTTGCCGGGGTGTCCGCGTCGACCGTTTCGCGTGCTCTGTCGTCCCCGGAGATCGTGGACGCAGTCACCCTCGAGCGGGTCCTGCGGGTGGCCGACCACCTCGGCTACCGGCCGAACCGGGCAGCGCAAGGTCTGATCACGGGACGAACCGGCAACCTGGGCCTGATCCTGCCGGACCTTGCGAACCCCTTCTTTCCCTCGGTGGTCAAGGGGATCCAGAGCCAGGCCCACGCCGGCGACTATCAGGTGTTCGTCATGGACACCGACGAGGACGCGTCAGCCGAGGTCGGCCTGGTCCGCTCGCTGGCCAAGCAGGTCGACGGCATCATCCTGTGTTCCCCCCGGATGAAACCTGCCGAGCTGCGCGACGCGGCGAGACTGGCGCCGGTCGTCCTGGTCAACCGTCGGGCAGGCTCGATCCCGTCCGTCTCGGCGGACAACGCTCAGGGCATGCTCCTGATCGTCGAGCACCTTGCCGGACTCGGTCATCAGCGGATCGGGTTCGTCGCAGGTCCGCGGCAGAGCTGGTCCACCAAGGAGCGGGTGCGCGGGTTACGCGCTGCGGCCGAGCGGGTCGACGTCCAGCTCGTCGAGCTCGGCAACTTCGCGCCGACCTTCGAAGGCGGTGCGGAAGCGGCCGAAGGAGTGCTGATCGGCGCCGTGACCGCGGTGGTCGCGCACAACGACCTGATGGCGATGGGTCTTCTCGGTGCGCTGCGGGAGCGGGGGATCGCCGTCCCACGCGACGTGAGCGTGGTCGGGATCGACAACATCCAGACCTCGGCGATGGTGCATCCGGCGCTGACCACGCTGGCCATCCCCAAGGAGCAGGCCGGGCGCCGCTCGGTCGATCTGCTCCTCCAGCATCTGGCAGACCCGTCCGCGCCGATCCCGCTGACCACCGAGCTGCCGACCGAGCTGCTCGTGCGGCAGACGACCGGTCCCGCGACCCACCCGAAGGAGCCGCGATGAAGATCGTCGCCACCGACGTCATCGTGACCAGCCCCGGCCGCAATTTCGTGACGCTGAAGATCACCACGGCCGACGGCCTGACCGGTCTCGGCGACGCCACGCTGAACGGTCGCGAGCTCGCTGTCGCGTCGTACCTGATCGAGCACGTGGCGCCGCTGATGATCGGCCGCGACGCGCGCAACATCGAGGACACGTGGCAGTTCCTGTACCGCTCGGCGTACTGGCGTCGCGGTCCGGTGACGATGTCCGCCATCGCGGCCGTCGACATGGCGTTGTGGGACATCAAGGCGAAGGCGGCGGAGATGCCGCTGTACCAGCTGCTCGGCGGCGCGTCCCGCACCGGCATCACCGCGTACGGCCACGCGTCCGGACGTGACACCGAGGAGCTGTTCGACTCGATCCGCCATCACCTCGATCTGGGGTTCCGCGCGATCCGCGTGCAGACCGCCGTCCCCGGCATCGGCACGCTGTACGGCGTACCGACGCAACCGGCCGCGCCGGGCGGGCGGAGCGACGACTACGAGCCCGCCCAACGCGGTCCGTTGCCGGCCGAGGAGGACTGGGACACCCGCGCGTATCTGCGTCACCTCCCGACCGTCTTCGAGGCGGTCCGCGCCGAGTTCGGGCCGGAGCTGCCGCTGCTGCACGACGGGCACCACCGGATGACTCCGATCGAGGCGGCGAAGCTGGGTAAGGCACTCGAGCCGTACGACCTGTTCTGGCTCGAGGACTGCACTCCCGCGGAGAACCAGGAGGCCCTCCGGCTCGTACGGCGGCATACGACGACCCCGCTGGCGATCGGTGAAGTGTTCAACACCGTGTGGGACTACCAGACCCTGATCAGCGAACAGCTCATCGACTACGTCCGCTCCTCGGTGACCCACGCCGGCGGGATCACCGCGCTGCGCAAGCTCCTCGACTTCGCCGCGCAGTACCAGATCAAGTCGGGGATCCACGGGCCGACCGACATCTCGCCGGTCGGCATGGCGGCCGCGCTGCATCTCGACCTGGCCATTCACAACTTCGGGATCCAGGAGTACATGCCGCACAACGCGCTGACGGCCGAGGTGTTCCGGCAGTCGTTCACCTTCGAGGACGGCTACCTGCACCCGGGCGAGCAGCCGGGTCTCGGCGTCGAACTCGACGAGGACGCGGCCGCCGGATTCCCTTACGAGCGGGCGTACCTGCCGTACAACCGTCTCAAGGACGGCACCGTCCACGACTGGTGATGGTCAGTTCGGCCAGGCAGGATTGCGGCCGAGGTAGGCGACGATGCCGTCGAGCGGGTCCTTGCCGGACCACGGGATGTCGGCCGCGAACGGCGTACCGGGTGCCTGGCGGACCTCGCCGGTCGGGACGACCTGCGCGACGGCCTGAGCGGCTTCGAGTACGGCGGGGCTGAACGACACCGGCGTACCGAGTGACTTCGCGACGTCCCAGCTGTGGACGACGTAGTCGATGAAGTGGAAGCTGATCGCCTGCGCGCCGGGGAAGGCGGCATCCGGCCCGAACTCGGCCAGCGGGAAGGTGCGGTCCGCGACCCCCGGCTGCGCGAACGCGTCCAGCACGTGCTCGGCGGACTCGACGTACGCCTTGACCGGATCGTCGCCGAGGTCGCGGAGCTTCCAGATCGCCGGATCGGCCTCGCCGCGAGAGGCGGCCGCGAAGCCGTAGTGCTGCGTGGCCATGTGAGCGAGCAGGCCGTAGAGGGTCCAGGCCCGGCAGGGCGTCGGCTTGGACAGGTCGGCAGTGGTCGCGGTGCTGACCAGCTCGATGCTGGTCCGGACGGCTTCGGCGTCGAGCGCCACATAATCAACAGTATGCATGCGCTTATCATAAGCATGAGCATATGATTGCGCCAGTGCTACCTTTTCGGGCATGGCAACCGAGCGCCCCGACCTGGCAGCGATGCTGTATCCGCTGGTGCGGGAACTGATCGCGATCGAGCTGCCGGTGCTCGCCGCGCACGACGTCTCGATGTGGGGCTACTCCGTTCTCACCGCGCTCGACGACACTCCGGTGCGCACCCAGGCTGCGCTCGCGGAGGCGATCGGCGCGGACAAGTCACGCATCATCGGCACCCTCGACGAGTTGCAGCGAGCCGGCCTCATCGAACGCACCCCGGACCCGGACGACCGCCGCGTCCGTCTGCTGTCGATCACACCGCAGGGCCGGAAGGTACGGCGTGCCGTCCGCAAGCAGATCCAGACCGAAGAGCTCCAGGTCCTCGACAGCCTCTCCGCAGCCGACCGCAAGGCGTTCATCCGTCTGCTGCAGCAGTTGCACGCTTCACGCTGAGGGTGGACGGCGCTCCCTCGCGCGGGTGATCCCTGCGGGGCAGGGGCTCAACAGACTGGCTGCATGAGGCGAGCGGTGGTGGTGTGGGCAGCGGCGTACGGCGCTCTGCGGGTCTGGTACGCGACAGGACACGCGCCTGACTGGAAGCTGCCCGGCGACGACCTGCTGATTCCGAACTGGGTGTCCGTCGTCGCCTGTCTGATCACCGCGCTCGCGGTGCTCAGGATCCGGCCGCGGTTGCTCTGGGTGCTCGCCGCGGGATGGCTCGCCGCGGCCGCGTTCATCCTGCTCGACCTGGTCGCCGCAGTGCTCCCGGGTCTCGGCATCCCGTTCGACGGGCTCGGGATGCTCAGCCGCCTCGGCGCGATCGCCGGCGCTGTCCTGCTCGTGCTCCTGGCGCGAGCGCATCAAGCGCCGGCCAAGCCGTGGCCGTCCTGGGTCTCGGCAATGGGCGCCTGCTTCGCGACCGCGGGCTGCCTCACGCGCCTTGGTGCGCAGGCGGTCGTCGGCTTCGAGCAGACGCCGTACGGCGGGAACCTGTCAGTCATCCTCTTCGAGGGTGGATTCCTGCTCGTGGGCACGCTGCTGCCGTTCCTGCTGGTGCACCGGATCGGGCGGGTCTTCCCGCGGTGGATGCTGCTGGTCCCGGGGTACCTGCTCGGTGCCGGCATGACGGCGTACTTCGGTGTCGGCCTGATCCAGATGATCGTCGCCGCAGTCCAGGGACAACCCGTGTACGGCGACGTCGGCCTGCCGGACAGCTTCTTCTGGGTGGCGGTCCCGGCGTACGTCGTCTGGGGTACCGGGCTCACGATCGCGGCGCGCGGCTACCAATTCGCGACCCGGAAGACAATCGATTCGGACTGTGAGCTTCACATCACCCAGCGTTGAACCAAGTAGAGCGTTCAATCGTTCGAACCAGGCACAAGACCACTACACCCCACCGCGAGGAGTGAGGCCCTGTGCAGGTGCTCGAGCGTTTTCAGTCCGAAGTGATCGGCGTCTTCCGGATCGTCGTCGGATTCCTGTTCGCCACGCATGGCGCGGCGGCGCTGTTCGGCATCCTCGGAACCGAGCAGGCTGAGCTGCTCGCCTGGCCGTCCTGGTGGGCGTCGCTGATCCAGGCGGTCGGTGGCGCGCTGGTGATGATCGGGCTCGGCACCCGGTACGCCGCGCTGCTCTGCTCGGGATCGATGGCGTTCGCCTACTTCACCGTCCACCAGGCCGGCGCTTTGCTGCCTGTGCAGAATGGTGGCGAGAAGGCGGCGCTGTTCTGCTTCGCCTTCCTGCTGATCGCTTTCCTCGGCAACGGCGCCTGGGCGGTGGAGCGGGCAGCTCAGTCGCGGGTGACCGCGGCAACCGAGTGACATGTCCGACCCGATCTCCCACAGAGCAGGAGCGCCGATGGCCGACGACCGGGCGACGCTGCTGCGCGAGCTGCACGACGTGCACGCTCCTGCGCTGTGGCGGTTCGTCGTCCGGCTGACCGGCGACGACCGGCTGGCCGAGGACGTCGTCCAGGAGACCCTGCTCCGCGCGTGGCGGCGGCCGAACATCCTGACCGAGGACGAGGCGGGGGCGCGGGCCTGGCTGTTCACGGTGGCGCGCAACCTCGTCATCGACGACCGGCGCAGCGCCCGGGTCAGCCGCGAGGTCGCCAGCGACGACCTCCCGGAGAACCCGAGCGCCGACCACGCGAACGCCGTACTGGATGCGTGGCTGGTGGCAGAGTCGCTGGCGCAGCTGTCCGAGGAACACCGGCAGGTGATCGTCCGCGCGTACTACGGCCGCCGTACCGTCACCGACATCGCCGAGGAGCTGGACATCCCGTCGGGCACTGTGAAATCGCGGTTGCACTACGGGCTGCGAGCCCTGAAGCTCGCTCTGCAGGAGAAGGGGGTGACCAGTCAATGACCGACCCGTACCGTGAGTGGGACGCGGCCTATCTGCTCGGCGCGTTGTCGGCGAAGGACCGGCACGTGTACGAGGAGCATCTGCACACCTGTGCCGAATGCTCCGCCGCGGTCGCGTCGCTGGCCGGCGTACCGGGCATGCTGGCCGCGTTGCCCGCCGAGCGGGCGCTCGCCACGGTCACCACCGACCCGCCGAACCTGCTGCCCGGCCTGGCCCGCAGCGTCCAGCGCGATCGGCGGAGGCGGCGGGTGCGGTTCGGAGCGCTCGCCACCGCGGTCGCGGTCGCCGCGGCCGTTGTCGGTGCGCTGGTGATGATCCCGTTGACCCACGACGATCCGAAGGGCGACTACGTCGTCCTCTCGCAGACCGTGTCGAGCAAGCTGTCCGCCGACGCCCGGCTGGTGCCCGAGCCCTGGGGTACGACGATCGAGATCAGCTGCCGGTACGACGAACTCGCGACGCCGAGCGAACGCTCGCGGGGGTACGAGCTGTACGTCACCGACACGTCCGGGAAGGTCCAGCTGATCGCGAGCTGGACGTCCGCGCCGGGGACGACCGTGAAGCCGGCCGCCACCACCAAGCTGAAGCGCGGCGAGATCCAGGCGCTGGACATCCGCAGCTCAGAGACCGGCCGGGTGCTGCTCGCCGTTCGGTTCTGATCGCTCGGGTTCCGAATGCGCATATCCGGCGCATGCCGGGGCACCTAGGGGATCAAGAACGGCGATCGCTCGAGAGTCCGCCGATCCAGACCCCGGTGTTCAGGGACGTGCACCGGGGTCGCCTACGTCGTGATCCGCCCGAGAGAAAGTTCGGGCAAATCTGTAACACTCGCGCCGTCACCGGCGATACACCGTGTGTAACGCCACTGAGAATCCCGTCCCAGGTCGTCCGCCCGAAGGGCCTGGGCCGGGATTCTCGACTGCTGATGAGGCGCCAGGCAGCGTTACGCACGAGGGCCCCCGGTGATGCTCACCCGGGGGCCCTCGCGCCGCGTTCCCTCCCTAGGACGCTTGCTCGGTCGGGCCTTCCGACGACGGCAGGGCGATCCGGTCGGCCGGCAGGCGTTCCGTCCGCTCGTTCCCGTCGTCGCCCTCGTACTGCACCAGAGCGGTCCATCCCGAATCCTCGTGGTCGCGGCCGATCAGCCAGCCGCGACGCCAGGTGCCGTCCACACGGACGACGACATGGCTGGGCAGAGGGAGACGGGACACCAGCTCGGTGCCGGGCTCGATCTCGGTCATGGCCGAAGGCTAAGGGCAATCCGGTCGCGGCGCCTGTTGAAAGCGTGTTCCCTCACGCAGTTCTCAGACTCCGGACGCCAACCCGAACGCTTGAACTGCGCCGTTCACCTTGAGCGCCCGGCCGCCCGGTATCCGCGTCACCCACCCCTGGTGCAGCGCGTGCGCGCACAATGCGGCGCCGACGGCACCGGCCAGATGCGGCCGGCGTTCCGTCACGTCCAGGCAGGAGCGGAGCGCCGGACGACCCCGCCGCACCTCTGGTTCGATGCCGAGATCTTTCAGCCAGGCTTGGCCTTCCGGCGTCAGCGTGATGCCTTCGGACCAGTCGACGAGGCCGCGTTCGGTCATCGCGTCGGCGAGCGCGACGCCGAGTTTGCCGGCCAGGTGGTCGTAACAGGTCCGGGCCCGCGCGAACGCGTCCCGCTTGCTCACGGCGGCGAGGCTGTTCATCACCTCGGTACGTCGTGGCGCGAGCGCGGCCAGTCCTTCGATGAGCTCGGCGGTGTCCGGGCCGGCCAGTTTGACGTAGCGGTGCCGGCCCTGCCGGAGCTCGCTCAGCAGCCCGCCGTCGACCAACTGGTTCAGGTGCTCGCTGATCGTCGGGCGCGACACTTTCGCCAGCCTGGCCAGCTCACTCGCCGTCCACGCCCGCCCGTCGAGCAACGCCAGGCAGACCGTCGCCCGCGTCCCGTCCGCCAGCATCCGCGCCCAGCCGGCCAGCTCCTCACCCTCGGCAGTCATGCCTCCATCATGCCGCTGCGACGGTTAGGCCCTGGCCGAACGGTCCGGTGCCTAACCTCGATCCACGTGACCCACCTGACGATCGAACCCTCCATCCTGTACGTCGGTACGCCGGTCGCGCTGCTCAGCACCGTGAACGAGGACGGCACCGTCAACCTCGCCCCGATGTCGTCCGCGTGGGCGCTCGGTGACGTGGTCGTCCTCGGTGTCGGCGTCTCCGGCCAGACGGCGACCAACCTGCGCGCCCGCCCGGACGTGGTGATCAACTACCCGTCACCCGACCTCTGGCAGGCTGTCGAACGTCTCGCGCCGCTGACCGCGGCCGATCCGGTGCCGGCAGCCAAGCAGGACCGTTTCCGCCACGAACGTGCCAAGTTCACCGCCGCCGGTCTCACACCGATCGCCTCCGACCTCGTCACCCCACCCCGCGTCTCCGAATGCCCGCTGCAGTTCGAGGCGACCGTCGCGCACTGCGACTTGGATGCCAAGGGCAACTTCCTGATCGCCCAGGCCCGCGTCCTCCGCGTGCACGCCGCCCACCACCTCGTCGTACCAGGCACCTCCCACATCGACCCCGCCACCTGGTCCCCCCTGATCTACAACTTCCGCCACTACTACGGCCTGGGCCCCGAACTAGGCCAATCCTTCCGCACCGAAACCCCCCGACAGCCCGGACCGGCGCAGTCCTGATGCCCGGGAGCTGGGAAACATTTGGTCGCTCCGTGGCACTTTCTTACCCAGCCGGCGGCTGGAAACCGGCTTACGTGAGGCGGGCGAGTTCTTCTTTGGTGAGGATTACGTCGAGGGACGCGAGTACGTCGGGTAGGTCGGCCGGCGGTACGGGACGCTCGGTGCTGTCGTTGGGGTGTTCGGTGGTGAGGGTTTGGCCCACGAGGCGGCGTACTTCGCCTTCCGTAACGCGCATGACGACGGGGCGGCCGGTGAAGGGGGAGCCGGGGTGGGTGGAGACGTAGTGGTGGTAGACCTCGTAGTCGATCGGGCGGACCGGTTCGTCGTTCGAGGCGTGTTGGGGGATCCAGCCGTCGAGGGTCTTCTTCGAGAGGGTCCAGACGTCGCCGTCGCGGGTGAGACGGTGGTCCCAGCCGGCCTGGTCGATGACGATGCCGTCCTTCAGCGGGGTCGGATTCAGCTGACCTGCGCCGAACCCTACGTCGGCGAGGAACTCCTGCCCCTCGACGCCGACCTTGAGCAGTGCGTGCGTCCGCGGCCCGGCCTTGTGCGGCTGCACCCGGGCGACCCGCCGTACGACGTCGAACCCGAGCTGCTCCAGTGCCGCACCGAACAGCAGCGCGTGTTCATAGCAGTACCCGCCGCGTTGCCGCCGGACCATCTTGGCCTGGATCGCGTCGAGCGAGATGCCGGGGTGTGTTCCGAGGACCACGTCGATGTTCTCGAACGGAATCGCCAGCACGTGCGCCCGATGCAGACTGCGTAATGCGTCGGCGGACGGCGCGACCCGATCGTGCCTGATCCGTGCGAGGTAAGCGTCCAGGTCCAGGTCCGAGATGTTCCACATGGCTGCCACCTCAACACTTCCAGTTCACTTGAGGTCAAGGTTGGTGAACAACGTGAGCTGAATGCCGCCGGGAGTCTCCAGGCGGGCGTTCAGCGAGTTCCAGGGTGTGTGGGTCGGTTGTGCAATCACCGTTGCGCCGGCGGCGGCCAGTTGTTGCGTGGTCGCCGCCGAGTCGTCCACCTCGAGCGCCACCCGGTACTTGCCGGCCACCCGGCGGCCGACCTCGACCGCGTCGATGAAGTCCGCCTGTCCGGGGTCCGCGATTTCCAGCGTCGCCCGCTCGACCTCGAGGATCGTCACGCGGCCGTCCTCCGACGAGTACGACGCGCGCTCGGGAAGTCCCAGTACGTCGCGGTAGAAGGTCACCGCCTCGTCGTAGTCGTCCGCCGTGACCACCAACCGCAGCTCTTTGACACTCATGCGGCCAGTATCTACAACCGCGACACCTGGTAGTGCGCGATCAGCCCGCCGGCGATCAGCACACTCAGGTTGACGGTGATGGTGGGCCGGTCGATGAACGAGAAGTCGACGGTCAGGTACGCAAGAAGCAGGTCGTCCGACAGTTGCCGGGTTTCGAGGATTCGGTACTGCGCGGACAGGCCGAGCGGCTGCGATGCGTAGTACTCGGCGACCGCGTCCCGGCCAACGCCGTACGGGTGCAGGCCCTGGAAGATCGCGTCCTTGGTGAAGAGGGCCGCGACGCGTTCGGGATCGTGGTCGTCGATGCCCGACTTCCACTGGTCCAGGATGGTGGTCAGCGTGTTCATGCGAGTCTCCTTGGGTGGTGGCGGACCAGGAGCGCGGCCGTTGCAGCGAGAGCGACGACGGCCGCGCTCACGAGGAGCGCCTGGTGATATCCGTTGTGGAGCAGTGGTCCGACGGCGAGCGGGCCGACGACCTGGCCGAGGCTGTAGCCGACGGTGAGTACGGCGACCGCGTGCGGCACCCGAAGCTCGGCGCCGATCGCCAGAGCGAGGTTCGCGACGCCCAGGAACGTGGCTCCGAAGAGCGCCGCGGAGATCAGAGCCGCAGCGACCCCGTGGACAACGGTGGGAAGCGCGATGCCGATCGCCTGCAGGACCAGCGCGACCAGCAGCAACGTCGACCGCTCCCATCGACGGCCGAGCGCCGCCCACAGGGCAGTCGACGGTACGGCGGCCAGCCCGACGACGATCCAGGCGCCGTTCCCGATCGGGCCGGACGCCGTTTCGTTGATCGCGGCAACGAGGAACGTGCCGGCGATGATGTAGCCGATCCCTTCCAATGTGTAGCTCGTGAGAAGTGCGGTGAAATGCCGCGACCTGCCGCCCGCGGGGCGCGACGCAGTTGCCGGCGACCCAGTCAGCTGCCACGCCGGGATCGTGCAGGCGATCGTCAGGAGTGCCGTGATCCACCACGCCGTACGCCAGTCGCCGCCGGCCAGTGCCGCGCCCGAGAGGGCGATGCCCGCGCCGACTCCTCCGAACGTCCAGCCGACGTGGTGGCTGCGTAGCCGGGGGAGTACGGCGTTGACCGCGATCACGAACACCAACGCGCTGGCGATCCCCGCAACGAGCCGCAGGACCAACCACAACGGACGGCCCAGCGGCATCAACGCGAGTGTCGCAGTGAGGATCAGGAGTGAGGCCCGCAGCGTCCAGCGGGAGTGGATCAGTCGCGGTGCGACGACCGCCGCAACCGCGCCGGCCAGGTAGCCGGTGTAGTTGGCGGTCGCCAGTGCCGCACCGAGCCGCGGCGACAGACCGGCCTGCGCGTGCATCATCGGCAGGATCGGCGTGTACGCGAACCGGCCGATGCCCATGCCGCCGGCCAGTGCCGCGGCACCCTGACCCGCCAGACGCCAAGGCTTCATCTCAGTGCCCCGCCTGCTGCCCGCCGTCGACGTGCAGTACTTCGCCGGTCACGAACTTGGCGTTCTCCAGATAGGTGACCGCGTCGACGATCTCCTCGATCTCGCCGAGCCGGCCGACCGGGTGCAGCGCCGCCAGGAACGCGTGCGTGTCCTCCGGGTGCATCGGCGTACGAACGATGCCGGGGGCAACGGCATTGAAGCGGATCCCGCGGCCTGCGTACTCGGTGGCAAGAGACCTGACGACCGCGTTCAGACCGCCCTTCGTCAAGGAGGCCAGCGCGGACGGTACGGCGGTGTAGGCGTGATCGGCGATGCTGGTGGTGATGTTGACGACATGGCCGCCGTCCTCGTTGTCCAGCATCGCCGCGACGGCGCTCCGCGTGATGTCGAAGAACCCGCGCAGGTTCACGCCGGCGATCTGGTCGTAGTCCGCGTCGGTGTACTCGGTGAACGGCTTCGCCACGAAGACACCCGCATTGTTGACCAGGGCATCGATGCGCCCGAAGGTGGCGAGGCCCTGCTCGATCACCCGCGCGCCGGCGCCCGGCTCGGCGAGGTCGCCGGCGACCGCCAGCACCTCGGGGTCGTCGGAAACCGTGATCGTGCGCGAGTTCGCGACCACGGCATAACCGAGATTGCGGTACGCCGCGACGAGCCCGGCGCCGATGCCCTGCGACGCTCCGGTGATCACGGCGACTTTCCGGTGGTTCATGATGCTCCTTCGTCGAGTGGATGTACTTCGATCGTGGTCGAACCATGTGGGGTTTTCCACGACCGTCCTGCTCCCAGCTGAGAGGCGCGGCCTACTACGCTTCGGGACGTGGAGCTGCGTCAGTTGCGGTACTTCGTGGCGGTCGCCGAGGAGCTGAACTTCGGGCGGGCCGCGGCGCGGCTGCACATCGCCGGTCCGTCGTTGTCGCAGCAGATCAAGTCGCTCGAGCGGGACCTCGGCGTGCGCTTGTTCGAGCGCGATCGCCGGACCGTGACGTTGACGACGTACGGCGAGACGCTGCTGCCGCAGACGCGCGCGTTGCTGGAGCAGGCGGACGCGTTACGGCGTACCGCTCGAGGGTTCGCGGCGAGCGAGCCGGTGCGGCTGGGCTATGTCAGCTGGCGTCCGCCGGACCTGGCGGAGCGGGTCTCCGGGGTCGCGCAGCTGCTCGTCGACGCGTGGGTGATGCCGTCGCACACGCAGGCCGCGCGGGTCGCGGACGGGAGCGTCGACCTGGCGATCGCCTGGGTACGGGCCACCGATCTGGCCGAGCAGGACCTGAACGGCCGGCTGCTCGGCGCGGACCGGTTGTTCGCGGTCTCGGTCGGGGACGAGTCGGCGGTGCGGGCGCGCGACACGGTCGTCCTGGTCGACGCGGACACCGAGGCCTGGGCGTCCTGGAACATCTACGCCGTCGAATTCGCGCGGGCGACCGGCGCCACGGTCGAGCGCATCGAGGACCACGGGATCACGGGGCCGGCCTTCTTCGATCACGTACGACGGTTGCGCCGGCCCGTCGTGAGTTCGCCGAAGCGCGACGCGACGCCACTGCCGCGGGGCTTCGTACGCCGCCCGGTCGTCGATCCCGTTCCGGTGTGGACCTGGGCGCTGGTGTCGCGCCGGGACGAAGCGCGTCCCGCCGTACTCGCTGCTGTCGATGCGCTGACGCGAGACGTCGTGGTGGACTTCGATCCGCGGACCTGCTGGCTGCCGGCCGACGATCCGTTCCGGGCGGACCTACCAGGCTTGTGAGAGGGCGCCGGCGTTCGGAGCCGGTGTCAGGCGGTAGCCGGTGTTGGCGGAGAACTCGGCGGACAGTGCGAACCGGTCGCCGCGCACCACCGTGTGCCGCCATTCCACGGGACGGTTCTGCGAGGTGCCCTGGCGATTGATCGAGAACGCGGCGGCGTCGGGCGGGCAGTGCAGGAGCGTGCGTTCGGCCGCGGTCGGTACGACGGCGCGGATGTCCTCCCGCCCGTGGTCGAGCGTGATGCCGGCCCGGGTGGCGAGCTCGTTGTAGAGGCTGGTGTGCGTGAAGTCCGCGGCGAGCAACGGTTCCGCGAGCTTGGCGGGAAGCCAGACGCGATCCAGGGCGAGCGGCTCGTCACCGGCGTACCGGAGGCGTTCGAGATACAGCAGCGGGATCGACGCCTCCAGGTCGAGCCGGGCCGCGATGACGCCGTCGGCGCGGACGTCGAGTGCCCGGACGACGCTGCGCTGCGGAAGGCCTGATGCCTCGACCGACGAGAACAGGCTGTAGAGCGCGCCCATCGGCTGCCGGATCTCCGGCGCGGTCGCCACTCGTGGTTGCCGGCCGCGTTCCGCGACGATCAGCCCGTCCGTCCGCAACTGCCCGAGCGCCTGGCGGACCGTGTGCCGGCTCACGGAGTACTCCTCGACCAGCGCGAGCTCGCCGGGGAACGCGTCGTCGAACTCCCCGGACCGCAGCCGCCGGACGAGATCCGCCTGCAGCTGCTTCCAGAGCGGCTCGCCGCCACCTCGCTCAAGCTTCCGCACGCGCGTCCCTTCGAGAGTTGCCAAATGTCCGGTCATCTCCTACCTTGAATGTACGTACATTTCTGGCAGGAAGGGACCGGTTAGTGGTGCAGCTCGAGGTTAGGCCACCGCGACACCACTCCGCCGCTCCGCGACGCCCACGCTTGTCCGCCGCGCTGCACCCTCGTCTTCATCGCCTCGCCGCCGCCGTACTGCGGTTGCGCGGGCTGCTGATCGTGCTCGGCGTGACTGCCGTCGCCGTGCCGCTCGGGCATCTCGTACCGCTGGTCGGCGGCGCGGTCTTCGGCATCCTGATCGGCGTGATCGCGGGCAGCATCATTCCCGTACTGCGCTCCGACGCGTGGCGCCCGGGCTACGACTTCGCCTCGAAGACACTGCTGCAGCTGTCGATCGTCGTACTCGGAACCGGACTGTCCCTGCAGCAGGTCGCCCGCGTCGGCGTCTCGTCGCTGCCGGTCATGCTCGGCACGCTGGCGCTCGCGCTCGGCGGCGCGTGGTTGTTCGGCCGCATCCTCGGCGTACGGGGTGACACCCAGACCCTCATCGGGGTCGGTACGGCGATCTGCGGCGGCTCCGCGATCGCGGCGGCAACAGCGGCGATCGGAGCCAAGCGCTCGTCCGTCGCCTATGCGCTGGCGACGATCTTCACCTTCAACATCGTTGCGGTGCTGACGTTCCCGCCACTCGGCCACCTGCTCGGCCTGAGTTCAGAGGCGTTCGGCCTCTGGGCGGGTACGGCGGTCAACGACACGTCGTCCGTGGTCGCCGCCGGATACGCGTACAGCCAGTCGGCCGGCGATCAGGCGATCGTCGTGAAGCTGACCCGCTCGCTCACCTTGATCCCGATCGTGCTGACCCTGGCCGCGCTGAAGATCCGGCGCGAGAACCGCGCGGCGCGTGCACTCGACGCCGCGTCGCAGGGTTCGTACGCGGGCTCCACGGCGTCGATCCGCAAGCCGTTGCCGTGGCGCAAGCTCGTCCCGCTGTTCCTGATCGGCTTCATCGCGGCCGCGGGTCTGCGCTCCGCGGGCGCCGTACCGGAGTCCTGGCTGCCGACGCTCACCGTCGTCGGCAGCACGCTGATCACCGCCGCACTGGCTGCGATCGGACTCTCACTCCGCCCGCGCGAGCTGCGCGACGCAGGACCCAGGCCGCTCCTCCTGGGTGCAATCCTCTGGATCCTGGTCGCCACCGGCAGCCTCGTGCTTCAGTCCTTCTCGTAAGCGGCCTGACGGTCCTGGATCGCCTTGATCCGGGGTACGTCGAGCTTGTTGCTGCGGTCGAAGTTGTAGATGCCGTTCTCTTCCTGGAAGACGTCGGTGAGCTGCGTGTAGCAGTAGCCGAACATCAGCTCGTTGTCGAGCAGCGCGTCGATCAGGCCGGCGAAGCGGACGTAGAAGTCCTCCTCGTTCGCGACCCGCTGGCCGTAGCCCCAGGAATCCGCGGAATTTCCGCTCTTTCCGGCGGCCGCCTTCTCCGCGTTCCACCAGATGCCGCCGAACTCGCTGCAGAAGTACGGCTGGCCGTCGTACGGCAGCGAGATCGCCTTGTCGTCGTGGCGAGTGTTCCCGTACGGCTTGTCGTTCACCAGGTCGGCCATCTGCTTCGCGAACTCGACCGGGTCCTGCTCGTAGTTGTGCGAGTCCCAGACATCGGTTTCCGGCACCCGGTGGCTGTAGCCCGACGCGTCGAGGACCGGACGGCTGGTGTCGGCGGCCTTGGTGGCCAGGAACATCGCGCGGGTGACGTCGTCGAGCTGGGTGATCCGGTCGTGCAGCAGTTGGTGCGTCTCGTTCAGCGGGCACCAGCCGACGATGCTCGGGTGGCTGTAGTCGCGCTCGACGGCCTCGAGCCACTGGCCGACGTACGTCGCGGTCGGCTGCTGGTTGTCGTTGCCGGTGTCGCCGACGCCGGAACCCCAGTCGCCGAACTCGCCCCAGACCAGGTATCCGAGTCGGTCCGCGTGGTACAGGAACCGCTCCTCGAACACCTTCTGGTGCAGGCGGGCGCCGTTGAACCCGGCCGCGAGGCTGAGCTCGATGTCGCGCACGATCGCCTCTTCGGAGGGCGCCGTCATCAGGCTCTCCGGCCAGTACCCCTGGTCCAGGACGAGCCGCTGGAAGACGTGCTTGCCGTTGATCAGGATCGCCTTGCCGTTGATGCTCACCGACCGCAGCCCGGCGTACGAGTCGGCGCCGTCCAGCACGTTGCCCTCGGCATCGATCAGCTCGAGGCGTACGTCGTACAGGTGCGGGTCGGTGGTGTCCCAGAGCCGGACGCGCTCGGCCGGCACCTGCAGCGTCAGGCGCGGAGCCAGGTCCAGGTCGGCGCGGACCTCGGCGGTGGTGATCTCGCCGTCGGCGTCCTTCAGGGTCGCCTTGATCTTGTGGCCGGGCTTGTTCGCGGAGACCGGTACTTCGAGGTGGAAGCTGGAGCCCGCGACGTCCGGGGTGATCCGCGGCCGCTTCAGGTGCACCGTCGGTACCGCTTCCAGCCAGACGGTCTGCCAGATGCCGGTGGTACGGGTGTACAGGCAGCTGTGGTTCGCGTACAGCTGGCTCTGCTTGCCGCGGGCCTGCGGGCCGCGGTGCGTGTCGCGGGCGCGGACGACGACGGTCGCCTGCTCGCCGGGCTTGGCGACGTGCCGCAGGTTCGCGCTGAACGGGGTGAACCCGCCGCGGTGCCGGACGACCTCCTCGCCGTTCACCCAGACGGTCGCGTCGTGGTCCACGGCCTGGAAATGCAGTACGGCGTCCTTGCCGTCCCACTCGGCCGGGATCGTCACGGTGGTGCGGTACCAGACCGCCTCCATGAAGTCGACGTCCTCGATCCCGGACAGCTCGGTCTCCGGGGCGAACGGTACGACGATCCGCCGCTCCAGTTCACGCTCCCGCAGGCCGCGCTCCAGCCCGGAGTCCGACCGGTCGATCTCGAACTGCCACTCGCCGTTCAGGTTCAGCCAGTCGGGCCGAACGAACTGCGGGCGCGGGTACTCCGCACGAGGCTGGGTCATGAACTCTCCCGTGGTGCTGATCTGGTAGGGGCAGCAGCACTTTACAACGTTGGAATAGCCCGGGCAACGGCCCGTCGGTCAGCCTTCGGGGCAGGGGAGGCCGGAGCCGTCGAGGCCGTCGCTGGTCTGGGTGGGGGTGTCGACGAGGACGAGGGTGCCGCCGGCGACACCGAGGAACGCGCCGATCAGCAGTACGGCAGCCAGCGCACCGGTCAGCAGGCCGCATCGTTGCAGGTAGACGACGAAGCAGGCTCCAGCGGCCAGGCAGAGAACGATGCCGACGCCGGTGACGGCGCCGACGTGCGGAAGTGGTGGGACCTTCTCGCAGTGGCTGGCGACGACGGTGACCAGCCATTCGTGGCGCTGGTGCCAGCGGAACCAGTACGCGAGCGCGGCGGCGGCGAGCGCCAGTACGCCCGCGAGGCCGACGGCATGCCGGCGGCTCGTCGACCTGCCCGGTCGAAGAGCCTGGTGGTCGCTCATGCCACTGCGTTCCGGAAGAGCGCGGCGTTGAGGAAGCCAGGTGCGAAGGTGCCGTCGCGATCCTCCTGGACGGCGCGGAGCTCGACCGGGGTGAAGACACCGAAGATCGCGCGGAGGTCGTCGAGGGTGAACGCCATCCCGCCGTACGTGTCGCCGGTCGCGACCACGTCGAGGTCGCTCGGGGCCTCCATCCGCTCGGCCGCGAACGTCACGATCCCGAACCGTCCGCCCGGCCGGACGAGCGGCAGCACGCGCTGCAGGTAGGTGATCCGCCGGTGCGGCGCGATGTGGTGGAAGCACCCGGAGTCGTAGACCACGTCGTACAGGCGGTCCGGCAGCGGATCCCGCAGTACGTCGGTCGTCGTCAGCGTGACCGAACCGGGCATGGCCGGCCGCAGCTGGTCGAGGAGGTCCTTCGCCAGGTCGATGCCGTCGACGATCGCCCCTCGCTCGGCGAACCACCGGGTGTTCCGCGCGCCGCCGCACCCGACGTCGAGCACCCGGGCCCCTTCGAGGTCGCCGAGCAGCCCGCGCTGCTCCCAGTCGACCAACGGCTCGTCGGGCAGTTGCG
Organism: Kribbella sp.; assembly: GCA_036503355.1. Lineage (GTDB taxonomy): Bacteria > Actinomycetota > Actinomycetes > Propionibacteriales > Kribbellaceae > Kribbella. The sequence goes on along the minus strand of DASXXB010000291.1, from coordinate 28,009 downwards.
TCGCCAGCGGGTGCCCCGGCGTGGTCAGCAGACCGCTCCAGTACTCCGCGGCCGACGCGTCGGACCGGTCACCGCGACCGCTCGTCGCCACCACTCGATCCAAGACTTCCAGCAACTGGTCAACGGTGTGAATCCGAGTGTCCGTCACTCGCCGATTCTACTGTAGAACAAGGCGATTCCCGTCCTCAGAGCGCCTTTCCGTAGCAGCGGGTCCGGGGCTCGTTGACGTACTTGCCCCATGGCGCTATGCGTGCGTAACCGCTTGATTCGTAGAGGGCGATGGCTTCGGGCTGACGCTCCGCGGTGCTCAGGCGTAGGAACGGATGCCCGGCTGATCGGGCCGCCGCTTCGACCTGGGCCAGCAATCTGCGCGCATGCCCGCGACCGCGGGCGGCTGGTGTCACGTACACCCGCTTGATCTCCGCGTCTCCGGGATGAGCAGTGCCCGGGCCGAAGACCTGCAGAGCGCCGCACCCGACAGCCTGTCCCTCGTCGTCGAGCGCGACGAAGTACCGCGCACCGTCCTTGACCTGTGTCCGCCCCTCGGCGCCGTTCCGCACGACGAGCTCGTCGAACGCGGCCTTCAACAGGACAGCCAGTTCCGGGTCTTCCGCCGGCCGTTCGTCCACGTGTGCCATCCGCCAAGAAAATCAGATGAGGACGGGCCGCGCGACCGAATACCCTGCCGCCGATGTCGTGTTCCTGAAGACGTAGGCAGGCCCACGGCCGGCTCCGAGCGGAGTCGGCCGACTCGGTCGTGCGTACGTCGCGCTTCGACAGTTCTGCCGATTCGCGAGCCTTCAGGAGCCTTGCTGTGCCCGAATTTGTCCTGCGCACCATCGACGGCGCCACCGATCTCCTCCTGGAGGAGTTGCGGGCGATGCGCTCGGTCCGTTCGATCCAGGAGTTGTCCGCCGAGACCGTCGCCTGCACGGTCGAGGGGCCACTCGACGAACTACTCACCTGCGGTCTGTACTTCTCTGCCGGTTCGCTCACCTGGATGCGGCGCTTCGGTCGGCTTGAACGGCTGCCGTGGTCGACCAATCCGGTGGTCGCCGAGGTACTCGTCCGGTTGGCGAAGATCCGGCCCGGCCACCGGGTGGTCGACCCGTTCTGCGGAACGGGAACCATCCTCCTCGCAGTACGCCGTCGTGCCCCGGAGGCCCGGATCGCCGGAACGGACCGCGATCCGCACGCGCTCCGGATCGCGTCGCGCAACGGAGTCCAGGCTCTCGCCAGGGCGACGGCCGGCGCTCTGCCCTTCAAGGAGGCGAGTGTGGACCGAGTCGTCACGAATCTCCCGTTCGGGAAACAGGTCGGTAGTCACCACGACAACTGCGTTCTGTACCCCGAGGTGCTCGCCGAACTCGACCGTGTGCTCACCGCCGACGGCCGTGCGGTCCTGCTGACCGAGGACAAACGTCTCCTCGAGGCAACCGTTCAACGGCAGCCTGGACTAAAGGTCGTCCGTCGTCGGCTCCTCAGGTACAACGGCGCCACGCCGACCATCTACGAGCTCACTCGTAGCCGAGCAGGCGGGCGCCGTTGTCCCAGCACACCGCGCGGAGCCAGTCGTCGCCGAGGTCCAGTGACTCCAACGACGTGAGCTGTACGGCGTACTCGTACGGGATGTTCGGGAAGTCCGACCCCAGCACGATCCGGTCCTGGACGTCGCGCAAGCGTGGCACGAGGTCCCGCGGGAACGGCATCATCGCCTCGACGAAAGGCGTCAGCGCCATCGTCGTGTCGAGGTGCACGTTCGGGTACGACGTCAACGCGAGATGCTCGGCGTACTCCGGCATTCCCAGGTGCGCGATCACCGCCGTCAGCGAAGGATGCCGCCGCAGTACCTCGCCCATCGGCCCGGGGCCGGTGTGCCGCCCGGGGATCGGGCCCGATCCGCAGTGCACGACGACGGGTACGCCGGCCTCCGCCAACTGTCCCCAGACGTCGTCCAGCTCACCGGACCGCGGGTCGTAGCCGCCGACCTGCACATGGACCTTGAAGATCCGCGTCCCCAACTCCAGGGCCTCGCGTACATAGGCGGCGGCGGACGGTTCCGGGAAGAACGTCCCGCTGGACACGCAACCGGGTGTCACGGCGGCGAAGTCCCGCGCCCAGGAGTTCAGCGACTCGGCCATCCCCGGCTTGTGCGGGTAGACAAGCGCCGGAAACGCCCGTACACCAAGGGATTCCAGCGTTTTCAGCCGTTCTTCCACCGAGGTCCGGTAGGTGATCGGCCACTCGGTCCCGTAGTGCGTCGACGCCTGGTCGAAGTACGCCCAGACCGCGTTCAGCACCCGGTCCGGCAGGAAGTGCACGTGGACATCGATCAACCCGTCGAGCCCGAGTCGCCGCCACCACGCCGGTACGTCGGAGTCACGCATCGGCGACCCACAGGTCGGTGAGGCCCTTGAAATGCGCGAAGAACTTGTCCTGCTCGTGCACCGGGTACGTCGCCGCCACCGTCTCGCGCAGCACCCGCTCGAAGTCCGGGCCCGCCACCCAGTCCCGGACCCGCAGGTCGAAGTCGCCCAGATGACTGGCGCACCACTCGTGGTACTTCGCCGTCTCGAAGTGCTCGTCGGCGAGCTGCAGGTAGCCGTCGAGCTTGGCGTCGTAGTCGAGGTCGGGGTTGTCCGCGATCTCGAAGTACCGCTCGGTGTGCAGGTCGACGGACGAACGCCGCCCGGTCGCGAGGCAGAACACGGACCACTTGACGAGCGCGCTCAACGCCCACGGGAAGTAGTAGTGCAGCGAGGTGACCGCGACGTCCGGGCACGCGTTGGCGTAGTCGATGGGATACACGTCGTCGCCGGCCACCAGCATCTCGCAGGAGTTGAACTCCCAGCCGAAGAACGCGTTCACGATCCGGCTGATCGCGACGGTCTGGTGCCCGGCCGAGGGTGACAGGAAGTCGTGCGAGACGGCGTACCGGTTGTGCATCGGCTGGTCCGGGCGGAAGTCCATCACCATCGTCTCGGCGCCGATCGACAGCGCCCGGGCGAACTTGTCGTAGTCGACGGTGGCCTGCAGGTGCATCAGCATCTCGCCGGACTCGTCGTACGCGCGATGCAGGTCGTCGGCGTTCTCGATCCGGGACACGCCGCGCCAGCCGCCGCCGTCGAACGGCTTCATGTAGAGCGGATACCCGAGGTCCGCGGCCAGCGCGTCCAGGTCGAAGGGCTGGTTGTACGTCGCCGACGTGTACGCCCAGCGCACGTTGTCGACCGGGTTCTTGTACGGCACCAGGACGGTCCGCGGGATCTTCAGCCCGAGGCGGAGCATCGCGCAGTACGCCGAGTGCTTCTCCATCGACTGGAACGTGAACGGGGAGTTCAGCAGGTACGTCCCGTTCATCAGCGCGGCCTTCTTCAGCCACTCGCGCGGGTGGTAGTACCAGTACGCGAGCCGGTCGATCACCAGCCCGACGCGCACCGGGTCGTTCAGGTCGAACGGCTCGATGGTCAGCCGGCGGGACCCGAACTCGTGCTCGCGCCCGTCGATCGTCACCGGCCCGACCCGCTGCAGCAGCGCCTCGAACGCCTGCGGCCAGTCCTCCTCGGCCCCGAGCAGCAACCCGATCAAATGCCGCGAGCGATCAGCCACAGTCGTCCTCCGTACGTCGGCGTCCTTCGAGGGTAGGTACGTTCCCGCGTCCCGTCTAACAGAACCTCGGCAGGTGATGCGCGATCTGCTGCCGCCACCACGGCCAGTCGTGCGCGGCGTCGTACCCCCAGACGTCGAGCTCGTGCGGGATGCGCCTGTCCTCCAGCAGGGCGGCGGTCTTGAGGGCCGACGGCAGGGAACCGGTCGGGTTCGTCTCCCAGTCGCCCTGCCCGACCGTGAGCAGGACGAACAGCCGCGACCGCAACCAGTCCAGGTGGTCGCCGGACAGGCCGGGCAGATAGTCGGCCGGGTTGTTGAAGTACACCGCGTCGCCGCGCTCGCCCCAGCCGTGCCAGCTGGCCGCGTCGTAGTTCCCCGACTGGCAGATCGCGACCGGGAACAGGTCCGCCCGCTTCAACGCGAAGTTCAGCGCGTGGAACGCGCCGAGGCTGCAGCCGGTCGTGACGATGTCCGACACGCCCGGCGAGTCCGTGCCGATCATCGGCACGACCTGGTTCACGATCCAGGACTCGTACAGCTCGTGCCGCCGCGCGCGGAGTTCCAGCTGGATGCTCCGGTCCGACCAGCTGACGTGGTCGTAGGAGTCCACGCAGTACAGCTTCACCCGCCCCGCCTCGATCAACGGCGCGACCGCGTCGACCATGCCGTTGTTCTCGTAGTCCCAGGCGCGGCCCTGCTCGCTCGGGAAGACCAGCACCGGGCGGCCGAAGTGGCCGTACCGGATCAGGGTGCCGCGGCGGTCAAGCCCCGGCGCCTCCAACTCGACCTGCTCCCGTTCCATCGGCCCCACCCCAGGTCTGTCGCAGTAGCTCCGTCAGCTCAGGATCCAGCACATCCCGCCAGGCTGTGAAGTTGTGCATGTCCGGAGTTTCGTCGAGCACGACGGACAGCCCGAGCTCGGCCAGCCGGGCGGCCATCACCCGGTTGTTGTGCACGTTCTCCTCGGTCGTCCCGGCCGTCATCGCGACCGGCGGCGTACTCGGCGCCGCGGTAGCGGACAGCACCTGCTCGACGAACCCGGTCACCTGGGCGTAGTACTCGAACTTCGCCTCCTGCGGATCGGTCTCCGGCGTGAAGAACGAGCCCGACTGCAGGAACAGCCCGGAAAACGTGTTCGGAAAATTCCATTCGGCGTGCAGCGCGGCCAGCGCCCCGAGGCTCGCGCCCATCAGCACGGGCCGCCGGCTCCGGTACTGCGCCCGCACGGCCGGTAAGACGTGTTGCACGAGCGACGACGCGTACAAAGGATTCGCGGCGTACCAGAGGTTGCGTGAGGTAGGACGGACCAGCGCCAGGCGGAACGGCGGGAGGCCGCCCGACCCGACCAGCGCCCCCGCGTAGTGCGTGAGCCCGGCGTACGACGCGAACTCGGGCCCGTCGTGCGACAGCAGCAGCGGCAGCTCGAACTCCGGCGCGATCCCGTCCGGCGCCCACACCTGGACGTCGACCGGCCCGACCGGCGACTCCACGGTGAGCGGCGTCAACGTCGACGGAAGAGGCGGTACGGCGATCCACGCCGGCTCGACGTATCCGGGCAACGGCAGCCACGAGTGGTCACCGAACGCGCCGCCGACCATCCGCGGGTTGGTCGGATCGGTCCGCATGCCGAGGTCGGCGATGTCGAACAGGTACTCCATCCGGTGCACCGACGGCCGCGGCAGCCGCAGCTCCCAGCCGTACTCGACCGGCTTGAACTCGAGCAGCTCCGCCGGAAGACCCAGCTCCTGCCACAACCGTACGCCGGTGAACGCATGCGCAGCGTCACCGAGGCGGAACACCACCTCGGCCCCTTCGACCGCGCTCACAACTGCAGGCATCCAACCAAGGTAGCGGCGGAAACACTGACAACCCCTGTCAGCGACGGGTTCTAGGCTTGACAGCGTGGTAGATCTCACCAACATCCGCGAAATCACCGCGGACCTGCCCCGCAGCTACGAGGTGCTGGTCCGGGACCGGATCAAGTTCCGGGTCGGTCAGATCGTCTACCTCGCGGTCGCGCCCGACGAGCAGACCATCGGCCTCGGCTTCCCGCGCGAGGAACGCGCCGCCGCCCTGGCCGCCGAGCCGGACAAGTTCCTTCCGCCGCGGCCGTCCGACGAGCGCTATCAGTGGATCGAGCTCAACCTGGCGGCCGTCGACCACGACGAACTCCGCGAACTCATCCTCGACGCCTGGTCGCTGTGTGTCCCGAAGAAGGTGCGCGCCGCCTACTTCGGCGACTGACCCACGACGACCGGGGTGCCGGCGGTGCCGATCAGGCCGAGCAGCTCAGTGGCTTCGGCTTCTACCGCTGTTTGTTCGGCAGTGGTGAGCGGCCGATGCGGGGTGACCTGCAGGCTCTTACCGCGGTGGTGCCGCCAGTCGGCGGTGTAGTCGCCGTCGATCAGTACTGTGCCCATCGCGGCACCGTTGCCGGGCGGAAGCGGCACCGGACGTTCGGCCGGGTTCACACGTCGGCGGTCGGCGTGCGAGAGCAGGAGGTTGTCGTACTCCGGGAGGAACCGGACCGGGGCGGGCGTCTCCGGGTCGGGCAGCGGACCGTCGGGCACGTCGTACAGCTCCCGCCCGTCCTCGTCGGCGTACACGCGCAGCCCGGGCCGCAGCCGGTCCACCACCTCACGCAGCTTCGTCAGCCCGGACCACATCTGTACGTCGGCCACACTCGCCGGCCCGAACGCCGCCAGATACCGCAGGACCAGGTCGTCGATCGAAGGATCCGGCACCGGCGGACGGCCCAGCCAGCTCTCGATCGTCTGCAGCGCGGCCGGCCCGGTCTTTCCCCACACCCCGCGCGGCGTGACCTGGACCGTGCCGGTCAGGTAGCTCACGGCGTAGGCGAGCGCGTTCGCGTCCCAGTCCGGCCAGCGCTCGCCGATCACGTCCCGGAGCCGCGCCCGGCTGTACGGTTCCCGGCTCAGCAGCTCGGCGCCGTAGGCAACGACCGCGTCGACGTCCGCGCCGGCGAGCTGCTTGCCGAACGATCCCCGGAGCCCGCGGTCCGCGACCGGATGCACGAGCCGCCACATCATCAGACAGTCGTCGGCGGTGACCAGATGGATGGTCGCCCGCAGCAACGACGCCCGTACGGCCTGCCGGGACATCATCAGCTCGGATAGCTCGGCCGGGTCGAAGTTCTCCAGCCGGGACCACAACGCGACGTACGCCGCCAGCGGTGCCTGCGCCTGCAGGCCCACCAGCTGCTCGATCAGCCCGGCCGCCGTTCCGGGCTCACGGCGCAGCAACTGCTGCCGCTGCAGGAACGCACGATTCAGCTCGCGCCGGCTGAGCACCCGGGTAGTCACCGCGACAGCCTACGAAAGCGACGGCCGGTCATCCTCAGGTAGTAGTCCAGAACCATCCCGACGACCGATGGGTACGCCGCCTCCGCGACGCACTCTTGAAGTATGACCGGGGACTTCCTGCCGCAACGCCAGAAGGCGTCGGCGCTCAGCCAGATCGTGACCGTCGTACTGATCCTCGTCGCCGCCGCGGTGACACTCTGGCTGTTCCTCTAGGACTCCCACCGCACATCGGCCTCGCCGGGCCGCACTACTCCGGCCTCGTACGCGACCACAACCGCCTGCACCCGGCTCGACAGGCCGAGCTTGGACAGCACCGAGCTGACGTGGGTCTTCACGGTGGTCTCGCTGACGAACAACTTCGTCGCGAGGTCGCGGTTCGACAGGCCACGGGCCATCCACACCAGGATCTCCCGTTCACGTTCACTCAGCTGCGCCAGCAGTCCGACCCATCGCGGATCAGGCTGCGCCGGCGCGGCAACCGTCGTACCGCCGTCGACCTGGCGCTCCAGCTCCATGCAGCGCTCCAGCAGCACCCGGGTCGACGCCGGGTCGACGAGAGAGTCGCCCCGGTGCACCGCGCGTACGGCGGAGACCAGCAGGTCCGGGTCCGTGTCCTTCAGCAGGAACCCGGAGGCCCCGGCCCGGACCGCGGCCAGCACGTACGCCTCGTCGTCGAACGTGGTCAGCACCAGCACGGCAGGCCGTGACCGCCCGGCCGCGCGGTTCGCCGACGTGATCCGCTCGGTGGCGACCAGCCCGTCCATCACCGGCATCCGGATGTCCATCAGCACCACGTCCGGGTCGTACCGGTCGATCAGCCGGAGCGCCTCCTCGCCGTTCTCGGCCTGCGCGACCGTGGTCAGGTCCGGCTCGTGGTCGAGGATCATCGCCAGCCCCATCCGGATCACCCCCTGGTCGTCGGCGACCAGGATCCGGATCGGCTCGCTCACTTCTGCGGCGGTAGCCATGCCTGCACTCTCCATCCACCCAGGGGCCCGGCCGCGACGGCGAGCGTGCCGCCGACCGCTGTCGCCCGTTCCCGCATCCCGATCAGTCCGTTGCCGCGGCCGCTCTCCTTGCGGCGCGCCGTCTCCAGCACGTTCACCGGCGGCGGGCCGCCGTTCCCGTTGTCGTCGATGGTCAGCAGCTCGCCCTGCGGCCCACTCTGCCAGGTCACCCGCGCCGCCGTGGCCTTCGCGTGCACCATCACGTTCGTCAGCGCCTCTTGGATGATCCGTACGGCGGTCAGGTCGGTCGCCGACGTGAGCTGCCTTTGCCGCGGCGGGAGCTCCATCGTGACGTCGATCCCGACCGCCTTCAGCCGCTCACCCATCCGCGCCACGTCGGCCAGATCCGGCACCGGCGCGGTCCCACCACCGGAGCCGGTGTCGCCCGCGATCTGCGGTGACGCGGTGTTCAGCACCCGGACGGTCTCCCGCATCGCGGTCAGCGCCTCCTTGCCGCTGGCAATGATCCAGCGGATCGCCTCCCGCAGTACTTCGGGACGCTGGTCGGCGACCCGGTCCGCGGCCTGCGCCCGGATCACCACCGCGCTGACGTGGTGCGAGATCACGTCGTGCAGGTCGCGGGCGATCCGCGTCCGCTCGGCGACCGCGGCCCGCTCGGCCTCGACGGCGCGCAGCCGGACCAGCTCGGCGTTGCGCTGCTCGAGCAGGGCCAGCGACTTCCGGCGCCGGCGGGCGTCCGCGCCGAGCAGCACCATCCCGCAGATCAGTGCCTCGGCGAACACGAACAGTGACACGTCGATGTAGGTGTACAGGCTGCTGATGTCGCGCGGCAGGCTCCGGTACCGGTCGCCACGCAGTACGTCGCGGTTGACGTGGCTCAAGACGATCGCGACCACGGTCGGCAACCCGATCATCAACCCCGCGAGGCTGCCCATCGTGAAGAACAGGCAGGTGAACCGCCGGACACCCGCCGACGCCGCCAGGTACCCGACGACCAGCAGCGGGACCAGGTGGATCTCCGACTGCAGCGCTGCGTCGCTGATCTCCGGCTGCCCGAAGATCGTCAACCCGAGCTGAGCGGCCAGGCCGGTGCCGGCCGCGGCGTACAGGAACGGATACAGCACCGAGACGATCACCAGCGTCGTCCGCGGGATCCGACGGGCGAAGGCGACCGTACCGACCAGGAACACACCGGTCACGACCGAGACGGCCGGGTTGTGCGGTCGCAGCCAGGTGCCGTTGATGAGGTTCAGCGCCACGAACCAGACCAGCCCGACAACCGCAGCGAGCAACAGATCCTGCTGCCCCTGCGACAATCGCCGCCAAACACTCGTCACGTCGCCCAGCGTAGTCAGCTGCCGTTTGCCGAAGCTTCATCTGACCGGACGGGCGCTGTCTCCAACTTTTGGAGGAGGCTCAGCGTCCGAACTGATACTCAGGGGCTACAGGTGGGGCTGCAGGACGGTCCCTGGGACGGATGTGCCGACCGCCCCGATCCGAAAGGCTGTACCCCATGAGTGAGGACCACCTGGCGCCGCGCCGGAAGAGTTCGGCGCGGACGCGGTTGCTGTCCGTGATCGGCGTGGTCGGGGTCGGTGCGGTCGCCGGGTCGCTGCTGCTGTGGCACCAGCAGGTCGGGGACGCCCTCGGCCTCGGCGCGGACGAGCAGCCGGTGGTGTCGACGGTCGGCGCCCCGGCCCTCGGCGCGCCGCCGGCGACGGTGGTCACCCCGACGCCCCGCCGTACGACGAAGCGTCCGACCACCCCGCCGAAGACCACCTCGACCCCGACGCAGAAGCCGACCCGGAAGCCGACGCAGACGTCTCGTGAGGAGAACATCGACGCGCTCTCCCCGACGCTGCGGACCCGCCTGAAGAAGGCGTTCGCGGCCGCGCGCGCCGCCGGCGTCACGATCCGGATCAATTCCGGCAAGCGCAGCGCCGCGAAGCAGCAGCGCCTCCTGAACGACGCGATCAAGCAGTACGGGTCGTACAAGGCGGCGGTGCGCTGGGTGCTGCCGCCCAAGTACTCCGCCCACGTGCAGGGCAAGGCCGTCGACATCGCCCCGGCGGCCGCCATGGCGTGGCTGGACAAGAACGGCTGGCGGTACGGCGTGTGCCGCCGCTACGACAACGAACCCTGGCACTTCGAGGCGCTCACCACGCCCGGTACGAAGTGCCCGCCGCGCGAACCACACGCGGTGGCCAAGGCAGATTGATCACTAGGGGGAAACCGAGATGACCATGACCTACGCCCAGCCTTTGACCCGGCGCTACACCCGCGCCCGGCTCGCCGTACCCGCCCTCTGGCGCCAGGTGGTCGGGACCGACCGGGCCGAGCGGCAGCTGCCGGAGCCGGACCGCTCCGCGCACAACCAGCTGGAGATCTACGACGGCATCCTGGCCGCGTTCGAACGTCGCGACGAGGTGGCCGCCGTACTGCGATCCGCGGCCGACCGGCCGACCGCCGTACGCCGGTTGCGCGCCGAGTTCGGGCTCAGCCACCTGCAGGCCGGCGCGCTGATCGACCTGCCGCTGACGACCGAGTGCCGCGATCGCATCGCGCACCGCGCCGACGAGCTCCGGGCCGCCCTGCACCGCTGATTCGGCGCTGATTTCTGGGCAGTCACTGTCCGCGCGCGAGCCGTCTCTCGGTGGTGACGGCTCGCGCGGACCTGCGGCATTTGCGTGCCGTGGGGAGGATGGAGACGTGATCACGATCGAGCAGGCCGGACGACTGCGCAAGGCCGGGGTGCTGTGGAGCCCTGCGGCCGGGGATCGTTTCGTCGTACCGGACCGGGACATGGACGAGGACGTGTTCGTGGTGAGCGACATGACCGTCGAGGTGCACGACTATCAGGGCAGCAAGGTGATCGGCTTCAACGGCACCACGGAATGGGCCCTGGACAGCATCGAGCAGCGCGAGGTCATCTGGCTTCCGCGTGAGGAGCAACTGCGCGCGCTGCTCGGCCCGCACTTCCGCTCCCTCGAAGCAACCCCCGACGGCTACCGCGTCACCCTCACCGACAGCACCCACACCTCACCAGACGCCGAACAGGCGTACGCCGACGCAGTGATCCACTTGCTGGGTAGTTAGACCCGCCAGTACTGCACCTTGTCCTTGTCCTTCACCGTGTAGCCGAGGTTGGTGAGCTCGGTGCGGAGTTCGCGCAGGTCGGCCTTGCCCTTGTCGCCGTCGCCGAACGCCCTGGACCGGACCTTGAGGATCGCGTTGACGGCCGGCGGCAGGTCCGGGTCGTCCTCGATCCAGCGCCGGAACTCGGCCTCGTGCGGATCCCCCGCCTCCGACCACGGGTAGCCGTGCGCGCGGAACGCGGCAGCGATCTTCGGGGTCTCGGACTTCAGCTGGTCGTGCTTCTCGCGCGCCAGCTCCCGGGAGTTCGCGTCCTGCAGGACGATCTCCTTCCCTTCCAGGAACACGACCGACACCTGCTCCCGCCGTACGGTCACGGTCTTCTGGTGCTTGAGGAACTCGACCGACCGATCGGTGATCGTGACCTTCAACGTGTCGTCGAGGGCCATCGCGGCCAGTACGACGCCGGCCAGCAGCCCGGCCGCCACGCAGATCACCACGACCCACCAGCTGTCCCACGCGGCGATCAGCCGCAGCGGCCCCTGGAACGGCACCCATTCGTGGCCCGTCGCCCAGTGCGCGAACCTCGGCAGGAAGAAGCCGAGCACCAGCCCGGCCAGTGGCAGTCCGCCGAACAACAGCACCTTGTCGCCGGCCGAGTGCCCGATCACCGTGCCCGCCGGCGTCCCAGTAGTCGACCCCATGCTTCGACCGTAACGTCGGCCCGTGAGACTTAAGTATCGACCGACGGCAACCGAAGGAGCCTGCGCGTGCCTGACGGAATCTGGCTACGGTTTCTGAGCGGGCCCGACATCGACGCACTGGGGCTGACCCGGCTGGAGATCGTCGACGCGGTCGAGGAGGCCGTTCGCGAGCACGGCGAGGGACGGACGGCGTTCGAGCCGCGCGTCCACCTCACCCCGGACAACGGCGGCATCGGTCACTTCAACGTCCTCCGCGGCCACCTCGACGGCCTCGGCGAGCACGGGATCAGCGGCGTGAAGGTGGTCGGCGACTTCGTCCCGAACTACCGCAATGGGCTGCCGAGCGAGCTCGCGATGGCGACGCTGTTCGACCCGACCACCGGCGTACCGCTGGCGGTGCTGGACGCGACGATGATCACCGCCGCCCGCACCGGCGCGATGACCACCGTCGGCGCGAGGTACCTGGCCCGCCGCGACAGCAAGATCCTCGCGCACGCAGGCGCCCGCGGTACGGCGTGGTGGAACGTCACGATGCTCGACGACCTGCTCGACCTGGACGAGATCCGGGTGACGTCGCGGCGGCCGGAGTCGCGGGAACAGTTCGCCGAAGCCCTGTCCGCCGAACTCTCCACGCCGATCCGCGTGTGTGCCACCGCTGAGGAGGCCTTCGACGGCGCCGACGTACTGGTCGAGGCCACCCGGCTCACCGAACCCGAGCCGCTGCTCCGCACCGCCGCGATCAAGCCCGGCGCCTTCGCCGTACCATACGGTACGGTATCGGCCGTCGAGCTGGACCTGCTGGACGTGATGGACAAGGTCGTCGTCGACGACTGGCGGGAGGCACAGTCGGGCCGCTTCGGAGCGCTTCGGCGGCACGTGGACACCGGGCGGCTGTCGCCGGAGACGCTGTACGCCGAGATCGGCGAGATCGTCGCGGGCCACAGACCCGGCCGCGAGAACGATGCCGAACGCAACCTCTTCTGGCATCGCGGCCTGTCGTTGCTGGACGTCGCGATCGCGCACCTGATCCTGCGCCGCGCGGAAGCCGCCGAGGCCGGCACGATGCTGCGGTTCCACTGATGATCAGCGACCCCGCAGACCTGGACCCGGCGAGCTCCGACCCGATCGAGCTGGCACCGGCGCTCCTCGAGCGCCTGGCCGCGATCCGCGCCGAGGCCTTGCGCTCGCTGGAGTCCGGCGATCCGGTGTACGGCGTGAACACGGGCATGGGCAATCTCAGCAAGGTCCGCCTGACCGAGGACGAGCAGCGCGTCCACCAACGCAACCTGCTCCTCGGCCGGGCCGTCGGCGGTCCGCCCTGGCTTCCGCCCGACGAGGCACGAGCTGTTCTCATCGGCCGGCTGCGCACCTTCCTCACCGGGGACGCCGCCGTCTCGGTCGAACTCGTCCAGCAGTTGGTTGCCCTGATCAACAGTGGCCACCCGCCGGCGATCCCGGCCGAGGGAGCCGGTTCAGCCGGGGAGATCATCCCGCTCGCCCACGCGTCCGGTCCGCTGGTCGGCATCGGCTGGGATGACGACCCCCTGCCGGCGTTCGAGCTGGGCCCGAAGGAAGGCATCGCGCTCCTCGCAGGCATTCCCGGTGCCACCGGCCGCGCCGCGCTGCAGGCCGCCAAGGCCCATCGCCTGGCGGATCGCCTCACGGCTGTGGCTGCCGGGGCGATCGCCGTGGTGGGTGCGAACCGGGATCCGTACCGCGCGGTCGTTGGGCGTGCCGACGATGTGCTGGCCGACGAGCTGACTCGGCTGCGAGAGCTGGCCGGCCCGGAGCCCGAGCCGCGGAGTCTGCAGGCGCCGGTGTCGTTCCGCGTCGCGGGACATGTCGGGGCGCACGTACGACGTACGCTGCAGCAACTCGACGCCGCGGTCGAGCGGGCCTTCAACGGCGTGACGGATTCACCGGCGTACCTCGACGGAGAGTTCGTCGGCACGGCTGGTTTCCATGGCATCGACCTGACCGCGCACTGCGATCACCTGACCGCGGCGCTCGCGCATGCGGCGGAGGTATCGGCGGCCCGGCTGCACCGCCTGCTGGATCCAGCGGTCACCGGTCTGCCGGCGCAGCTCGCCCGCGATCCCGGACCGCAGGCAGGGCTCGTCGCCGTACACAAACGCGCTGTCGCCACCACCCACCAGCTCCGCCGCCTGACGTTGCCCACGGCAATCGGTACGGCGGAGACGTCCAACGGTCAGGAGGACGTGGAGACCTTCTCCTGGGAAGCCGTCGGCAATCTCGGCGAAGCGATCCGCCTGACCCGCGAAACCACCGCCTGCGAGCTACTCGCCGTACGCCAGGCCTTCGCCCTCTCCGACCGCCCCGTCCCACCCGCCCTGCAACCTCTACTCCAAGCAGTCGACCAGGCCGTCCCCCCAATCTCCACCGACCGCCCCTTCGGCAAAGACCTGACCACCCTCCTCACCGAAGTCCTCTAGCACCCCAAGCCGCGAGCCGCGCCGGGGCCTGACTTTTGCGGCGCCTGGCCGGGGGTTGATCGAAAAAGCTAACCGACACGCTGGGTGCGGCGAAGTTGTAAGTAGCTTGCGGTGGGGATGTGTCGTTGGCCTCGGTGCGGGGGTCGTGTCGGTGTCGGCGGAGGAGTTGTCCTGAAGCGCTTCGTGGTACCTCCGAGCTGGCCGTCCACGCCTCGTCGCAACTGGATCCCGCCGAAGACCTGGCGTCCGGATCCGTCCTGGCCGCCGGCCCCGGCGCGCTGGCGGTTCTGGGTCGACGGCCGGGGCAAGCCGGTGAACGGCCCGATCGGCAGGTACGGCGCTCCGTCCCGCCGGGCCGTGTACGCCGGGGCGGCGGCGCTCCTCGTGTTCGCCGGGGTCAACGTCTGGGCGGTCCTGGCGATCGGCCTGTTCGACGCCAAGCCGGACGATGCGGCGGCGGTGAAGTTCGTCGAGGACACGCCGTCTCCGAGCGCGACGATCAGTACGACGCCTCCCGTCGTACGGCGAACCACTGCAACGCCACCGCCTGCGCCGCACACGACCGCCCCGACAAAGACCCGGACCACCCAGCGGCCGAAGCAAGCGCCGACCTCGCATCGGACCACCGAGCGCACCACGGCAACCCCGACGCCGACTCGCACGACCACCAAACCGAGGCCACGACCGACTGTCACTCCCTCGACCCGGGACGAGCTCCTCCGGCAGTACTGCATCCAGCAGGGCATCGACCCGGCGTGGTGCGACCCCAGCAACTGGCAGCACCACCCTTGACAGGAGGCGTGACCGCCGATCATTCTTAACCACATGGTTCTGAAACCATCTGGTTATGAAGATGGATTGACCGGCGTCTTCGCGGCGCTGGCCGATCCGACCCGGCGCGCGATCCTCACCCAGCTGAAGCAGGGCGACGCGACGGTCGCCGAGCTCGCGGCGCCGTTCAGCATGTCGCAGCCGGCCGTGTCCAAGCACCTGAAGGTGCTCGAGCAGGCCGGTCTGATCAGTCGCTCGCAGCGGGCGACAGCACGGCTCAGCCATCTCGAGGCCGCTCCGCTGCGGACCGCGGTCGGCTGGCTGATGGATTACCGCGCGTACTGGACGGAGAGCTTCGACCGTCTCGACGAACTGCTCGACGACCTGAAGGAGGAGTCGTGAAGATCGTCGCAGAGCCCGGCGTACCGCAGGTCGTCCTCGTCCGGATGTTCAACGCCCCCAAGGAGTTGCTGTTCCGCGCGTACACCGAGCCGGACCTGCTGAAGCGCTGGCTCGGACCGGCCGGGCTGGAACTCGTCGTGAACCAGCTCGATCCGCGGCACGGGGGCCGCTGGCGGTGGACGCACTACGACGGTGACATTTAACGGCAGGGACGGCAACGGCTACGTCTTCCACGGCCCGTATACCACGGCGAGCCGACGCCGGACCGGATCGTGCAGACGTACGAGTTCGACCACGCGCCCGGGACCGTCTACCTGAACCTGATCACCTTCGACGAGGCCGACGGGGTCACCACGCTGACCCAGAACACCGTCTTCTTCGCGGTCGAGGACCGCGACCAGTACGTCGACGGCGGCATGGAGCGCGGCATCCGCGCGTCCATGCAACGACTCGACGACCTCGTCACCCAACTGGCAGCGGAGGCCCACCCATGATGCTCATCGACAAACAGGCAGTTGTGTACGGCGCGGCGGGACCGATCGGCGGCGCCGTCGCGAAGACGTTCGCACTCGAAGGCGCCACCGTCCACCTGGCCGGCCGTACCGCGGAACCCCTCGAACGCCTGGCCGCAGAGATCCGTGCCGCCGGCGGCAAGGCCGAGACCGGGATCGTCGACGCGCTCGACGAGCAGTCGGTCGACCAGCACGCGGAGGCGGTCGGCCGGATCGACATCTCGTTCAACCTGATCGGCCACAAGCAGTACTTCGGTACGCCGCTGGTCGACATGGCCCTCGCTGACGTCGAGGAACCGGTCCACAACATGCTGCGCACGTTCTACCTCACGTCGCGCGCGGCCGCCCGGCAGATGATCCGGCAGCGCTCCGGCGTGATCCTCACCTTCGGCGGGAACGGTGATCCGGCGGCGAACCTCGGCGCGTTCCAGGTCGGATTCGGCGCGGTCGAGGCGCTGCGCCGCAGTCTCGCGCGGGAGCTCGGGGTGCACGGAATCCGTGTGATCACCCTGCAGACCAACGGCATCCCGGAGTCGAACCCGGACACGTACCCCGAGGACTTTCGCCGCGAGATCGCCGAACAGACCGCCGCGCAGACGATGCTGAACCGCGCCGCCACCCTCGCCGACGTCGGTGCCGCGGCCGCCTTCGCCGCCTCCGACCGAGCCGCCTCGATCACCGGCTCCGTCCTCAACCTCACCGCCGGCGCTGTCGTCAGCTGAGGAAGTCGATCCTGGGTCCTTCGGCGGCTTGGTAGACAGGCCAGGCCATCGCGAGATCCTGCCAGGGCAGGCCGACCGGCGCGTACACGGTGACTTCGTCGGATGCCCGGCGCCCAGCCGTGGTGCCGGCCAGCACCTCGGCGAACGTCGCCTGTGCCGCCTCGGTGGACAAGCCAACGTTGCCCAGGGCACCCATCTGCACGGCGAGTGTGCGGTCGTCGACCACGACGCGCGCTGCGGACAGTAGATCGGCAGAGAGCTCTACCTTGCCCGGCTCATCGGCTCCCAGCGTGGTGAGATGCAGGCCAGGCCGTACGTCGGCGGCCGTGAGCAGCGGCCGCTGCGACCAGGTGGCGAGAACGACGATGTCCGCCGACGCCGCCACCTCCTGTGGACTGTTCGCGACGCTGCCCGGAATCCCCTGCTGTGCGAGGAAATCCGCAGCACGCTCCGGGGCGACGTCGTGCACGACCAGCCGGTCGACCTCGCGCAGAGCGGTCAGCCCCGCGACAACCATCGCAGCCTGCGCTCCGGCGCCGATCACCCCGACCGACGTGGACGGACCGGCCAGCGCGTCGGTCGCCAGGGCGGCGGCGAGCCCGGTGCGCCAGGCGGTGATGGTGGCGGAATCGAGCAGGGCGAGGAGAGTGCCGTCGGTCAGATCGTGGAGGCAGACGACGCCGCGCAGCGCCGGCGTGGCGCCCGGGAACTTCGCGTTGACCTTCACGGTGTACGCCGGGATGCCCGGGATCAGGCCCGGCAACAGCGCTGTCGCCGTACCGGCAGCAGGCAGATCGGTCCGGATCCGCAGCGGCTCGATCTCACTCACCTGCCCGATACCGGCACGCAACGCTTCGAGGACCGTGGGTACGTCGAGAGCTCGCAGGATATCCGTGTGCGTCAGGAGAACCGTCATTCGACCGGCGGCGGGATCTTGTGGTCGGTGTAGAGGTCGGGGATCGGGATCGGCATCCGCCACAGGTGCGAGTCGGGGTCGATCATGCCGTGCCGGATCGCGAGGATGCGGAGCAGGCGGAGCGGGCCGGCGATCAGTACGAACGCCAGCGGGAGCTCGACCAGGAGCGCGCTGAGCAGCGCCTGCGTGAGGTCGTCGCCGCGCTGGCTGGTCATCACGTCGACCCAGGCGTCGCAGATCAGCAGCACACCGGAGGCGAACGCGGTCGGGAAGACGAACTGCTTGCGCTTCCAGCCGCCGATCGCGGTCAGCACCAGCATGGCGAGCAGCAGGATGTCGAAGCCGACCCAGGTCGCCACCCAGTTCCGCGCGACGTAGTGGCTGGGCAGGGTGATCGCCAGGTACACGGTCCACGGGACCAGGACGGCCACGCAGATCAGGATCAGCACGGTCCGCCACTTGCGGATCCGCTCGATCGTCCGCCGGGACGGCAGTCCGCCCGGGCGCGGGGCGAGCCGCAGGATCAGGTCCCGCCGCTCGGCCGGCGTCATCGCCGCGATCTCTTCGTCGGTCAGCTGCACATCACGAGTATGCCTTGTGATTGCATTCACAAGCCGGTAGTCTGCTGGTACGGAGAAGCTGTCGATGATGACAGGCGGTGTGGCCATGACCAAGCGCAGACCACCGGGCATGAGTAACCAGGAGTGGGTCGAGTCGCAGATCAAGCTCGCGCAGAACCAGGGCGAGTTCGACGACCTGCCGGGTGCCGGCAAACCACTGAAGCTGGCCGACCAGCACGATCCGGACTGGTGGGTGAAGGACTTCATCCGTCGCGAGGACGTCGAGACCGAGGCGTTGCTGCCGTCGGTCGTCCTGTTGCGCAAGGAGAAGCAGCAGGTCCACGAGAAGGTGCGTGGGATGCGCCGCGAGTCCGAGGTCCGCGAGTACCTGGCCGATCTCAACAAGCGGATCCGGCTCAGCATCCGCGACACCACCGGACCGGTCGTGCCGACGGGCCCGGTGGACGAGGACGTGGTCATCGCCCAGTGGCGGATGGAACGCCCAGCCCGCCAACCGATCACAAAGCCGACCGAGCCCCCCAAACCCCAGAAGAAATCGTTCTGGCAGCGGATCTTCAGCTGAGCATCGCGCGTGCGGCTTGCTCGATTGTTTGTTCGCTGAGGAGTACTTCGCGGGCGGCGGCGCCGAGCGGGACGTAGGAGTCGTAGCTCGTCACGCGCGCCAGCCGCCCGGCGTACCCGTGGTCGATCAGCGTGGCGAGGATGCCCTCGGAGACCCCGCCGGACCGGCGGGTCTCGTCGGCGACCAGCACGCGCCCGGTGATGTTTGCCTCGCGCAGCAGGTCCTCGACCGGCAACGGGGCGAGCCAGCGCAGGTCGAGGACCCGGATCCCCGGCACCCGGGCCGCCACCCGAAGGCTCATCGGTACGCCGTTCCCGAACGTCACGATGGTCAGCCCGGTCCCGTCGCCGTACGTCCGCCCGCGCCCGATCGGCACCGGCTCACCGGCGTACGGCGCCAGCCACCTGCCGTCACCGTCGTCGTACAGATCGCGCCGGTGATAGAGCGCGATCGGCTCCAGGAACACGCTCACCGCGCCGGTCGCCCGCGCCGCGGCCGCGCACGCGTGCAGCATCCCGGCCGCGTCGTCGGGGCGTGACGGTGACGCGATCACGATCCCCGGGATGTCCCGCAGTACGCCGATCGCGTCGTCGTTGTGGAAGTGACCGCCGAAGCCCTTCTGGTACCCGTAGCCGGCGATCCGCAGCAGCATCGGATTCGCGAACTGCTCCTGCGAGAAGAACTTCAGCGACGCCGCCTCGCCGCGCAGCTGGTCCTCGGCGTTGTGCAGGTAGGCGAGGTACTGGATCTCAGGGATCGGCAGCAGGCCCGACACTCCGGCACCGAGCGCGAGACCGAGGATCGACTGTTCGTCGAGCAGCGTGTCGAACACGCGGGCCGGCCCGTACGCCTTCTGCAGCCCGCGCGTCACGCCGTACACACCGCCCTTGCGGCCGACGTCCTCGCCGAAGACCATCGCCTCCGGGTACGACGCCAGTACGTCGCTGAGCGCCCGGTTGATCGACTGGCTCAGCGTCAACGGTTCGGCGGCCGGGACGCGCTGCGGCAACGCGTCCGCGACCGCCTCCGGCTCGGGGAATCGCAGCGGCGCGGCGACTGTCGTGGCGGAGGCGAGCTGGGGCAGGCCCGCGACCTCGGCCGCGATCCGGAGTGCCTCGGCCTGCTTGTCGTCGTACAGCTCGATGATCTCGTCGGCCGTGTAGCCGGCGCCGAGCAGGTAGCGCGCCGTACCGAGCAGCGGGTCCAGCTCCTCGTCCGCGGCCAGCTCGGCGGCGGAGCGGTACGCCGTCTCGACGTCGGAGCCCGCGTGGCCGAGGAGTCGTACGGTACGCAGGCGCAGGAACGCCGGGCGCCGGTTCCGGCGTACGAAGGTCGCCGCCTCGGTCGCCATCGACAGCGTCGCGTCCAGGTCGGTGCCGTCCGCGTCGAAGTACCGCAGACCGGGCCGCGAGCCGTACGCCTGCCGGATCCAGCCGTCCGGGGTGCGCACGCTGATCCCGATCCCGTTGTCCTCGCAGACCAGCAGCAGCGGCATCGGCAGACCCTGGTACGACGCGTGCAGCGCGGCGTTGATCGCGCCGGTCGCGGTCGAGTGGTTCGCGGACGCGTCACCGAAGCTGGCCACCACGATGGCGTCGGCAGGCCACGGCGACGGTACGCCGAGCTTGTGCGACCGGTTCATCGAGAACGCGACGCCCATCGCCCGCGGCAGGTGGGACGCGATCGTCGACGTCTGCGGGATGATCGACAGCTCGTGCCGGCCGAACACCTTGTGCCGGCCGCCCGCGATCGGCTCGCTGGTCGCCGCGGCGACGCCCAGCAGGATGTCGCGCAGACCCTCCTTCGAGCCGCACTGGGTCGCGCGGGTCAGGTAGAAGGCGCCGGAGCGGTAGTGCAGGAGCGCCGGGTCGGTCGGCCGGACGGCGGCGGCGACGGCCGCGTTCCCCTCGTGGCCGGCAGAGCCGATCGTGTAGAAGCCGGTGCCCTGGGACTGCATCCAGCGGGCTGCCAGGTCCGCATGCCGGCTGCCGAGCTGAGCGTCGTACAGGCTCCGAAGCAGCTCTGCGTCGTGCTCCCACGGGGCCGGGGCGAGGCCGCGGACGCGTTCGGCGAAGGTCCTCATTTCAACCATGATCCGGGATGACGGAGCCGATGACAGCTCCGACCACGAGTTGAACAGATCACCCCGGTTCGTGGCGCGTCCGGTGGGGAACCGCGCTCAGGGCTTGTTCGTTCTCCGGGCGTAGGGGGACTCTGTGGGGTGTGGTGACAGTGAGTGAGCTGTGGTGAGGCACCTTACGCCGGTCGTACGGCGGGCGGGGGTCGCGGCGGGTCTCGGAGCCGGGGCGGCCGCTGCGATGGCCGGTGTCCTGCTCCTGGGTCCGGTCGTGTCGTCGATCCTGCTCGTCGTCGGGTTCGCGCTGGTCTGGCCGCTGGCCGCCGTTGTGCGGTATGTGGCGGACGACGCGCCGTACGGCTCTCCGGCTCTGGTCGCGGTCACGGCAGCGACTGCGCTGCTGGCCCTGCCGGGGTTGGTACGACTCCTGGCGTGGGGTGCACTGGGCGTCGCGGCGGCGCTGGTCCTCGCGGGCATCTTCGTGCTGATCGATCTCGCCGTACCTGATCGGGAACCGCGGCGTCGCCCGTCCCGCAAGCAGCGCAAGCTCGAGCGCCTGACCGAGGCCCAGTTCGCGGAGGACGAGCGGCTGATCGCCGCGCTGCAGTGCCCGCTCAGCATCGAGGAGCTCTGCGGGGTGTGGTCCGAGACCGTCACGCAGCTCACTCAGGGCGCCGGCCCCCGCGACCGCCAGGCGGTCGCCGAGGTCCGCCGGATCTGCCTGGACGAGTTCGAGCGCCGCAACCCCGACGGCTTCCACCGCTGGCTGGACGCCGGCGCCCCGGCCAACCCTCGCCGCTACCTGCTCGACAGTTAGGCCGCCTTCTTCTTGGCCGCGGTCTTCTTCGCAGGCGCCTTCTTCTTCGCGCTGGTCTTCTTCGCAGGTGCCCTCTTCTTCGCCGTGGTCGTCTTCTTCGCGCCGCGGGCCTTGCGGGCCTCCTCGACGCTGGCCCGGAGCGCGGCGACCAGGTCGGTCGGGTTCGTCGCCTGCGGCTCCTCCTCGGAGTACACGACCTCCTTGCCGGCGTGCTTGGCCTTGACCAGGTCCTTCACCCGCTCGGTGTAGGTGTCCTCGTACGCGGCCGGCTTCCACTCCCCGCTCATCGCCTCGATCAGGTCGACGGCCATCGACAGTTGCTTGCCGGCGCCGGACTTGCGCGGCAGGCCGCCGAGTTCCTCGTCGGGGTCGCGGATCTCGTCGGCGAAGAACATCGTCTCCAGGACCAGGACCTTCTCGTCGGCGCGGATGGTCGCCAGGTACTCCTTGCCGCGCATCACGAACTTCGCGATCCCCGCCCGGTTGGTCTTCGCCAGCGCGTCCCGGAGCAGTGCGTACGACGACGCGTTCTCGGCGTCCGACGGGCCGAGGTAGTAGCTCTTCTGGAAGTGCATCGGGTCGATCTCGTCCAGGTCGACGAACGTGTCGATCTCCAGCGACCGGGACTTGCCCGGCGCGATGTCGTCCAGCTCGTCGGGCTCGACGATGACGTACTCGCCGCCGCCGACGTCGTGGCCCTTCACGATCTTGTCGTACGGGACCTCGCGGCCGGTCCGCTCGTTCACGCGCTTGTAGCGGATCCTGTCCGACGTCCCCTTCTGGAACTGGTGGAAGTCGATCTCGTGTTCCTGGGTGGCGCTGTACGTGCCGACCGGTACCGAGACCAGCCCGAAGTTGATGTATCCGCTCCAGATCGCCCGTGCCATCGCCGGCTCCTCTCCTCGGACCGGCCGGTACCCAGGTCGCAGCGGTTCGTACCGTCAGAGGCGGTTGTAGTGCTTGCGGGCCTCGCGGCTCTGCTTCTGCGCGTCGCGGGCGGTACGCCGGGCCTCGTCCAGCTCACTGCCCAGCCGATGGACGAGGGCCTGCGCCTCGGCGAGGGCCTCACGGGCGTCGTCGAGCTGGTTGTCGAGCTCCTCGACCTTCGCCTCAGCCTCCTGGGCCGCGGCGACCGCCTCCTCGAACGCCTGCTTGGCCTCAGCCTTCGCGGCTGCCTCGCGTTCCTCGCGCTCCCGCCGCTCGCGCTCCTTGGTCTCCCGCGCCTTCCGCGCCGCGGCCGACTCGGACTCTTTCTCCGCCGGCTTCTCCTTCACCACCTGCTGCGCCTTGCGGCGCTCGCGGGCGGCCTTGCGGCGGTCGTCCGTGAGCGGCGTGACGTTGGACGGCTCGCCGTTCTCGTCGACCACGCCGAATCCGACGTGCCGCAGCGCGCTGCTCAACCGGCCTTCGCGTACGGCGTCACCCGCGGCCGGATCGACCAACGCGGCGTCCAGCGTCTCGCGGAGCTTCTGGCCGACGTCCGCGCTGACCTTCTGGCCCTCCTCGCCCGCGAGCCGGGTGGCCTCCTTGGACAGCTTGTCCAGCAGTTGGTGGCGCTTCGGCGTCAGCTCCCGCAGCCGCTCGCCGTCCAGGTCGGCGGTCGCCTCGCGGAACTCGTCACCGAGCGCGAGCAGGTCGTCGAGCTCGTCCGGCAGTTTGCGGGCCAGCAGGTTCGCGATCCAGGCCGCGACCGTCGGCTTGCGCAGCGCCTTCAGCCGGGTCGAGCCGAGCGCGTCGCCGTCGGCTTTCAGCTGTTTGGCCAGCTCGTTGCGAGTAGCAATGAAGTCGGCCGCCGGCGCCGCGAACACCGCATCCGCCGCCTCCTCGAAGTCCACGAGGGCGACGGTACCCGAATCAGCTGCCGGTGGCGCCTCGCTGCGCGGCCAGATCGGCGCGGAGCGATTCGAGGATGCCGCGGAGCAGCCGGGAGACCTGCATCTGGCTGACGCCGAGCTCGTTGCCGATCTCCTCCTGGGTGAACCCGTTGCAGAACCGCAGCTGGAGGATCCGCTTGTCCCGGTCGCCGAGGTTCGCGACGGCGGGCGACAGGGTGTGCACGTTCTCCACCAGGTCGTACCCGTCCTCGGCGTTCGCCACCGTCTCGAGCAGGCTGGTCGCGCCCTCCGCCGCACCCGGTGCGTCCAGGGACAGGGTGCTGAAGCAGCCACGCACCGACGTGGCTTCCGCGACCTCGGCCGGGTCGGTGCCGAGCGCCTCGGCGGTCTCCGCGTCGCTCGGCACATGTCCGAGCCGCTGGATCAGCTCCGGCTCGGCGGCCGCGATGCTGCCCTGCATCTCCTGCACCCGCCGCGGCGGGCGGATCGTCCACGCGCAGTCGCGGAAGTAGCGCTTCAGCTCACCGCGGATCGTCGGTACGGCGTACGACAGGAAGGCCGTCGACGCGTCGAGGCGGTACCCGTTGGCCGCTTTCACCAGGCCCAGGTACGCGACCTGTTCGAGGTCGTCGGAGTCGACGCCCTTGCTGCGGTACCGGGAGGCGATCGACCGGGCCACCGGTGCGTTCAGCAGCACGACCTGGTCGATGCACGCCTGGTGCCGGGGATTCGCGACCCGGTCCGCCTCGAGCAGCAGCTCGTGCGTGGCGTCGGCGATGTTCTGCTTGGACTCTTCGATTGCTGCGATCGTCACGGGAGTCACCTCGGCGTGTCGTCGTGCAGGTGAGGGTGTATCGCTTGGCACCACGCCTACTGCGCGGCACTCGGCACGGCACCTCGCCGTACGTGAGCAAAGGTCACGATGCTCCGCATCGAGCCCTTCGCTCCCGCACGCCGAGCTACCGCACCGAGCACCTGCTCGCTACGGCGTGGTGCCAAGCGATACACCCTGGTGGCAGGGGGCTCAACCACTGGGTTCCACCAGATCAAACTCCGGCGAAGCTTTCAAGTACCCGGTCGTTACGGCTGTTTCAAACGACTGTCGCCTGACAGTAACTGTCAGGTTTCGATGGTTTGCTCGCACTCATGAACGAGTGTTGCGCCGTGGTCGACCTGCGCCAGTACACCCTGCATCCCGGACAGCGGGACACGTTGATCGACCTGTTCGACACGTACTTCGTCGACGGGCAGGAGCAGACCGGGATGCACATCGCCGGTCAGTTCCGGGATCTCGACGACCCCGACCGGTTCGTCTGGATCCGCGGCTTCCGCGATCTGCCGGCCCGCGCCGAGGCCCTGAACTCGTTCTACTACGGCCCGGTCTGGCGCGCGCACTCCGCGGCCGCGAACGCGACGATGGCCGACTCCGACAACGCGCTGCTGCTGAAGCCGGTGCGACTCGGTGCCGGCTACCCCGCGCTCGGCGCCCCGCGGCCCGGCGGTACGGCGCACTCGGTGATCGCCGGTGCCGTGTACCACCGCGCCGTCGAGGACGACGGGTTCGTCGAGTACTTCACCGACCAGGTCGTCCCGGTGCTGACCGCGGCCGGTGCCGCACCGGTCGCGGTGTTCGAGAGTTTGGTTGCCAAGAACAACTTTCCGCAGCTGCCGTTGCGCGACGAGGTGGTGCTCGCCTGGTTCGCACGGTTCCCCGGCGACGCGGCGTACGACGAACATCGCCGGCGGCTCGCGGCGTCCCGGATCTGGCGGGAGCGGGTGCTGCCGGAGCTGGTCTGCCGCTCGGCGAAGCCGGTGCAGGAGCTGCGGCTGCGACCGACCGCGCAGTCGCAGTGGCGCTAAATACGTTGCGTGCCCCGGAGCGGGCGGGCATCCTGGGTTGACCGAGCGGCGACGAGCGCTGCCTGGACCTGAGGAGGGCTGACGGATGGCCATCACTGTGCTGCGGCATGTCCGCGTCAGTCTCACTTCACGGTTCAGGAGTAATCCCGTTGTCTTCACCCGAGTACGAACTCACCGATAACTACTTCACCTTCCAGTTCCAGTCGATCGACGAGGAGCTGGGTCCTGATCAGCGGTGGTCCACCTGGCTGGACGTCGAGCGCGGTTCTCGCGGCCCGGAACCACGACCCGATTGGGTTGTGACGGAACAGGCTGCGATCGACACCGAGCTCGGCGTCCTCAAAACCGGTAAGGAAGCCGACGTCTTCCTGGTCGAACGGGCTGTCGAGGCCATCGGCGACAACCCGGCGAAGTCCTCGCTGCTGGCCGCGAAGCGGTACCGCACCGAGGAGCACCGGTCCTTCCACCGCAGTACGTCATACGTCGAGGGCCGCCGTACCCGCAACAGCCGTGACAGCCGCGCGATGGCGAAGAAGACCTCGCACGGACGCAGCGTCGCGGCCGGAGGCTGGGCGTACGCCGAGTGGGAGGCGCTCAACCGGCTGTGGAAGGCCGGCGTCCCGGTGCCGTACCCAGTGCAGGTCGACGGCACCGAGCTGCTGATGGAGTTCATCGACGACGGCGAGGGCGGTGCCGCGCCACGGCTCGCCCAGGTCCGGCCGTCGAAGGAGCTGCTCGGCGTGTATTTCGAGCAGCTTCGCGACGGCATGCGCGAGCTGGCCCGCGCCGGGCTGGCGCACGGCGACCTCTCGCCGTACAACGTGCTCGCCCAGGCCGACCGGATCGTGATGATCGACCTGCCTCAGGTCGTCGACATCGTCGGCAACCCGAAGGGCATGGACTTCCTGCTGCGCGACTGCCACAACATGGCCACCTGGTTCACCAACCGCGGCCTGCCCATCGACGAACAGGAACTCTTCGCCGACCTGCTCACGATGGTGTTCTGATCGCCTGCTGTAGGAGGGGAACGAGCGGGAGCAGCCGGTCGGGGTAGGCGTCGACGAGACCGTCGACGTGATTACCTGCCTCGACCCGCTGGTACCTGAACAGCTTCCCGCGCCCGGCTCGGTGCACCATCCCGCTGTAGACATCAGAGTCCTGGGCGATCGGAAGCAGGCTGTCATACGTACCCTGGATCGTCGTCAGGGGTTTGCGGATGTTTCCGGTCAGAGCGATCCGGGTGATGGCCCGGTGAGCATCCGGACGGCGGGAGTAGTCGTAGTTCGCTTCGGTGCCGGTGTAGGTGGGGTCCAGCTCCGCCGCATAGATGCGCTGGGTCAGCTTCCAGTAGACCGTGTAGTGGTAGTCCCAGAGGAAGTCCGACTTCGGGTTGAAGCCGGCCGCGACGATCTGGGCCGGGTCGTGTTGCTCGTAGCCTTTGATTGCCTGGGGCAAGTAGGTGAAGAGGTTCGGTCCGTCCACCGTCCAGAGCGTGCCCTCGAGGTCGACGCCGCGGGTGAAGAGTTCCGGGTGGTTCTCGAGCTGCCAGCGGACCAGGTACCCACCGTTCGA
Organism: Kribbella sp.; assembly: GCA_036503355.1. Classification (GTDB taxonomy): domain Bacteria; phylum Actinomycetota; class Actinomycetes; order Propionibacteriales; family Kribbellaceae; genus Kribbella. Next base: position 1,232 of record DASXXB010000291.1, on the reverse strand, counting down.
GATCCCGGCCGCGATCACCTCGCGCGCCGGATGTCCGTAGTACTGCGCAACCGTCGCCCGCGCCGCCCGGGCGAGTTGGGTCGTCCGGACGTTCCACTCGACGATCGCGTCGCCGGGCCGCAGACCGTCGGTGTAGAAGGTCGCGCCGGTGTTGCCCTTGTCCGTCGCGGCGTATGCGTAGCCCAGCGAGAGCACGTAGTCCGAGATGGCCTTGTCGTTCGCGTACTGCGCCCGTACGCCGGGCGATCCGGATACGACGAGCCCGCCGTTCCACGTCCGCGGCAGCCGGATCACGAACTGCGAGTCGTGGTTCCACCCGTGGTTGGTGTTGGTGTGCGACGTGTCCGGGAAGTACCCGTCGATCTGCACCCCCGGTACGCCGGACTGCTGCGGCAGCCCGGAATGGGTGAGACCTGCGTAGTCGGCCGGATTGGTATGGCCGGACGGGACCGTGCCGGCGGTGGTCAGGTCGTCGAGCTGCGCGAGCTGCTGGTACTCGGCACCCGGAACCCGGACCTGTCGATAGGCGTTGGCCGGCACGGTCACACCGGCCAGCAACAAGACGGCGGAGGACAAGACAAGGAGGCGGCGCATGACGTCACGCTAGAAGTCGCTTCTCTCCCCGAACACCTGCTCGCAGCACACAGCTCGCCGGCTGCAGATGTGGTCCTAGGACACCGCTTGCGCGGCGGCGCGGCCTGCGGTGCGGCCGGTGAAGAGGCAGCCGCCGACGAAGGTGCCTTCCAGGGAGCGGTAGCCGTGGATGCCACCGCCACCGAAGCCGGCGACCTCACCGGCCGCGTAGACGCCGGGCAGTGGAGTGCCGTCGGCTCGCAGCACCCGGGAGTCGAGGTCGGTCTGCAGGCCGCCCAGCGACTTGCGGGTGAGGATGTTGAGCCGTACGGCGATCAGCGGACCGGCCTTCGGGTCGAGGATCCGGTGCGGCGGTGCGACCCGGATCAGCCTGTCGCCGCGGTAGTTGCGGGCACCGCGGAGCGCGGTCACCTGCAGGTCCTTGGTGAACGTGTTGGTCAGCTCACGGTCCCGCGCGACGATCTGCCGCTCCAGGTCGTCGAGGTCGATCAGGTTGTCGCCGGTCAGGTCGTTCATCCCCCGGACCAGATCCGGAAGGTTGCCGCGGACAACGAAGTCCGCACCGTTGTCCATGAACGCCTGGACCGGCGCGGTCGCCCCGCCGCGGGCCCGGCCGAGCACGCCGCGGATGTCCTTGC
>DASXXB010000290.1:0-10735 GCA_036503355.1 Kribbella sp. | reverse complement strand
TTCAACACCAACAACCTGTGGATCGACCTGGACCGGCTCGCCGACCTGATGGCCGGGCACGACGGGATCCTCGGGCTGCCGATCATCGTGAACCGCAAGACCGTCGACCCGGCCGACCCGTCGTCGCCGAAGGTGATCCAGCTGGAGACCGGGATGGGCACCGCGATCGAGACCTTCGAGGGCTCACAGGCGGTGGTCGTGGACCGCAGCCGCTTCAAGCCGGTGAAGACCACGAACGACCTGCTCGTACTGCGCTCCGACGTCTACGAGCTCGACGACGCCGGCGACCTGACCACCACGCACCAGGGTGACGAGCCGTACGTCGACCTGGACCCGGAGTACTTCAAGATCCTCGCCGACTTCGAGGCCCGGTTCCCGGCCGGACCGCCCTCGCTGGTCCGCGCCGACCGGCTGGAGGTCCGCGGCGACGTTGCCTTCGGCAAGGATGTGGTGGTGCTCGGAGAGGTCGAGGTGACGGCGCCGGCCGGTGAGCGCCGGGTGATCCCGGACGGAACCGAGCTGCGTTGAGCGACGACCTCCTGGTCCGTCCGCTCGAGCCGTCCGACACCGACGAGGCCGCCGCGGTCTGGTGGCGGTCGCGGCACGCCGACAGCTCCCTTCCGCCGGCCATCCACACCGCTGAGCAGGTCGCGAAGTGGTTCGCCGACGTACTGCTCCCGGACGGCGAGACTTGGGTCGCCGTCGACGACGGCCGGATCGTCGCGGTCCTCACGCTCGACGGTGACGACCTCGACCAGCTGTACGTCGCGCCGGACGCGACCGGCCAGGGCATCGGTTCGCTACTGGTCGACCTGGCCAAGGACCTCCGGCCCGGCGGGCTGGCGTTGTGGACGTTCCAGACGAACCTCCGCGCCCAGTCCTTCTACCGGCGGCACGGCTTCCACGAGGTACGCCGTACCGACGGCGCGGCCAACGAGGAACGTGCGCCCGACGTCCGGATGGTCTGGGGCAATCACTCGGAAGCAGACCCCGCCCAGACCTGAACCGGACTTCTTGGCGCACCCTTCCGGAACTATCGCCGGAAACCGCCGAAGGGTGGATTAGGGTCGAGCCCGTGAGACGAAGTGTGGATGAGCATCTCGAGGTTGTGCTCGGACGGGTGACGGCCCTGCCGGCGTTCGACCAGCCCTTGATGGACTCGGTCGGGCTGGTGCTCTGCGAGGACATCGTCTCGGGGGTGAGCCTGCCGGGGTTCGACAACTCGGCCATGGACGGGTACGCCGTTCAGGCCGGGGACCTGGCCGGGGCCGCGGACGAGAACCCGATCAGCCTGCCGGTGGTCGGGGAGTTCCGGGCCGGGCGCAGCGAGCCGATCGTGGTCACCCCCGGGACCTGTGTGCGGATCATGACCGGTGCGCCGATGCCGCGCGGCGCGGACAGCGTCGTGCCGGTCGAGTGGACCGACGGCGGGACGGTCACCGTGCGGATCACCCAGCAGCCGCCGGTCGGCGCATCGGTGCGGCGTGCGGGCGAGGACGTGACGGCCGGGGTGCAGGTGCTCGACCGGGACACGATCCTCGGGCCGCGGCAGATCGCCGTCCTGGCCGCGGTCGGCCGGGCGCGGGTGAAGGTGCGGCCGCGGCCGCGGGTCGTGGTGATCTCGACCGGTGCCGAACTGCGCGAGCCGGGGAGCCGGCTGGGCGAAGGGCAGATCTACGACTCGAACAGTTACACCCTGGCCGCGTGCGCGCGCGACGCCGGGGCGGTGGTGTATCGGGTCGGCATCGTCGACGACGACCCGAAACGGATCATGGACACCTTGTCAGACCAGCTGGTGCGGGCGGACCTGGTCATCACGACCGGCGGTGTCAGCATGGGCGCGTACGACATCGTGAAGGAGGAGCTCTCCAAGCTCGGCACGGTGGACTTCCCGCAGGTCTTCATGCAGCCGGGCAAGCCGCAGGGGTTCGGGGTGATCGGTGAGGACGAGGTGCCGATCTTCACGCTGCCGGGCAACCCGGTCTCGGCGTACATCTCGTTCGAGGTTTTCGTCCGGCCGGCGCTGCGCAAGATGATGGGGCAGATGCCGTACCGGCGGGCGCTGGTCCCGGGCGTGACGCTCGACGGGTTCAGCTCACCGGCCGGGCGGCGGCAGTTCGTCCGGGCCTCGGCCACGTCCGGCGACGAGGGCTGGATGGCCAGTACAGTCGGCGGGCACGGCTCGCACCTGCTGGGTGGTCTGAGCCGGGCGAACGCGCTGATCGTGGTGCCCGAGGACGTGACGTCGGTGCGGGCCGGCGATCAGGTCGAGCTGATGCTGCTGGAGGGTGCCTGATGGTTGCCCCGGACGAGGAGAGCGGATGACGCAAGACCCGAGCGCCACGAGCGCCGGCTCCGGTCCTCCGGGACCGGGCGGGCTGACCCACGTCGACGAGGCCGGAGCCGCGCGGATGGTGGACGTGTCCGCCAAGGACGTGGGAGCCCGCCGGGCTGTTGCTACCGGCAAGGTTTTCGTCTCCGCCGAGGTGGTGGCGGCGCTGCGCGGTGAGGGCGTGCCGAAGGGTGACGCGCTCGGGGTCGCGCGGATCGCCGGCATCATGGGCGCGAAGCGGACGCCGGACCTGGTGCCGCTGTGCCATCCGATCGCGATCACCGGTGCCAAGGTCGACCTGGAGGTCGCGGACGACGCCGTCCTGATCCGGGCACAGGTGAAGACCACCGACCGCACCGGCGTCGAGATGGAGGCGTTGACGGCCGTCGCGGTCGCGGGGCTCGCAGTCATCGACATGGTGAAGGCCCTGGATCCCGCGGCAGTGCTGACCGACGTACGAGTGGAGCTGAAAGAAGGCGGAAAAACCGGACACTGGGAGCGGCCGTGAGGGCTCTCGTCGTCAGCATCTCCAACCGTGCGGCTGCTGGGGTTTACACCGACACCACCGGTCCGCTGATCGCGGCGCGGTTGGCCGAGTGGGGTTTCGAGGTGTCGGGCCCGGACGTGGTGCCGGACGGTGCGCCCGTCGGGGAGGCACTGCGCGCGGCGGTCGAGGCGTCGTACGACGTGGTGCTGACCACCGGCGGCACCGGGATCTCGCCGACCGACGAGACACCCGAGCAAACCGCTGCTGTGCTGACGAAACTCGTGCCGGGTATTGCCGAAGCCATCAGGGCCTACGGCATCGCGAACGGCGTGCCGACAGCAGCCTTGTCCCGTGGCCTGGCCGGAGTCGCCGGTACTACGGTCATCGTCAACCTGCCTGGCTCGCGGGGCGGGGTGAAGGACGGTCTCGCAGTACTGGAGCCGCTGCTGCGACATGCGGTCGAGCAGGTGCACGGCGGGGACCACGTTCGGACGGACACCGACTGATGGCGGTCGTGCAGTGGCCGGTGGAGCTCAAGCACGGGCAGGTCGGGCTGCGACCGCTGCGCGCCGGCGACGGCGGCGAATGGGCCGCCGCGCGCCAGCGGAACGTCAGCTGGCTGCGGCCTTGGGACGCGACCCAACCACCGGGTGCCGACGACGGGGCGCGCACGTTCCGCGCGATGGCCCGCGACTGGAACCGGCAGGCGCGGTACGGACGGATGCTCCCGTTCGTGATCACGTACGGCGGTGCGGCGGGCGCCGGCGTGCGCGCGAAGTGGCCACTGGTCGGGCAGCTCACCGTGTCCGGAATCACCTACGGCTCGGCCCGCTGGGCGAACCTCGGCTACTGGGTCGACGAGCAGTACGCCGGTCGCGGCATCGTGCCGACCGCGGTCGCGATGGCCGCGGACCACTGCTGGTTCACCCTCGGCCTGCACCGGATCGAAGTGGCGATCCGCCCGGAGAACAAGGCAAGTCTGCGGGTCGTGGAGAAGCTCGGCTTCCGCTACGAAGGCGACCGGCCGCGGTTCCTGCACATCGACGGCGACTGGCGCGACCACCGGATATTTGCCCTCAACATCGAAGAGGTCGGACCCGGTCTCGTAGCGCGACTGCCCTGACTACGCTGCGTACTGTTCACACCAGTCACACGAGTCTTCTTGCGACACACCGTCCCACGTACCTCATCTGGCCCCCGCGGCGCCTTAGCGTCGTCGCATGGGGACGACAGGGTTGATCTATGTGGCGATCGTCGCCGCGTGGGCCGCCTATCTCGTCCCGATGTGGCTGAAGCGCGGCGACGAAGCACGACGCAAGCCGGTGGTGCCGTCGTCCGACGAGGCGCGGGTGCTGTCCCGCGATCCGTCGCGACCGCGGTACGTCGTACGCCCGGCCGGGGCGACCGCCGCCGACGACCCGTCGCCGCCGAAGCGGTACATCCCCAACCGAGCCCGCCGGGTGGCCGCCATGCGCCGTCGGCGGGTGCTGTCGATCCTGACCCTCTCGCTGCTGTCCGTCGTGGCGCTCGCCGGTCTGGCGATGCTGCCGTGGTGGTCGGTCGCGGTGCCGGCGACGTTGATCGCCGGATTCGTCGTACTCACCCGGGTGCAGCTGCGGCGGCAGGCCCGTGAGCGGGCAGCGGCCGCGGCGGAACGGCGTACCCGTGACCGGTCGCGGCACGACCGCGGCCCTGCCGGCAAGCCCGCGCCGACGCCCGACGAGGAGATGACCATCGAGGTCAAGCTCCCCGCGGAGCCTGCTCCTGTACCGGTTCCGGCCAAGGAAGAGAAGCCGGCGTCGGAGGGGCTGTGGGACCCGGTGCCGGTCACGCTTCCGACGTACGTGCTGAAGGAGAAGGCGCCCGACCGGACCGTTCGGACCATCTCGCTCACCGACGACGAAGTGTTCTCCAGCGCGCGTACGACGGACCCTGCCGAGAAGCCCGCGGTCGCCGAAACACCGGCCTCCCAGGCGGTCGAAGAACCAGAGGTGAAGCGCGCCGTCGGCGACTGATATCCGGTTTTAGTTCGCGGGGCTCCACGTGTTAGAGTTTCGCGGTCGCCAGGGAAACCCGGCGAGCAAGCTCGGGGCTGTGGCGCAGTTGGTAGCGCGCTTCGTTCGCAACGAAGAGGCCAGGGGTTCGAATCCCCTCAGCTCCACGAAGGCGATGGGCGAGGTGTGTCGCGCAATTCTTGCGCTGACCGCCTCGCCTTCGCCGTTTTATGCGGCAGCGCTCCGCTCGCCGCGAGCGGAGGCGCCGCCACCCGCACCCCCTTTCACCTTCGCTTCGCTCGGCTGCTGGGGTTGGGTTGGGCAGTTAGCTCACCTGCTGGGTTGGGGCTAGGCGGTTAGCTCACCTGCTTGGGTTAGGTTCGGCGACCGGCTCGCCTGCTCGGGTTGGACCTGCGGTCGGCTCACCCGCTGGGGGTGGTCTGGCGGTTAGGTCACCGGTCGGGTTGGGGTTGGTGATCGGCTTGTGGGTTGAGGGTGTGACTGCGGTCAGGTGAGGGCGGTGGTTGCTGCTTTGAGGGTGTTCAGGGCCTTTTGGGTGTGGGTGGTCAGTGAGGAATCGTCGTCGACGGCTGTCCAGCTTTCGTAGCCTTGTTTGAAGGCTAGGAGGCCCAGTTCGGCTGCCAGGTGGGCGATGGGTGCCGGCACGCCACGAGCCTGCAGTGCGTCCGACATCGCCTTGGACAGGCCGACGCTCTTGAGGGCGTCGCGCTCTTGGAGCTCGGTGCTGGCGGCGATGGCTGCCTTCAGGCGGGGGGCCAGCTCGCGGTTCATGGGGCCCATGGCGTTCGAGGCGCGTTCCAGACCGGCCGCTACTGCCTCGAGCGGAGTGGCATCGGCGGGGGCGTCGGCGACGCCTTCGGTCAGCAGGCGGCTCAGCGCATCCTGGCCCGCTACCAGTAGCTCGCGTTTGTCGGGGAAGTGCCGGAAGAACGTGCTCTTCGTGACACCGGCGCGCTTGGCGATCTGCGTGACCGTGGTGGCGTCGTAGCCGTGCTCGGCGAACAGGTCGACGGCGGCCAGTACCAGCCGGTCGCGTGCTCCTGGTTGCCAACGTGCCATGAGTACAGTCTAGGTGATGGGACCTTTGTCCCGTGGAGTGCTACGGTGATAGGACAAAGGTCCCATCACTGAGGAGTTCCAGATGCAGGTCTTCATCACCGGCGGTTCCGGTCTGATCGGTTCCGCCGTTGTTCGCGAGTTGCTCGGCAACGGCCATACGGTGCTCGGGCTCGCGCGGTCCGACGCGTCCGCGGCGGCGCTGCGGGACGCGGGTGCGGAAACGGTTCGCGGCGGTCTCGCCGACCTCGACGTACTGCGCGCGGCTGCCGCCAAGTCCGACGGCGTGATTCACCTTGCCTTCAGCAACGACTTCAGCAGTCCGGAAGCACTCGCGGCCGGTGTCGCCGAAGAGAGCGCCGCGCTGGCGGCGTTGGGCGAAGAGTTGGTAGGTAGTGATCGCCCACTGGTCACGGTGTCGGGTACGCCGTGGACTCCGGGGCGGCCGTCCACCGAAGCGGATCCCATTCCGACGGACGGCCCGGTGGGTGGTCGCGGACGTTCCGTGATGGCAGCGCTGGCGTTGGCGTCGCGCGGTGTGCGGACTGCCGCCGTACGGATGCCTCGAACTGTCCACAATGACGGGGATGGTGGGTTCGCCGGTCTGCTGACGCAGATCGCGCGGCAGAGTGGGGTGTCCGGTTACACCGGTGACGGGACCCAGCGGTGGCCCGCTGTACATGCGCTGGATGCGGCTGTCCTGTTCCGGTTGGTGCTGGAGAATGCACCGGCCGGTACTGCGTGGCACGCCGTCGACGACGAGGGTGACGCCGTACGGGACATCGCGACGGTCATCGGACGGCGGCTCGGCGTTCCGGTCGAGGCGGTCCCGGAGGAGACGTACGGTCCGCTCGGCCCGATCTTCGCCACCGACCAGCCGGCGTCCAGCGCCTACACCCGCGAGACGCTCAACTGGCAGCCCAAGCACCCGAAGCTGCTGGACGACCTGGAGAACATCAAGCCCTGACGGCTGAAGGGGGCGTGCGTGGCAGCAAGCGGTGGTAGAGGAGTTTGCCTCCATGGTCCGGCCTGCGTACGTCTGCGTGCTACTCCGCAGCTCCCGACGTACCGCTGTCAGCTCGGCTGCGCGGCGCATGGGCAGTCCTGCCACCACTCCCTGATCCTGCCGGTGCAGACTGGGGGGTGGAGGTTCGTGATGGCTACCGTTCGCTACATCGTTCATGACATCGACGCTGCGATCGCCTTCTACTGCGATCAGTTGGGGTTTCGTGAAGTGATGCACCCGGCGCCGACGTTCGCCATGGTCGCCCGGAACGACCTGCGGCTGGCGCTCAGCGTTCCTGCGGGCGGGCCGGGCGGCGGGCAGGCGATGCCCGACGGTACGTTGCCGGCGCCGGGCGGCTGGAACCGGATCTCGCTCGAGGTCGCGGACATCGAGGCCGACGTCGACCGGCTGCGGGCGGCCGGGACCGTGTTCCGCAACGAGATCGTCACCGGGGTGGGCGGCAGGCAGGTCCTGGTCGACGATCCGTCGGGTAATCCGGTCGAACTGTTCCAGCCGCTCATCCCTGAGGCGCGGGAGTCGAGCGAGTAGTAGGCGACGCGGCAGCTAATCTTGACTCATTCCAGAAAACGCGGAAGACTGTCGGACGTGCCGACGGTGGATGAGCTGCAGGGGTTGCTGCGTGCGGTCTCGCTGCGGGTGACCCGGCCGCGGCTGGCTGTGCTGGCCGCGGTCTACGGGCATCCGCATGCGGACACGGACTCGATAATCGGTGCCGTGCGCAACGACCTGCCCCAGACCTCGCACCAGGCGGTGTACGACTCGCTGCAGACGCTGACGGCGGCGGGCCTGGTACGGCGGATCCAGCCGCTGGGATCGGTCGCGCGGTACGAATCGCGGGTGGGTGACAACCACCACCATGCGGTCTGCCGGTCCTGCGGTGCCATCGCCGACGTCGACTGTGCGGTCGGGCATGCGCCCTGCCTGACCGCGTCCGACGACCACGGTTTCGTCATCGACGAGGCCGAGGTCATCTACTGGGGCCTCTGCGCCGACTGCTCACGCCGTACCTGATCTTCGTTCGACAACGTCCAGTCCTGGAAGGAATCCGATGTCCGAGACCCATGAGCCCCTGCCCGGCGAGGCCTCCGCGGAGAGCCGCGGCGCCGAGACCGGCGGCTGCCCGGTGAACCACGGTCAGGGCGTGCACCCGACCAGCGGGAACGCCAACCGCGAATGGTGGCCGAACCAGCTGAACCTGAAGATCCTGGCCAAGAACCCGGCGGTGGCGAACCCGCTCGGCGAGGAGTTCGACTACGCCGCGGAGTTCAAGACCCTGGACCTGGCCGCCGTGAAGGCGGACATCGCCGAGGTGCTGACCACCTCGCAGGACTGGTGGCCGGCCGACTTCGGCAACTACGGCCCGCTGATGATCCGGATGGCCTGGCACAGCGCCGGCACGTACCGGATCCACGACGGCCGCGGCGGCGCGGGCGCCGGTCAGCAGCGGTTCGCGCCGCTGAACAGCTGGCCCGACAACGGCAACCTGGACAAGGCCCGCCGGCTGCTGTGGCCGGTGAAGAAGAAGTACGGTCAGAAGATCTCCTGGGCCGACCTGCTGGTGCTGACCGGCAACGTCGCGCTGGAGACGATGGGCTTCAAGACCTTCGGGTACGCCGGTGGTCGCGAGGACGTGTGGGAGCCGGAGACCGACGTGTACTGGGGTCCGGAGACCACCTGGCTCGGCGACGAGCGGTACTCCGGTGACCGCGACCTCGAGCGTCCGCTCGGTGCGGTCCAGATGGGCCTGATCTACGTGAACCCGGAAGGCCCGAACGGCAACCCGGACCCGATCGCCGCGGCCCGCGACATCCGCGAAACGTTCGGCCGGATGGCGATGAACGACGAGGAGACCGTCGCGCTGATCGCCGGTGGTCACACGTTCGGCAAGACCCACGGCGCGGGACCGGCGGAGAACGTCGGCGCCGAGCCCGAGGGCGCGCCGATCGAGCAGATGGGCCTGGGCTGGAAGAGCACCTACAAGACCGGCAAGGGCAAGGACGCGATCACCAGCGGCCTCGAGGTCACCTGGACCACCAAGCCGACGCAGTGGTCGACCGACTTCTTCGAGATCCTGTTCGGCTACGAGTGGGAGCTGTCGAAGAGCCCGGCCGGCGCGAACCAGTGGGTCGCGAAGAACGCCGAGGCGATCATCCCGGACGCGCACGGCGGCCCGAACAAGCTGCCGACGATGCTGACCACGGACCTGTCGCTGCGCTTCGACCCGATCTACGAGCCGATCTCGCGGCGGTTCAAGGACAACCCGGACGAGTTCGCGGACGCGTTCGCGCGTGCCTGGTTCAAGCTGACGCACCGCGACATGGGTCCGGTCGCGCGGTACCTCGGCCCCGAGGTTCCGAGCGAAGTACTGATCTGGCAGGACCCGCTGCCGGCCGTCGACCACGAGCTGATCAACGACGCCGACGTGACCGCGCTGAAGGCCGCGATCGCCGCGTCCGGTCTGTCGGTGGCGCAGCTGGTCTCGACCGCGTGGGCGTCGGCGTCGACGTTCCGTGGCAGTGACAAGCGTGGTGGCGCCAACGGTGCGCGCATCCGCCTGCAGCCGCAGAGCGGGTGGGAGGTCAACAACCCCGACGAGCTCGCGCAGGTACTGCGGACTCTCGAGGGCATCCAGCAGTCGTTCTCCAAGCCGGTGTCGCTGGCCGACGTGATCGTCCTCGCGGGTGGTGTCGGTGTGGAGATCGCGGCGAAGAACGCTGGATACGACGTCGTCGTACCGTTCACGCCCGGCCGGGTGGACGCTTCGGCCGAGCAGACCGACAGCGACTCCTTCGCGGCGCTGGAGCCGGTCGCGGACGGGTTCCGCAACTACTACGGCAAGGGCAACCGGCTGCCGGCCGAGTACCTGCTGCTCGACCGCGCGAACCTGCTCACGCTGAGCGCCCCGGAGCTGACCGTGCTCGTCGGCGGTCTGCGGGTTCTCGGCGCGAACTACGACGGTTCGAAGTACGGCGTACTCACCGACAACCCCGGCACGCTGACGAACGACTTCTTCGTCAACCTGCTCGACCTCGGCACCGAATGGCACGCGGCCGACGAGAGCCAGGAGACGTTCGAGGGCACCGTCGACGGCAAGGTGAAGTGGACCGGGACGCGCGCCGACCTGGTCTTCGGCTCGAACTCCGAGCTCCGCGCCCTCGCCGAGGTGTACGCGAGCGACGACGCCAAGCAGAAGTTCGTCGACGAGTTCGTCAAGGCCTGGCACAAGGTCATGGAACTCGACCGCTTCGACCTCCGCTGACCCATACCGAACCGGCTCTCCCTCCCCGAGGGGGAGCCGGTTCGCTTGTCAGCTACCGGCAGGCCCGGGGTGGGACTGACGCAGGTGCCGAGCCGCCGTCGGGATCGACGAGGACAGGGCGGAGGTCTGTGATCCGGAGGGGAAGCGAGCGGCTGAAGTTCAGCGGGATGTCGCCCTGCATCCCGCCGCCGGTCCAGTGGACAGTCCAGTACGCCGTAGCGGTGACCTGGTAGCTTCCCGACTTCGCGCAGCGCGACGACTTGCTGTACTTGAAGCCGCAGGTCGGTGACGGGGGCATCTCCTTGAGGGACTTGCCGGCCGCCGTACTGCGAGTGAACGGCGTGCCGCTTCCGTTGCAGGTCACAGTGCTCCCGGCGCCCATGTTCCACTCGATGCGATCCACCGTTCCGGTCGCCGTGATCGAGACGCCACCGAGCGCCGCAGTCTTGGTCTGCGGCCCGGTCGTCGTCGGCCCCGGGTCGGTCACCCACATCCAGATCGGCACATTCACGATGCCGACGTGGTTCGCACTCTGCACGTACGGCGAAAGCCCGAGCTG
>DASXXB010000289.1:0-24277 GCA_036503355.1 Kribbella sp. | reverse complement strand
GATCGCGGACCTGAAGCCGGGTATGCGGCTCGAAGGTCAGGTCACGAACGTGGCGGCGTTCGGGGCGTTCATCGACATCGGTGTGCACCAGGACGGGCTGGCGCACGTGTCCGCGCTCTCGAAGAACTACGTGAAGGACCCGCGCGAGGTGGTCAAGCCCGGCGACATCGTGATGGTGAAGGTCCTCGAGGTCGACATCCCCCGGCAGCGGATCTCACTCACGCTGCGCCTCGACGACGAACTCGGCTCCGGCGGCCAGAGCGGGCGCGGCGGGCAGAACCGCGGCCAGGGTGGTCAGAACCGCGGCCAAGGTGGCGGCGGACAGGGCGGACGCGGTCCGGGTGGTCAAGGGCGCGGTCCGGGCGGCTCCGGCGGGCAGAGCCGTGGACCCGGCGGCCAAGGTCGTGGACCGGGAGGCTCCGGCGGTCAGGCCGGTCAAGGTGGACGGGCCGGACAAGGTGGTCAGGGCGGTCGCGGCGGCAGTCGGGGATCCGGTGGTCGCGGCAACCAGACCGAGACCCCGATGGACGAGACCTCGCTCGCCGACGCCTTCCGCAAGGCCGGCTTCACCGTCCGCTGAGGTCGCCCCAGGGCTGACGATCGGGTACGCCGACCTCCGCCGCGATCGTCAGCGGAGGTCGGCGAGGTGGCCGCCGGGGTCGCCGAGGTGGACGGCTGTTGCCTTGGGCCCGTATCCGAGGCGGCGGTAGACCCGATCGGCTCCGTCGTCACCCGGGGTCAGCCAGGCCAGCGTCGCGCCACCCAGTTCGAACGCCTTCACGGTCGCGTACGCCGTAGCGATGCCGCCGTACCCGCGCCGCCGGTGACTGTGGATCGTCCCGACCCCGGCGACCTCCGTCACCTCGTCCGCCACCGCGGTCCACGCTGCCGTCGCGACCGGTACGTCGTCGGCGTACACGAGCACCGCCCCGCCGTTAGCGGGGTCCGGCTTGAACACGAACCCGGAGCCGTCCATCTCGTACGCCTCGCCCGACACCGCGTTGGCCACCTCCTGGTCCGCCTCGGAGGCCACGACCTTCACCGCGATACCGTTCGGGAGCTCGGGCACAACCAGGTCGGCCGGCTCGACCACGAGCAGCGGCAGGCGGGACACGATCGTCATCCCGTTCGCCTCGAGCGCCTCGGCCAGGCCGGGGTTCGCCTCGTCGACCAGCTCCGCACTCAGCCAGCGCCCTTCGGCGCCGAAGGCCTGGCGGATCGTCTCGAGCGCCCACGGGACCTCGTCCGCGGCGAACGGCTCACCGGGCTCGGCGGCGACCATGCCCGACAGGTACCAGTCGTCGCGCTCGTGCAGCATCCCCACCAACGGCCCCGCGACGATCTGCCGCCGCGACCTCGTCAGCCCCTCCACCTGCGCCCGCGCAATCCGCGCCCCAATCTCCATGCCGCGGACCCTACGGTGCCCCGATCCCACGCGCGACCGCAATTGCCGCAGCCCCGACATCACAATCAAACTGCCGCACGAGTCGGCTCACCGACGGCACCCCCAACCGCCGGTGGTGTCAGGCGAGTTGGAGTAGGTCCAGTAGGCGGCTGAGGTCTGCGGGGGTTGGCGGGCGACCGACCAGGGCCTCGAGCGAGTCCAAGGTCTCGATCAGCCGGCGGCGGGTGGCGGCGCGCGAGCGATTGCCAGCGAGCTGAGCCACGACCTTCTCGACCCGGTCGGAGCCGGCGACGAGCTCTGCTGCTGCGGACGGCGGTGGTTCCGGGTCCTCGTCTCCGATCCGTACATCGAGGCGCGCGCCGAGGGCCGTCGCGAGCCGGTCGAGGGCGGCGACGGTCGGGTTGCCGCGCCCGTTCTCCAGGTTCGCGATGTACGGCACCGACAACCCGGCGTCGACGGCCACCGACGCGATGGTCCGCCCGGCGGCCTTCCGGCGATCCCGCAGTACTTCGCCCAACTCCATGCGAGCTATTCTCACAAAACACACTTGCCGATGTCTATCTCCTCAAGATAGATTCCCCAGCCGTGAGGAATCGCGACTTCCGACGGCTCTGGCTCAGCGGGGCGGTGTCCGGCATCGGCTCGTGGCTGCTGGTGGTGGCGATCCCGTTCTATGTCTTCACGCTGACCGGTTCGACGGTCGCGACCGGTCTGACGCTGGCACTGGAGGCCCTTCCGGCGCTGCTGATCGGCCCGTGGGCCGGCGTACTGCTGGACCGTTGGGACCTGGCTCGCGCGATGTGGATCGCCGATCTTGTCAGCGCGGCCACAGTCGCGCTGATGCTCTTCGCGGACCGCGACCACATCTGGCTCATCTACCTCGCGATCCTGCTCGAGAACACCGCGACCACCGTGTTCCGCCCGGCCGCCCGCGCACTACTCCCCGCAGTCGTCGGGACCGGCGACGACCTGGCAGCTGCCAACGCCATCAACGCCGTCACGGGCAGCGTCCTTCGACTGGCCGCACCACCCCTCGGCGCCCTGCTCCTCGCCGGACCTGGGATCGAGTTCGTCCTCGCCGTCGACATCATCAGCTACTTGCTGTCCGCAGCAACGATCGCCACGGTCCGTACCCGCCGGCACGCGACCACCGCCGAACCACCCCGCGCCCTCGAAGGACTCCGCGCAGCCGTCGAACACCGCGCTCTCCGGGGCGTACTGATCGGCCAGACCCTCTTCCTCACCGCCAACGCCGGCCTCACGGCACTGCTCGTACCGTTCACCGTCAACCGCCTGCATGCTCCCGGGTACGTCGTCGGTTATCTGATCTCCGGCCTCGGAGCCGGCTACCTGATCGGCGCCGCCCTCAGTACGCACGCCGCCCGGCGATTGGGAACCCGCGAACTCCTGACCGCTACCCAACTCGCCAGCGCCGTGGCGTACTTCGCCCTCTTCAACGCCCCGACCGTTCCCGTGGCCGTCGCCGCGGCGGTGCTGATCGGATTCCCGGGCAGCATCCTCCTGATCACCGCGGGTACGACGATCCAGCGCTCGTCACCGTCCGAGCTCCTGGCGAGCGTCGGCGCGATCTTCTTCGCGGCCGACTCGCTGGCCCTGCTGATCGGCGGACTGGCCGCGCCCGCGGTCACTCTCGTGATCGGCCTGCCGGTCACGCTGAACCTCCTGGCAGCACTCGCGGTCTGCGCCGCCGGTGTCACGCTGGTCGTCGTACCGCGGCATCCGGCTCATTTCCTGCCGGTCCGTAAGGAACTGCACACAAAGGGTTAGCAGGACGTCATATATTTCGGCGCGGATCGAATAGCCGGGCGACGCCGAATCGTGATCTGCAAATTCCTGCAAACATTCTTGACACCGATTCCGGAGCGTCCGACGATCCCCTGATGACCGCCCGAAGGCGGCGTTGACCTGCAGATTCGAAGGTTTCCCTACTCTGCGTTAGGGCTCTGTAAAGGTCCCTATCGAAGTATTCCGAAGGGACCCGACAGTTTGGTGTTCTTTATCTCAACACCGGACAAAGCCGTCCGGGGTGAGTCCGAGACTGCCGAAGGAACCGCGATGACCGAGACGCTCGAAGCCCCCGCAACGCACCGTCGGGTGCGGGTCTGGTTCGGCGGACACACGATCGCGGACCACACCGCCGACGCGGAGCAGGCAGTGCAGTACGAAGAAGCCATGCGCCGCCGCTTCGCCTCCCTCCGGGTGACGAGCGAGCCGGTGCTGGTGGACGCAGAGCAATGACCACCCGGCCGACGCTGCTCGGGTACGTACGGGCCGACGCGCTGAGCTGCGCGGAGGAGCTGGCCGCCGCGACCGATTCACTCGCGGTCTTCGCCAGCGCCGAGGGGTTCACCCTCGGCACCGTCTACACCGAGCGCGATGCGGCCGAGTCCGCGGCATTCCACGCGCTGCTCGACGAAGTGAAGCGGTCGGAGGTCCGCGCGGTCGTCGTGCCGACGATGAACCATCTCGGCCTCGGCGATCCGGGCGGTACGCCGGCAGCGATGCGGCAGCACCTCGAGTTCCACCAGGCCCAGGTCTGGGCGGTACATCCGGGATAACTCCACACAGGCAAGCGGAGCTGACGTCTTGACCCCTGCATCGGCGTCGGTTCCGCTCTCCACCTCCACGGCTGCACCGGGGATGCCCGGGCGGTAGTGGACCACCAAGGCCCCACCGGCTGCTACCGGTGGGGCCTTGTCGTTGGTGCGGATCCCCAGGCCATCACAATCCAGCGCCGGACCGCCGGCGCACGCTCGTCGGTGCGAGCGCACGCGCATTGTGATGGCCTGGGGATCCGGTGCTAGGCGACGATCTTGTAGCCGTAGCGTTGCATCTCGGCGGCGACCGCGTTGTTGAAGATCCCGGTCACCTCGAGCTTGAAGTGCAGTTGCACCTTGCGGATCACCCGCTGGAAGTGCAGATGCCACGGCACGCCGGCGGCCGGCACGGTCTCCGCCTTCGTGATCGCGCCGACCCGCGGATGCGCCGCCCACGCGATCACCCGGGCCCGGTCCGCACCCCACACACCGGACATCGCGTCGTGTGTCCGCGCGTACGCCATCGCGGCCAGCGAGATCGTCGAATCCGGCACCGGCTCCTTCGGCGGATGCGCCTTCAGGTACAGCTCCCAGGTCATGCCGTAGTACCCGGGCGGCCCGTCGTCCTTCCCGCGGTTCGCCAGCCCGTTCAGCTTCCGGTGGTACTCCGCCACCTGCACGGCAGCGCCCCGCGACAGGTCCTTGTCGCCGACCGCGATCCCGTGCACGTGGTACGGCCAGTTGCCCTGCGCCGGCGTCCGCAACCACGCGGCGAAGCCGACCTGTCGCAGTGCCTTCACCACCGCGACCCGCTGCGCGGCGCTCTTCGTCCGTACGTCGATGTCGACCGCGCCGCCACCGTCATGGGTTCCCGCCGAGGCCTCGACCCCGCCGGCGTTGTACGACCCCTGCAGGATCGCGAACTTCGAGTGGTACAGCTGCTCCGCGGCCTCGACCATCGCCACGGTGCGCCTGTTCATCGTGAAGCCGCGCCAGGAGATCCTTGCCTCAGGCATCTTTCTCACCGCCGTCGGCCGCGAGGATGCGATCGGCGTCCTCGGCCGCACCGAGCGCCTCCAACTCGTCCAGTTGCGCTTCGGTCAACTCGTCGTCGTACGCCTGCGGCATCGCCGTTCCTTCCCCCTGGGTACTCACGCGTGCGCGCGAAAATCGCCGCCAGCGTAGGCCGTTGCCGGGTCAGGCACCGGGCCGAAAACAGGCGCAGAACGGGCGCAGAACGGGTCGAGAACAGGTCAGCCACCGGCGAACGTTTGAGGAAGGTCAAGTTTTCCGTCCGTAATGCGTGCCGCTATGTGTGCCGGGCCGCTGCATGGGGTACCTCTAGGTGGTCCCGCGGTTCGGTCAGCCCCATTCGGGCATGGGTGGTGTTCACCGAGCCGCGAGTTCTCCCACTGAGGGGCGGGAGAACGACCGGCCCGGCGGGTGTGTCACTCCCAGGACGCACCCGCCGAGCTCCGGTACCGCACAGCGAAAATCTCGCGCGACGAACCGTCCAGGTCCCACTAGGTTGACCGGATGATCGAGTTGCCGGAGTCGTTCCTGCGGATGCCGCGATGGTGGACCGAGGGCGCCGACTGGCTGCGTGATCTGCCGTCGGCGGTCGACCGGCAATGCGCCCGCTGGGACCTCACGATCGTGGGAGCGGTCTCACACGGGTCGAACGCAGTCGTCGTACCGGTGACGCGCGGCGGCGAGGAGCTTGTACTGCGGATGTCTCCGCCGGGCGCCGAGGTAGCGGAGCAGACCTGGGCGCTGCGCTGGTGGGCCGGCCGCGGCATGGCCCTGCTGTACGACGCCGACGCCGAGGCCGGCGCGATGCTGCTGGAACGGCTGTCCACGCCGCTGGCGAGCAGACCCGTCGAGGAGGCGATCGCAGTACTGGGGCAGCTGATGCGGCGTCTCGCCGTACCCGCACCGGATGACGCGCGCTCGACGGCGGACATCGTCACGACCCGATCGGCGCAACTCGAACCCGAATGGGAGCGGCTCGGCCGGCCGTTCGACGTCGCGATCCTGCGCGAGGCGCTGGACGTCGCGCCGACCGAGACGACGTCGACGCTCGCGGTCAACGGTGACTTCCACTCCGGCCAGGTACTCGCGGGTCGCCGGGAAGCGTGGCTGATGGTCGACCCCGTGCTGTTCCGCGGCGACATCGAGTACGACCTCGGCCGCGTCCTGTGGTGGGACCTGGACAAGATGACCGACATCGTCCGGTACTTCGACGTCGCGGTCCACGAAGCCGGTCTGGACCGGGATCGAGCCCGCAACTGGGTCCTCTGGCGCACCGTCGACTACTGGTTGTGGGCCCTGTCCGCCGGCCTCACCGAGGACCCCCTCCGCTGCGCCCGCCTGATCAACGCCTTGCGAGGCTAAGGACAGGTAACGGTCACAGCGCCGTACAACTCGGGACGCCGGTCGCCCAGCACGTGGTTGTGCTCGCCGAGCGACTTGTCGCGGCTGGCCTCCAAGTCCAGCTCGGCGATGACGATCCGCGGAGCAGCGGGTACGTCGAAGGCCACGTCGGCGGCCAGGTAGCCGCTGGCGTCGACAACGACACTGCCGCCGATCCAATCCACGCCACGTTCGCGCCCACAGCGGTCGGCGACGACCACGTGAACCGCATTGCTCGCGGCGGCCGCCTGCGCCTTCACCACCTCCACCGGGCGTTCACCAGACGGCCGGTCGAGCAGCGGCCAGTTGCACGGGGCAGCGATGATGTCAGCGCCTGCCAGGGCCGCCAGCCGCGTCCACTCCGGCATCTCGAGGTCGTAGCAGATCAGTACGGCGATCCGCCCGGCGCGCGTCTCGACGACGGGCGGCGGCGCGTCACCCGCAGCGAACCACTCCGGCTCACGCCCCCACAGATGCACCTTCCGGTAGTGAGCACGCAGTTCGCCGTCCTCCGCCAGTACTGCGCTGTTGTAGACGCGGCCGTCCGCGCCGAGTTCGCAGTACCCCGCAACCACGACACAGCCGAGCTCCGCGGTCAGGGACCGGATCAGTCTCACGGTCGGACCGTCCGGCGACTCAGCCGCGGCCCGCGCCTCGGCGGCCGAACGGAAGCAATATCCGCTGACAGCGAGCTCCGGTACGACGATCAGGGCGGCACCCTCCGCGGCCGCCGCCCTGATCGCGCGCTCGACGGGCGCCGGGTCCGCAGTACCGACCTGCGCAGGCACCTGGCAGGCGGCGACCTTGACCCGCATCGGCTGTCAGTCGTCCTCGGTGGCCGAGCCCAGCACAGCCGCCGGAGCACGGTAACCGTTCGGATCCAGGACCCAGCCCTGCTTGCGTGCCAGGCGTACGACGTCCTCCGACCATTCCAGCTCGACCCGTCCGTCGCCGGCGGTGACCACGAGCAACTCCCCGGTCCCTTCGCTGTGTGCCTGCCCACCGTCCGCGCTCAGGAGTGCGAACGACCGCCAGGCACCGGGCGGCACCGACAGCGTGTCCAGCGGACCGAGGTCGACCACCTGCTCGTCGTCGCCCTGATTGAGCAGGACGCGCCACCGGCCGCTCTTGACGGTGACGATCTGGGCGCGGTCGTGCCGATGCGCGAGCATCCCCTCACCCGGCACCGCCTGCAGCCAGGCGAGCGTGAAGCTGTGCGGGTCGTGCAGGTGCGGGACGGCGCGACGGTCCTCGGACAGCCCGTAGCCGATCACCAGGCTCAGCCGCGCACCTCCACCGGGCAGCTCCGAGCACAGGAACGGCCGGTCGATCCACTCGCGGTCCTCCGGCCGTACGACGCGGCCGCGGAACTGATCGGCGTCGTACCGGTCGAGGCGGTCGATCTCCTCCTGCGGCATCGGCTTGATCAGCTCCACGCCGTCGGGAACGACCTCGCCCGCGACGGTGTCGACCAGTCGGCTGTCGGCCGTCAGGTACAGACCGTGCCCGGCAGCGTCGCGCAGTACCTGCGGCCCCCACAGGATGCCGCCGGTGTCGTCCCGGCCGAGGACGGTGAGCAGGATGCCGTCGTCGGAGCCTTCGTTGGTGAACCCGCGGAAGACCCAGGACGGCACCGAGATCACGTCCCCGTCGGACGACACGTACTCGCCCTGCTCGCCGAGCGGACCCCAGCGCAGCCGGTACTCGCCGCCGAAGTTGATGAACACCTCGGCGGTGAAGTGCAGGTGCAGGCTGTTCACCACTCCGTTCGGCATGCCGGCGGCTCCGAGGTTGAACCCGTGCGGCTCCCGCAGGTTGACGAACTGGTCGGCGCTCTGGGAGACCCCCGGCCCGATGAACGAGTAGTTGTCCTTCTGGTCCGACCCCGGTGTGCGGCAGTCGATGAACGCGGCCTTGCAGGGCACCCAGTCGGTACGGCGAATGGTCCGGCGATCCGCCTCGGCGGCCGGAACCACGATGTTGTGCATGACTAACTCCTCCGGCAACCGGGAGCACCCGGCGCCTGTCGATCCGTCGTCAGGTCCCGCGGCGACTCAGTAGATGTTGCTCTGGGCAATTGGTTCCGCGCCGCGGGTGGCATTGATCTGCGCCCGCAGTGCGATCTCGTCGTAGACCCGGACCTCGCGGGTGATGCGGCCGTCCTGGACCAGGAACTGCGACACCCCGAGCACCTCGACGGGCTTGCCGGTGAGCGGACCGAACTGCTCGACGCCGGCGTAGACGCCGGTCATCTTCCACAGCACGGCGATCCGCAGCCCGGCGTACCGTTCGGCATAGTTGGTCTGGACGTCCCGCACTTCGAAGACCGCACCCGGGAACGACGAGAGCAGTCGCAGCGTCTCGCGCTGGTACCCGTCCGGGCGGACGAAGGTCTGGTCACCGACGCTGTGCAGGAACAGGTCGCGAACCATGTAGTCGCGCACCTTGTTCAGCCGGCGCTCGTTCCACACCTCGTGGATGAACCCGAGCACCAGCTCGCACTCGGGCCGGAAGTCGTCCGGGCGCGGACCGCTGTCCCCCTCGGAAAGGACATCGGCCTTGGCGGGCCGGGTCATCGACCCGGTCCAGCCGATGAATCCCTGCCGGCGCGCCTCCTCGTCCGGATCGAGCCCGAGCTGCAGGCAGCCCGCCAGGGTGTCGCGCACCACCCACTCCTCGACCATCCGGCCACGGCGGTACAGGCAGTTCGCGACGGTCCGGCTGCGCAGCTGCACGGTCCGGCCGTCGACGATCTCGCGGTCGGCCGAGAAGACCAGGTGCGAACTGAGGAACGCGTCGTCGCCGCGCTGCTCCCAGATCACGTCCTCGGCCTGGCCGACCCGCGCCGGGGTGGCCGCGATCCGCATCAGGCTGCCTTCGATCACCCCGTCGCGGCCGACCGTGGTGCCGAGCGACCCGTGGACGATCGAGTCGGGCTCGTAGTTGTCCACGATGTAGGAGATGTCGCGGTCGATCCAGATCAGATCGGTGACCTCACGGATGAAGTCGTCGGGATCCTTGTACGGCTTGTAGGCGACCGGGTCGAGTGCCATCTTCTCCTCCACCGAGTGTCGTGTCCGGGAACCGCCGGCCGGCGCCGGCGACAGCAGTGTATGCGTATGCATTGACGAGCCGCAACAGCCCTCGGGCCGGATCGGCGGGATCGCTCAGGCCTTGGCCGGGCCGAGCGTACGGCGCGGCACGAAGCGCGTCGGGAACACCGTGCTCTTGACCTCGGCACCGGAACCGCCTGGGCCGTCGACGCGGCCGAGCAGCAGGCGGACCGCCTCGCGCGACATCGCGTCGAGGTCGTAGGCCACCGTGCTGAGCTGGATCAGCGCCCAGCCCGACGACGGCAGGTCGTCGAAGCCCACCACCGACACGTCTCCCGGAACCTCGAGCCCGAGCTCCGCGGCCGCGTTCAGCACCCCGAGCGCCACCACGTCGTTGCCGCAGAGCAGCAACGTCGGGGGCTGCGAACCGGCGAGCAGTTCGCGCGCCGCGGCGTACCCGGTGTCGAAGTCGAACGGACCGTGGCGGACGTTGCGGGACGCGAGGGCGATGTCGTGGTCGCTCAGCGCGTTGCGGACCGCCGACTCGCGCAGCTCACCGGTGCTGGTGTTGCGCGGCCCGAACACGGCGCCGACCCGGCGGTGCCCGTACGCCGCCACCGCCGCCACCAGCTCGCGAACACCCAGCTCGGGATCGACCACGGCCGAGTCGGCCGGCACGCTCTGCGCGACCCGGTTGAAGTACACGAACGGGATGCCACGGTCGTGCAGGCGGACGGGCAGCACCGAGTCGACCGTGGTGGTCGCGAGGATCACGCCGCACAGCCCGTTGGCGACCACGTGGTCGGCGACCGGGCCGCTCTCGGACGAGTCCGTGATCAGCACCAGCTCGAAGCCGGACTTCTCCAACTCGGCGTGCATCGGCGCGATCACGTGCGCGTAGAACTGGTTCTGCAGATCCGTGACCACCAGGCCGACCCGGGTCGACCGCCCGATCGACAGCGCCCGGCCGATCGCGTTCGGCGAGTAGCCGAGGGTGGCCGCCGCCTCGCGGACCCGCTGCTTGGTCGCCGCCGAGAGCTTGGGGTCGTCGCGCAGCGCGCGGGACACCGTGGGCTGCGACACGCCTGCCAACCGCGCGACATCCCGGCTGGTGACCATCGAGCCCCTCCTTCGCACCGGTTTCCGGCTGCCGCACTATAGCCGTCCGATGGGGCCCGGTCGGCGCCCCACGCTCCGGAGGCGGGGACTTGACCGCGACCACCGGCGGCTCGTTCAATATCGAGCATACGTATACCCAATCAAGGAGTCCAGGATGGCGCGTCAGGTCAAGTCAGCTACCCCGAAGACGTTCCACGACCGCGGGCAGCAGGATGTCGCCGACCGCGTGCGGGCGATCGTCGACGACATCCGGGAGCGCGGCGACGCCGCGGTGCGCGACTACTCCGAGCGCTTCGACGGCTGGGCGCCGGACAGCTTCCGGCTCGGGCCGGAGCAGATTGCCGAGCTGACGGCATCGCTGCCGGCGCAGGTGATCGAGGACATCCGGGTCGTGCAGCAGCAGGTCCGGCACTTCGCCGAGGTCCAGCGGGAGTCGATGCGCGACGTCGAGGTGGAGACGCTGCCGGGCGTCTTCCTCGGCCACCGGCACGTCCCGATCGACGCGGTCGGTGCGTACGTGCCGGGCGGCCGCTACCCGTTGACCGCCTCGGCGCACATGACGATCGTCACCGCGAAGGCGGCCGGCGTACCGCGGGTGGTGGCCTGCACGCCACCGATCCGCGGCCGGATCCCCGCCGCCACGGTCGCCGCGATGCAGCTGGCGGGTGCGGACGAGATCCACATCCTGGGCGGTGTCCAGGCGGTCGCCGCGATGGCCGTCGGCACCGACAGCATCACACCGGTGAACCTGATCGCCGGACCGGGGAACGCCTACGTCGCCGAAGCCAAACGCCAGCTGTACGGCGAGGTCGGCATCGACCTGTTCGCGGGACCGACGGAGATCCTGGTGCTCGCCGACGAGACCGCGGACCCGTTCGTGGTCGCGGTGGACCTGCTGTCCCAGGCCGAGCACGGCCCTGACTCTCCCGCCGTACTGGTCACCACCAGCGAAGAGCTGGCCGCCGAGGTGGCGCAACTGGTGGACCGGATCCTGCCCGGCATGCCGACGAAGGACTTCGCCGAGCCGGCCTGGCGCGACCACGGCCAGATCATCGTCTGCGACGACCTGGACGAGCTGTGGCGCATCGGTGACTCGCTCGCCTCCGAGCACGTCGAGGTGCTGACCGCGAATCCGCGGGAGGCCCTCGACCGGCTGCGCAACTACGGCGCACTGTTCCTCGGCGATCAAACCTGCGTCTCGTACGGCGACAAGGTCATCGGCACCAACCACGTGCTGCCGACCCTCGGCGCCGCGCGCTACACCGGCGGACTCTGGGTCGGGAAGTACCTGAAGACCGTGACGTTCCAGGAGGTCCGCGATCCGGCCACCAGCGCGGAGCTCGGTCGCCTGTGCGGCCGAGCCGCACGGGTGGAGCTCTTCGAGGGACACGCGCGGTCGGGTGATGTCCGGGCCTGGCGGCACGGAGGCGATCGCTTCGGCTGGATCGAAGAGTTGACGGCCGCGGAGCAGCCGGCGTGACCCGGCTGGACGGGCGGACCGCTCTGGTCACAGGCGGTGGCTCGGGACTCGGAGCCGCGATCGCGCGTCACCTGGTCGCCGCCGGTGCCCGGGTCGTGATCGCGGGGCGGCGGCTCGACGTACTCGAACGCCTGACGGACGAGCTCGGAGCCCGGGCGGCCGTGGTCGATGTCTCCGATCCGGCCGGGGTCGAGGCGCTGGCTGCGGAGCTGGCGGATGAGGAGATCTCGATCCTGGTGAACAACGCCGGCATCGCGGGTCCCGTGGCGCCGCTGGTCGAGATTTCGCCCGAGCAGTGGGACGAGGTCTTCGCCACCAACGTGCGCGGGGTCTATCTGTTGTGCCGCGCGTTCCTGCCCGGCATGATCGCGCGCGGCGACGGCGATGTGATCAACGTGGCCTCGGTCTCCGGCAAGCGTCCACTGGCGCGGAGGACGCCGTACTGCGCGTCGAAGCTGGCGGTGATCGGGCTGACCTCGACGCTCGCGTTCGAGGTCGGACCGGCCGGTGTCCGGGTGAACACGCTGTCGCCGGGGCCGGTCGACGGCGCCCGGATGGATCGCAATTTCCGCCTCGAGGCCGAGCGGACCGCGACGACGTACGACGAAGCCCGCGAGGCGTTCGTGAGCCGCGCCGCGCTCGGCCGCATGGTGACCGAGGACGAGGTCGGGAGCGCGGTGGTCGCCATGCTCGGGATGCCCGGGCTCTGCGGTGCGGACATCGACCTGTCGGCCGGGATGGTCGCATGAACGCGCGACTGAAGGAGCGGCTGGCGGCGGGCGAGCAGCTGACCGGAGCGCTGCTGAGGATGCCGGCCGACGATCTCGTCGAGATGCTCGGCGTCGCCGGGCTGGACTTCGTACTGCTCGACTGTGAACACGGCCCGGCCGACGTTGTCGCGCTTCGCCGGCACATCGCGCTGGCCGAACTCCACGGCATGGCGACGCTCGTCCGGATCGGCGAGGGCGAGACGGCTCACGCGCTGCGCGCGCTCGATCAGGGCGCAGCCGGCCTCGTCTTCCCGCACGTCGACAGCGCGGAGCGGGCGGCCGAGTGCGTCCGGGCCGCACACTATCCGCCACTCGGGACCCGCGGCTTCGCCACCTATCCCCGGGCCGGCCGGTTCGGCACGGTGACCGCGCCGGAGCACCGGGCGGCCGCCGCGTCCACGCTGGTCGTCGTCATGATCGAGTCGCCGCTCGCGGTACGCGACGTCGACGACATCCTCGGTGTCGAGGGTGTCGACGCGTTCCTGGTGGGCGCGGCCGATCTGGCCGCCGCCTCCGGTCCCGGCGATCCTTCCGTGGCCGAGAGCCTTGCGACGGTGCGATCCGCCGGTACGTCGGCCGGCGTCGTACGGACCGATCTGGTCAACGATGTCGATGCCGCGCGGGCATCCGCCGCGGCCGGCGCCGGCCTGGTGGTCTACAACCTCACGCACCTACTGATGGACGTCTTCACCTCGTTGCGGTCCTAATCGCAGCAAGCCAGTCCCGCATCCGGCCGGTCACCTGCGACGCCGCCTCCAACGGCGACAGGTGACCGGCTCCGGACAGCACGTGCAGCTTCGCCGCCGGAATGAGAGCGGCCAGCTCCTCATGCTTGGCGACCGGACAGAGCGCATCCCGTTCGGCGGCCAGTACGAGCGTCGGTACGTCGACCCGCGGCAGCCAGGGCCGTTCGTCGATCCGCGTGGCCTGTAGCGCCAATTGCGCATCCAGGGCGGAATCGCCCACGTCGTCCGCCATCGCGAGTACGACGGCATCCGCAGCAGCCGATCTGCCCGCCAGCAGCACCGGCAACAGATCGCTCTGAAGATCCCGGGCACTCCGGCCCGCGGCGAGCTCGTCACGTTGCGCCCGCCAGGCGGACAGCTGCCGGGGTGTCGGTGCATGGGGATTGGTGGACAGCAAGCAGAGCGCCGTGACCCGCTCCGGAGCTCGCCGGAGCATGGCCATGGCGACGATGCCACCGAGACTCAGACCGGCCAGCGCGAAGCGCTCCGGCAACAATTCGAGCAGCTCGGCGACACAGGACTCGAGCCCGCCCGTCGACGGCAGCTCGGGTGTCAGCACCGGTCCGTCCAGGGCCACTCCGTCCCACAGCCGGGCGGAACAGTTCATGCCCGGCAGCAGGACGAGCGGATCCGGCATTTTCGGGTCAGCCCTTGACCGATCCGGCGCTCAGACCGGTGACCAGATGGCGCTGGGCGATGAAGGCGAACCCGATCACCGGCAGCGTCAGGAGGATCGCGGCCGCGCCGGCCTGCTGCAGCATCGGCAGAGTCTGGCCCAGCTGGGTCGCGATGAACACCGGCACGGTCCGGGCGTTCACGTCGGTCAGGATGAGTGCCGTCAGGTACTCCTGGAACGCGAACAGGAACACGAAGATGCCGGCGGTGAGGATCCCCGGCCGCATCAGCGGCACCATGATCCGCACCAGCACCTGCCACCGGCTGCAGCCGTCGATCATCGCGGCCTCGTCGAGCTCCTTCGGGATCTCGGCGAAGAAGTTGCGCAGCAGCCAGATACTGAACGGCTGGTTGATCGCGACCAGCGCGACCGCCACCGCGAACGTGGTGTCGTAGACGCCGAGCTCCCGGGAGATCTCGTACATCGGCAACAACACCGAGAACCTCGGCAGCGCCCGGAAGATCAGCGCGAGGATCAGCAGCACCGCCGAGATCCAGCGCGGATACCGCGACAGTGCGTACGCCGCCGGGATGCCGAGACCCAGCGCGAGCACGGTGGCGATCACGGCGACCACGAGGGTGTTCGCGAGGTACCGGTAGAAGTTCGTCGTCTGCCACAGGTCGACGAACGCCTGGAAGGTCGGGTGGTAGGTCAGCACCGGCGGGTTCAGGAACGCGACGTCGGTCGGCTTGGTCACCGACGCCGCCGTCCACAGCACAGGGCTGAGCATCAGGACGCACACCACGAACAGGGCCAGCCAGACGAGCAGTCGCCCGCCACGCTGTCCGGTCCGCCGCTCGCCGGCCTGGCTGACGGTCACGATCGCCTCGTCGGTCGTTGTCGCGGTCATGCCCGCTGCGCCTCCTTCGTGATGTCGCGGATGAACGGGTAGAGCATCACGAGGATGAGCACGATCAGCAGGACGTTGACCGCGCTGCCCACCCCCAACTGCTGCCCGCCGTCGCGGAAGGCGACGTTGTAGATGTAGTACATGATCGATTCGTTGCCGAGCTGGACCGCTTGCGGCGACAGCGCGACGAGAGCGTCGAAGGTCCGCAGTACGTCCATGATCGTGATCAGGCCGACGAAGCCGAGGATGCTCTTGATACTGGGCACGATCACGTGCCAGTGCCGCTGCAGCCGGGAGGCGCCGTCGATCCGGGACGCCTCGATGATCTCGTCCGGAACGCCCTGCAGCCCGGCCAGGATCACCAGCATCGCGAACGGCAGCATGCTCCAGACGAGGTCGAACCCGATCATCAGGCGATTCGGCCAGGCGCTGGTGAACCACAGCACGTCGTGCCCGGTGACGACGCCGAGGACGTGATTGACCACGCCGCCGAAGCTGTCGTTGAACAGCCAGGAGAACATCGTGGCCCCGACGACCTGCGGCACGACGTACGACACCAGAAGCACTCCGAGGACGACGGGACGCAGACGGCCCAGACCGTTGACCAGGACAGCCAGGAGGTAGCCGCCGACCAGCAGTACGGCGGTGACGACGAGCGTGATCGCCACGGTGAAGAGCACGGCCCGGCCGAAGCGCGGGTCGGTCAGCGCCTGCCGGTAGTTGGCAAGGCCAACGAAGACGCCACGCTGGCCGTAGTTCACCCGCTGCAGGCTCCACTCGACGGTCCGGTAGAGCGGCAGCAGCAGGAACAGCGCCATCACCGCCAGGCTGGGACCCACCAGCCCGGCGAACTCTCGTTTGCGCATGGAGCTCACCGTCCGAATCTCGCGCCCGCGGGCGTCACCGGTAGTCGGCCAGGATCTTCGTCGCGATCTGCTGCATCCGGGCCGCACCCTGGTCCACCGGCGTCTTGCCGAGGATGACGTCGGCGACCACCGGCGTGACCTCGTTGCTGATCCGCGCGGTCCACGGGAACGGCTCGGCCGGCGGCGCCTTCTGGATCGCGTCGTTCGCGGCCGCGCCGAACGGGCTGTTGGACGCGGTCACCATTCCCTCGCGGGCGGGGTAGGCGGCCGGCAGCGCCGCCTTGGAGGCGTCCTCGCTCACCGACGACGCGATGATCTGGAACAGCAGGTCGGGATCCGCTTCGGCGTTCTGCGGGATCGACCAGCCGTCGACCGACAGCGCGCTGTACTGGTACGGGCCGCCCGCGACGGTGGGCGGCGGCGCGAAGGCGAACTTGTCGTAGAAGCGGGTGTTCTTCTGCTGGACGAGGTCGTTCATCCGGCCGGAGAACATGATCGCCATCGCGGCGCTGCCGTTGAACAGCTGCTGCTGCACCGCCGGCTGGTCGAACGTCGTCACCTGCGGGCTCATGAAGGGCTTGAGCGACACCAGCTCCCGCAGCGCCTGCTTCGACTGCGGGGAGTCCAGGTTCGCCCGCTTGGTCTTCGCGTCCACCAGGTTCGTGCCGAGCGAGCCGAGCGCCGCGTCGTACGCCGTCACGATGTCGGCGCTGGCCAGCCACGGCAGGGCCAGCGGGTACTTCATCGTTCCGGAGGACTGGATCTTGCCGGCCACCGTGCGGAGTTCGGCGAACGTCGTGGGCGGCTTCAGACCGAGCTTGTCGAAGACGTCCTTGCGGTAGGCCAGGATGTACATCTGCGCCTGCATCGGTACGCCGTAGAGCTTGCCCTGGTAGGACATCGCCGCGCGCATGTTCTTGTTCAGCGCGTCCAGGCCGTACTTGCCCGCGTGCTTGGCGACATACTCGTCCAGCGGGCGCAGCTTGCCTTCGGCGGCGTACTGCGGGATCACGAAGCCGTAGGTCTCGAGGATGTCGTAGGTGCCGCGGTCGCCGGCCAGCGTCGCGGTCGTCTTCTGCACCTGACCCCCGAAGTCGATCGGCTCGTGCTTGACCGAGACGTCGTTCTTGGAGCAGCTGGCCACCATCGTGTTGGTGAACGGGTCGATCGCCGACGAGTTGTAGGCGAGCACCTCGACGTTCACCGGCTGGGCCGGCTTGCCCAGGTCACAGGACACCTTGGCGGCGCTCTGGGCGCCGGTGCGGGACCCTGCGCCGCACGCGGTCAGGGCCAGCGCCGCGACGGCCGCGAGCGCGACCGCGGCCATCCGGGGGCGTGGTGCGGACATGTCAATCTCCCATCGTGGCGGCGGTCCCGGCCGAGGTCAGGTCCGACGTTGAGTTATACGTATGCCCGGCGAGCAGGTCGAGGCGCACCTGGGCACTGTCGCGGTGCGCCATCAGGCGCTCGAAGTCCGACACGGTGACCACCGGGCGGGCCTGCGCCTCGGTCGCCTCCCGGGTCGCCCGCTGGTAGGTGAGGGCCTTGAGGAAGCCGGCCACCGACAGGCCGGCGGTGTAGCGGGCGCCGCGGGCGGTCGGAAGGACGTGGTTGGTGCCCGACATGCCCTTGTCCGCGTACGCGACCGTCGACCAGGGGCCCAGGAAGAGCGAACCGTAGTTGCGCAGGGCCCCCAGATACCAGTCCAGGTCCTCGGCCAGGACCTCCAGGTGCTCCGGCGCCAGGACGTCCATCAGCTCGACGGCCGTCTCGCGATTGTCCGCCAGGTAGATCGACCCGTAGTCGCGCCAGGCAGCGCCGGCGACCTCACGGGTCTCCAGGCCGGCCAGCTGCCGCTCGATCTCCGCGGGAACCTCGCGGGCGAGGCGCTCCGACGTCGTGACCAGACAGGCCGGCGAGGTCGGGCCGTGCTCGGCCTGACCGAGCAGGTCGGCGGCAACCATCCTGGTGTCCGCGCTGTCGTCGGCGATCACGGCCACTTCCGACGGCCCGGCCAGAACGTCGATGCCGACTCGCCCGTACAGCTGGCGTTTCGCCTCGGCCACGTAGGCGTTGCCGGCGCCGACGATCATGTCCGCCGGCGCCTCACCGAGCAGGCCGAACGCCATTGCGGCCAGCGCCTGGACGCCGCCGACCGCGAAGATCCGCTCGGCGCCGGACACGAGCGCGGCGTACAGCACAGCCGGATGCGCGCCACCGCGACGGCTCGGCGGCGTACAGCTCACGACGGTCGGAACTCCGGCGACCCGGGCGACACCGACCGTCATGAACGCGCTGGCCAGCAGCGGGAAGCGGCCCGCCGGAAGGTAGGCGCCGACGTTCTCGACCGGGATGTAGCGCTGCCCGCAGACCACTCCGGGGATGACCTCGCCCTCGAAGTCGACCAGCCGGTCGCGCTGCATCTGCGCGAACCGGCGGGTTCGCTCCGCCCCGGCCTCGAGCGCCGTCCGCAGTTCGGCGGGCAGCGCGTCGCCGGAACCGCGGATCTCGGCGGCGGGCACCTCGAGCGAGGTCCCTTCGAAGCCGTCCAGGTCGGCGGCGTAGCGCAGTACGGCGTCCAGGCCGTTGCGCTCGATGTCGCCGAGCATCTCCGACACCCGGGCGGCGACCGCCGGATCGCGCTGATCGGGACGGTCCGCACCGCCCGGTTCCTTGACGACCGTGACCGTGCCGCGCAGCTTCTTCTTGTCCGAAGGGTTCAAGTGCATACGCATACATTAAGGATCGACGTGGAGGCTGGCAAGACCTCCGCGAGCGATCGTGAGGAACCGGTCCGGCGCGCGCCGGACCGGTCGGCCCACTGTCAGCTCAGTCCTGCGAGGAGCCGGCCTTGAAGATGAAGCGGCTGCGCATCATTCGGGGTACGTCGTTCGCGTTCGGGGCGATCGAGTGCAGGATCCACGGGTGGGTCAGGTAGACGTCGCCGGCCTGGCCGGTGAGTTCGACGACCCGGACCGGCAGGCCGTCGAGCTCGACGGGTTCCATGGGATCGGCTGTGCGCTGCTCCGACGTCAGGTTGCGGAACCACGGGTCGGAGCGCAGTACCTGGTCGCGGACCGCCTTGAACTCGCGCTCGCCCGTCGTGGTCAGGAACCGCTCGATGACCCGGTGCGAGCCCGCGACCTGCGGAGTACCGCCGCCGCCTGGTGCGATGTCGCCGTACAGCGCCCAGATCTTCACCGCGTCGGTCGGCTGCTCGAAGCCGACGTCGGTGTGCCACTGCCGATGCGGCACCGCCCAGGTCCCGCCCTCCGGCATCGTGACGAGAACCTGCCCCTGATGCTTCGGCTCGGCCCATTCGCCGAGCAGTCCGTCGAGCGCCGAACGCACCCGTGGGCCGAGGATCGCGTGCGCGCGGCGATCGAACTTGGTGGTCTTCAGGCCGGTCGGCCGGAGTACGGTCCAGGTCGAGCGGTCGTCGCGGTCCATGCCGTGGCGCTCGGACAGTTCTCTCCACAGCACGTCCCGCATGCCGGCGGCCTCGTCGGCGGAGAACGCGGACGGGATCTTCACGATCCCGTCCCGCTCGAAGACTTCGAGCTCCTCGGCGGTGAGCATGCCTGCCATCCTGCGCCCGCCCACCGCCGATTCTCCACCGAATTAGTGCGCCGGGGCGAAGTCGTGGAAGCCGATCAGCTTCCGGATCTTGCCGTCGGCATCCAGTACGACGATGTCGGTGCCGCCGGCGACCGGCTCCTGACCATCGGCCTGCAGGTGCCAGGTCCAGCGCAGGTAGCCGTGGTGCTCGTCGATGTCACCGATCCGGACGAACGACAGGCCCGGGAACATCTGCTGCGCCGCGCCGACGAGCTTGTTCAGCTCGTCGTGGCCGGTGGTCTCGAAGCTCGGGTCCTGGAAGGTCGCGTCCGCGGTCCAGCTGTCCGCGATCAGCTCGGCCCGGCGGTCGGCGTCGGCCGCGTTCCACATCGCGAAGTACTGGTCGGCGAGTGCGGTGGCGTTCATCGTGTTCCTCCTCGTGGGTTGCGATGACGAGAAGATTGCCGCCGGATCCGGCGTACGGTCGATGACGTCAGAGGTAATGGCGCTGTCTACGCGACCCGCTACGGTCGGAGCATGGCAGCGACGATCGAGGAGACGTTCCAGCGCCCGGTGGGTGAACTTCTGCGCGGCTGGCGGGAGCGCCGGAGGCTCAGCCAGCTCGAGCTGGCGAACCGGGTCGAGGTGTCCACGCGGCACGTGAGTTTCGTCGAGACCGGGCGCTCGAAGCCGAGTCGCGACATGGTGCTGCGGCTGGCGGAGCATCTCGACGTACCGCTGCGGGACCGCAACCAGTTGCTGCTGGCCGGTGGGTTCGCGCCGATCTACAGCGAGGCCTCGCTGCATTCGCCTGCGATGCTTGCGATTCGTACGGCGTTGCGCCGCCTGCTGAAGGCACACGAGCCGTACCCGGCCTTCGTCGTCGACCGCTGGTGGAACATCGTCGAGGCGAACGCGGGGATCGCGATCTTCACCGCCGGCGTCGACGAGAAGTTGCTGCAGGCACCGATCAACGCACTCCGGCTCACGCTGCATCCGGACGGCCTGGCACGGCGGATCGGCAACATCGCCGACGTCCGCGCCGCCACGCTGTCGAGTCTGCAACGCCAGGTCGCGAGTACGGCGGATCCCGAACTGCAGGACCTGTACGACGAGTTGCGCGGGTACGCCGTCGACGACCAGCCGGGCGCGCCCGGTCCGGCGGATGTCGTCGTACCGTTCAACCTCACGCACGACGGGCGAGAGCTGTCGCTGCTGACGACCATCGCGACGTTCGGTACGCCGCTCGACGTCACGGTGTCGGAGTTGATGATCGAGTCGTTCTACCCGGCCGACGACGCGACCGCCGAGTACCTGAGGAGCGTCGCATGACCGAACCGTCGCGCGAGGTCGAGGAGCCGATCGAGCTGCTGCTGATGTACCTCGATCACTATCGCGGCGTCATCGAGACCAAGCTGACCGGCCTGAGCGACCACGAGCTGCGCAACAGTCGCCTGCCGTCGGGGTGGACACCGCTGGAGTTGCTGAAGCATCTCGTCTTCATGGAGCGGCGCTGGCTTCGCTGGGGATTCACCGGCGAGCAGGTCGAGCACCCGTGGGGCGATTCGGCGGACGACCCGGGCGGCCGCTGGACGCTCGAGCCCGGCGACACGCTCGAAGGGCTGCTGACGCAGTTGCGGGTGGGTGGTGAGTTCACCAACCAGGTGGTGCCGGGTGTGGATCCGGCGATTCGCGGCGCGGCCGGCGGACGCTTCACGCCCGACGACCGGCCGACGCTGAACTGGATCCTGTTCCACGTGCTGCAGGAGTACGCACGGCACGCAGGCCACCTGGACGTGGCCCGCGAACTCGCGGATGGTGCCACCGGCGAGTAGGGCATGCCTGCCGATCCTGCAGGCTTCCTGACCTACTCGCCGGTGGCTGATTCCCTACCGGTGGGTGGAGGGGTATCCGGTCGGGAACGTCGTCGGCACGCCCGGGACGGTGGGCTTGTCGCTCGGGCTCGGGAAGGTCGGCAGCGTCGGCTTCGTCGACGGCAGCTTCGGCTGGTCGCTCGGCTGCTTGCCGGGGTCGACCGTCACCTCGACGTTGCCGGAAACCGTGACCGTCGGCGCGGCCGGCGTCGGCACCGACGGGCCGTCGGTGGGCTTGCCCGGAAGGGTCGGCAGCGTCGGGTTCGGAGCGCTCGGCTTCTCGGTCGGTACGCCGTGCACGCAGTCCGGCAGCGACGGCGAACCAGGCACCGACGGGGCCGTGGTCGGCAGATTCGGCTTGCCCGGCAGAGATGGGGCGGTGGTCGGCAGGCTCGGCTTCGTCGTCGGGAGCGTGGGCTTGCCAGGCAGCGTCGGCTTGCCGGTCGGGAGCGTGGGCTTGGCCGGCAGCGAAGGCTTGGACGGCAACGTCGGCTTGGTCGTCGGGAGCGACGGCTTACCTGGCAGGGTCGGCTTGCTCGTGGGCAAGGTCGGCTTGCCGCTCGGAAGGCTCGGCGTGCTGGGCAGGGTCGGCTTGCCAGGCAGGGTCGGCTTGGCGGGGAGCGTCGGCTTGGCCGTCGGCAGCTTGTCCGACGGGAGAGTCGGCTTCGTGGTCGGCAGGGCCGGCGGTTCGTTCGGATCGATCGTCTTGTTCACCGAGATCGTGACCTTCGGCAGCCGCGGCTTCCCCGGCACGCAGGTCGGATCGACCGACGGCAGCTTCGGGGTCTCGGTCGGGACGACGGCCGGTACCGGTGGCTTCCCGCCGCCGGCGATCAGGTTCTTCACCGGCGCCGGTCCGCCGACCGCGGCGGACACCGTCGCAACGGTTCCGGCCAGCGCGGTGACGCCCGCCGCGGCCAGTCCCCGGCGCAGCCAGGTCAGCCGCTTGCCGCGCCGCATCAGGTCGGCGGCGTCCGGCTGCCAGGGCTCCATCTCGTAGCTGAGGGCGTCGCGCACCCGCTGCTCGTCACTCATCAGTTTCCTCCAACTCCGCTGTCGATCAGGTCGGGTGCCAGGCGCAACTTGGCCAGCGCGCGCGAGGCCGTGCTCTTCACGGTCCCGGGCGCCATGCCGAGCAGCTCGGCGGTCTCGGCCTCGGAGAGATCCTGCGAGTAGCGCAGCGCGACCACGGCTCTCTCCCGGACGGTCAGACCGTCGAGGGCCGAGAGCACGGCCGCCCTGGTCTGTACCTCCGCGGCGAAGTCCGCCACCGCTCGCTGGTCCCAGTCGTTGTGCACCGGATCACTGGGTACTTCGTTGTTCCAGCGCCGGCGGGCCTGGGTGAGGAATCGGTTGACCAGCACGCGCCGGACGTACCGCAACGGGTCGCCGTCCAGCCGGTGCCATTTGGGGTAGGACCGCATCAACGCCTGCTGTACGAGGTCCTCGGCGGTGTGCCGATCGCCGCACAGCATCTCCGCGAAGCGGAGCAAAGGGGTCGACTGCGCCTGAACGAAACGCTCGAAGTCGGCGTCCGCGGTCCGGGTCATCGATTCTCCTCAGCCTCTGTCACACCGGTCCAAACCCGCTGGGTCACCGATCGGGTTCTGTTCAGTCACAAGAAATTTATTCACGGTCTATGCAGACGTGACGTTTGTGAGTCACATTGGGTGGACCAGCCTTCACCGCCCCGGAGGTTCCGCCATGCGTATCACCCGTACAACCGCGCTCGCCGCCTGTCTGGCCGTGACCGCGGCGATCTTTACCGCAACCTTGCCGAGCAACGCCGCCGTACCGGATCCGCAACCGGTTGCTGCTCAGCCGGTCGCCGGATCCAGCAACGTCGAGGCCGACGGCCGCCGGATCGTTCTCGGCGACGCCCCGGCCGCGATCGGCTCGGCCGAACTCAAGCAGCGCTCCGGTCTCGCCGAGCTCGCCCCGGTCCGGCTCGCCGCCCCCACCTCAGCCGTCGTGGTCGGCTACACCTCCGGTACGCCGGACGGCTCGTCGGCCGAGGTCGACGTACGGTCCTGGACGAACGGCCGGTGGTCCGAATGGACAGCAACCGACGCCGGTACGCCGACCGCGCTGCCAGGCGCGAGCGACCAGGTCCAGGTACGCATCATCGTGTCCGCGCCGCCGACCGGTGCGAAACCGTGGGTTGGCGATGTCACGGTGCAGCCGACGGACAAGGCCGCCGTACCGCGGATGACGATCCAGGCCGCTCCGCTCACGTCGCACGTCTTCGCCACCCGTGAAGGGCTGGTCGGCGGTACGACGGCCAACGGCCACGTGATCGCGAGCCGCGACCACTTCGTCGCCCTGCCCTCACGGCGCGGGCTGTCCGGCAACGGGTCCGGCACGTACTCGGTCAAGGTCTGCACAGCCTCGCGCTGCGCGTTCGAACCGGTGTGGGACGTCGGCCCGTGGAACACCAAGGACGACTACTGGAACCCGAGCGCGACCCGGGAGATGTGGAAGGACCTCCCGCAGGGCAAGCCGGAAGCGCAGGCGGCGTACCAGAGCGGCTACAACGGCGGGAAGGACCAGTTCGGCCGTACGGTCGCCAACCCGGCCGGGATCGACCTGGCCGACGGCGTCTTCTGGGACGCGTTACAGCTCGCCGACAACGGCTGGGTGGACGTCACGTACCTGTGGACCGGCGACGGCGGCCGCGGCACTGTCTCCATCTCGTCCGGCTACCTGAACGTCCGCAACGCGCCCAACTCCTCCGGCGCGGTCGTAGGCATGGCCGGCAAATCCGCCCAGGTAACCGTCGAATGCCAAACCACCGGCGAATCCGTCACCGGCTCCCAAGGCACCAGCAACGTATGGCTCCGCGTCAACACCGGCATGTACGTAGCCAAAGCCTGGATCAACGCAGGCACCTTCACCACCTGCTGAGCCACC
>DASXXB010000288.1:0-8163 GCA_036503355.1 Kribbella sp. | reverse complement strand
AAGAGGTTGCACGAGGTGTCTGTCCGCGGCTGAGTCGTTCGTCGGTCGGGTATGACGGACATCCGAAACGCTGGAATGATCATCAGCCTCCCGATCGAGGACCGGCCGCGCTCGTATGCGTTCTACCAGGAGGCCCTCGGCCTGAAACCGGTCGGTGAACCGGACCAGGACGGCATCCCCGAACCGCTGCAATTCGCACTGGCCGACGGCGTGAACCTGATGTGCATCCCGACCGGTGGCTTCGGCTGGGTGCTCGGCAACCAGCCCGCCGCCCCGCGCGGTCAGAGCGAGTGCATCCTCAGCCTGCACGTCGACACCGAGGCGGCCGTCGACGCGATGGCTGCCAAGGCAGTCGCCGCGGGGGCGGTGCAGGTCACAGCGCCGACTCGCAAACCGTGGGCCTATCTGGCCACCTTCACCGACCCCGACGGCCACCTGTGGATGGTGGAAACGACGTAGGGCATGTCCTGGGCGGCGGATACCGTGAGGCCATGATGCCGGAAGCTCGAAGCGACGAGCCTGCCCCGCGGAACACGTTCATGCTGATCTTTCGCGGCGGCGCTGTCGGGGAGCACGAGCTGTCGCCGTCGCAGCTTCAGGCCCATCTCGAGAAGTGGTACCGCTGGTCCGACGAGCTGGCCCGGCAGGGCCGGAACAACACCGGGACCGCGCTGGACGACCCAGGCGTTACCGTCCGGGGCCGTGAGCGGGTGGTCACCGACGGCCCCTACGCGGAATCGAAGGACCTGGTGACCGGCAGCATGATCTT
Organism: Kribbella sp.; assembly: GCA_036503355.1. Lineage (GTDB taxonomy): Bacteria > Actinomycetota > Actinomycetes > Propionibacteriales > Kribbellaceae > Kribbella. The sequence goes on along the minus strand of DASXXB010000288.1, from coordinate 7,394 downwards.
CGAGGCCGCCTCCCTGGACGATGCGCTCGAGGTGGCTCGCGGGTGCCCGACGTACGAATTCGGAGGGTCGGTCGAGGTGCGGCCGGTCCAGAGCTAGCGGGACGTGACGCCGATGGACGAGGATCCCGCGGCCGTGTCGACAGTGCTGGTCGAGGATCTGTTCCGGAGGGAGTACGGGCACCTGGTCAGCGCGCTGACCAGGGTCCTGGGTCCGTCCGGCATCGCCTTGGCCGAGGACGTCATACAGGACGCGTTGGTGAGCGCGATGCGCGCCTGGCGCTTCGGGCCGCCGCGGGATCCAAAGGCCTGGATCATCCGGGTCGCGCACAACCGAGCGATCGACATCATCCGCCGGGACCAGCGATACCGCTCGTTCCTGCCCGAACTGGCCACGACGACGGCGCTGAGTGACACGATCGAGGCGGCGCTGACCCCGGCCGAGGAGGGCGCCGGCCAGCTGGCCATGATGTTCGCGGTCTGCGACCCGGCCCTGAACCGTGAGACGCACGTGACGCTGATCCTGAGGTGGCTGTGTGGTCTGTCCCCGAAGGAGATCGGGCAGGCGTTCCTGGTCGACACCCAGACCATCGACCGGCGTCTGCACCGGGGGCGCGGCCGGCTGCGTCAGCTGGGCCGGCTGTCCGACGTGGACGACCTGCCCGACGTCGACACCCGGCGGGCCTCGGTCCTGCAATCGCTCTATCTGCTGTTCAACGAGGGCTACCACGGCAGCAACCCACAGGACCCGGTCCGCCCGCTCCTGTGCGACGAGGCGCTGCGTCTGACCGAACTGCTGCTGGACGCGACAGCGACCAAGCATCCGGACGTGCATGCCCTCGCAGCCTTGTTCTGCTTCGACTCTGCCCGCCTGCCGACCCGCCTCGACCAGGACGGTGTGTTCGTGCCGCTTGCGGACCAGGACCGCAGCCGTTGGGATCGGCTACGGATCGCGCGGGGCCTGGCGCACCTGGCCGGCGCGGCCGGCGGGGATCACAGGTCGCGATGGCATCTGGAGGCCGGCATCGCCTGCGAGCACGCGATCGCTCCATCGATCCAGGAGACCGACTGGGCCCGGATCGTCGGCTTCTACGATGCCCTGGCCCAGCAGTCCTGGAGCCCGATCGTGGCGCTGAACCGCGCGCTGGCGCTGGCCGAACGCGACGGCGTCGACGCGGGCCGCCGCGAGCTGATCACCCTGGTCGACGAGCAGAAGCTGTCCCGGTACCCCTTCTACTGGGCTGCCCGCGCCGACCTGGAACGACGGTCAGGCCATCACACCGCAGCGCGGGAGGACTACGAACGCGCCATGGCGCTGGCCCGCGGCCCGGCCGAACGCCTGTCGTACCAGCGACGCATCGAGAATCTGGAGAATTCCTAGCCAGCGTGTCCGGTTCCCGTGTTCGCCGGTCGTCGTCCTCCTGAGATCACCGATCGGACAGGAGCAGGACATGAACGAACTACTCGAGAAGGCGGTCGCCGCGCACGGCGGCCTGGACCGGTGGAACGAGATCAAGTCGATGACCGTCGACGCCTCGATCACAGGAGCCCTCTTTCACGCCAAGGGGCAGCCCGACGCGCTCAAGGATGTCCGCGTCGAGGTGGACACCACGCGTGAGCTTGTGACGATCGACGTCATCGGCCAGGACAAGCGATCGGTCTTCGAGCCCGACCGCATCGTCCTGCAGCGAAAGGACGGGACGGTCACCGACGTACGCGACGACCCGGAGAGCTCGTTCGACGGGCATGGATTCGAGACGCCATGGGACGACGGTCATCTCGCCTATTTCACCGGCGAGGCGTTGTGGACGTACCTGAACACGCCGTTCCTCTACACCTGGCCCGGGTTCGTCACCGAGGAGATCACCCCCATCGAGGTCGACGGTGAACCGTGGCGGCGGCTGGCGGTGACGTTCCCCGATCACCTCAAGAGCCACACCCGCCGGCAGGTTTCGTGCTTCGGCCCGGACGGCCTGCTGCGCCGCCACGACTTCACCATCGACATCCTCGCCGGCGCGCCCGGAATGCTCTACGCCACCGGTTACCGCGACGTCGACGGCATCGTCATCCCGGCCACGCGGCGCGGTTACGCGTGGCAGGGCGACTACCAGCTGGTCCCCGACCCACTGCTGGTCGCCATCGATCTGGGCGAGATCTCCTTGCAGTGATCTTTAGAGCAGGTGGCGGCTGAAGGCGGTTGCCTTGCGGGTGCCGGTGGGGTGGTGGCGGAACAGGCGGCCGCTGTAGCGGAGCCATTCGATCTGGCCGTTGGTGCCGCGGACGAAGTTGGCGCGGGTGTGGGTCGGAGTGCCGTCCGGGTTGAGGGCGAGGACGAAATCCTTGCGGTAGAAGGCGAATCGCAGCATCGTCTGCCCGTCCACACCCGCCGCCAGCTGGCCGCCGTCCGCTGTGAGGTCGATACCGATGTCCTCGGGCTTGCCGTCGAGACCGATCTGCTGGGAGACGTACGTGCCCACGTACTCCGCCAGTCGGTGCGGCGGCAGCTCCCGCGGTACTGCGGGGAGGTTGTTGACGCCGGCGAACTCCTGCAGCGCCCAGTCGTCGGCGAACAGCTCGGCCACCAGCAACGGCCCGCTCTCCGAGTTGGTCAGCAGCGTGATCGCGAAGTCCCGCTTCGGCACGAACAGGAAGCCGGAGTGCTGACCTGACCAGTCGCCGCCGTGCTGCACCACCGTCGGGCCCTGCGCGGTCGGACGCAGCATCCAGCTGACGCCTACACCGTTCAGCTCCACGAACAGCGTGCCGCCGGGGCCAGGATGCGACTGCATCGCCAGCCTGCTGCGGTCACTGAGCAACTGGGGGAGTTCACGGTGGCCGAGGTGGTACCGCGCGTACCGGAGCTGGTCGCGGGCACTCGAGATCAGGCCACCGATCGGGTGCAGTGCCCGCGGCATGGCGTCGAAGGACGGCTCGACGACCGGCTTGCCGTCGACGATGTTGTGCGATGCCGCGACGCTGAAACCGCCGAGCTCACTGCGGAAGAACCGGCTGTGCGCGAGCCCCAGCGGATCGACGACCAGCTCGCGGGCGGCGACCTCGTACGGCTTCCCGGTCACCACCTCGATGATCCGCCCGGCCACACCGATCGCCGCGTTGTTGTACGAGAACACCTTGCCGAGCGGCGTGAGCTGCGGGACCTTCGTCATTCCGGCGACGTACTGCGTGAGCGCGTCGTCGCCCTGCCCGGTGTCCTCGAAGTAGTCGCCCTGCCAGCCGGCCGAGTGGTTCAGCAACTGCCGCACCGTCACCCGGGCCGCCACCGAGGCGTCTGCGGTCGCGAAGTCCGGCAGGTACGCGCGGACCGGCCGGTCCAGGCTGATCCGGCCGCGTTCGACGAGCCGCATGATCGCGGTCGCCGTGAACGTCTTGCTGGTCGAGCCGATCCGGAACACCGTGTCGGCAGTCACCGGCTCGCCGGTGTCCACACTGGTCACCCCGAAGCCGCGGACGTATTCGCGACCGCGGTACCAGACGCCGAGCCCGGCCCCGGGGATCGCGTACTTCGCCATCCCCGCCTGGATCTTCTCGGCCAGCCGCCCGATCGCGACCGGCTCGCGGACAGGCGTGGCGGACGACGGCAGGGTGGTGAGGCCGGCCACGGGTACGGCGGCGGCCGCGGACTTGAGCACGGGACGACGGGTGAGCGACACGTCAACGTCTCCTCGGGCTTGATTGATTCCGATGGCGCTATTATTACCATCGTTGGTATCAATGGATACCCTGAAAGAACCCTGATGGAGAGCCGATGGCGGAGTCACCGACCCCGGTGCTGGACGTCCTGCTGCACCCGGTCCGCTGGCGGATCGCGCAGCGCGTGCTGGGGCGCGAGGTGACGACCACGGACCTCAAACGAGACCTGCCCGACGTACCCACGACGACCTTGTACCGGCACGTCGCCGCCCTGATCGACGCCGGCTACCTGACGGTGGTCCGGGAACGCAAGGTCCGCGGCACCACCGAGCGCACCCTCACCCTGGACCAGACCAAGGTCGGCCGCATCGACGAACGCGAAGCCCGCGCAATGACCCCGGACCAGCACCGCCAAGCGTTCCTGATGATGCTGACCCGACTGGCAGCCGACTTCGACCGAGTAGCCGCAAGCGGTGACCTGTACGCGCGCATGAACCAGGTCGGCTACTCACAACTGGCCCTGTACCTGGACCCACAGGACCTCACCGATTTCCAGTCCCGCTTCACCGAGCTGATCGAGCCCTACCTGGACGAATCCCCAGGCAAGGACCGCGTAGTCCTGTCGGTGTTCTCCCTGCCAGACAGCTGATCCTAGTCCGCCCCTCCGGGCGGGGGCTGGGGGTTGCACCCCCAGAAAGCACGACGGGCGATCCACCTCGACGCTTTCCGTCGACACAGATCGCCCAGATCGTCCGCGCCCCCGGCAGGATTCGAACCTGCGCACCCGCCTCCGGAGGGCGGTGCTCTATCCCCTGAGCTACGGGGGCTCAGGAACGTGCAGAACAGTAGCAGGAAGTTCGGCGAATTCCCGAATCGGGGGCACCTCGGCGCGGGGCCTGTGTCGCGCCTGACCATCGTCGTACGGGGGAGCCCTGAACCGACCCTGGAACCGGGCCGAGGTGGGGGCGAATCCGTCGTGGGCACCGTCATAGTGGACGTAAGCCCAACGGTGGAAAGGACATTCGTACTCATGGCAAGCACTCTGGTTCGCCCGTCGAACGATCGCTGGATCGGCGGTGTGTGCTCCGGACTGGCTCGCCGGTTCGGCATCTCCGCCAACACGATGCGCCTGATCTTCGTGATCAGCTGTCTGCTGCCCGGCCCGCAGTTCCTGATCTACATCGTGCTCTGGATCCTGATGCCGTCCGAGCGCTGACCCCGGCGGCGTACCGTTCCGGCGTACCTGGCAACCTGGCTGTTCATGGGAGCAGGCAGGGGGCGCCGGGTGACCGGGACGGTGGCCGCACTGCTCCTCGCGAGCGCGGTGATCGCCGGCTGCCAGGTCGGCCCCGCGCCGCCGGCAGCGGCCGAGCTGCGGACCGGGCCGCCGCCGTGGGACGCGCCGCGGGACGCGGTCTCGTACATCGACAAGGCCGGGTTCGAGCGGCTCCCGCTGGACTTCTCCGGCCCGTCCCCGTACACGCTGACCATCGCGGTCGCCGTCGACGGCAAGCCCGTCCAGGTCGCGGCCGGGATCGGCATCGACAAGCTCCGCGCCGAGCAGGCCGCCGTCCACACCCACACCACCGACGGCGTCGTCTGGGTCGAGGCCAAGACCACCGCCGAGCACCCGACCCTCGCCCAGTTCTTCACCCTCTGGGGCCTCCGGTACGACGCCAACTGCCTCGCCGACGCCTGCACCGCCCTGAAAATCACCACCAACGGCAAACCCACCCCCTGGAACACCCCCCTAGTCCCCAACAGCCGCATCACCATCACCGTGCGTCACTGAGAAGTGCAATCAGTGCTACGCTTTTTGCTATCACCAACAGCAGAGGAGTGCAGGTGGCGGCCATTACTGTGCGCAGTCTCGACGACGACGTGAAGCACCGGCTGCGTATCCGCGCGGCCAAGCACGGGCGGTCGATGGAGGCCGAGGCGAGGGCCATCCTCGAGGATGCCGTGGCCGAGGAAGACGAGCCCAAGAACTGGCTGATCGCGCTGCACGAGCGCTTTGCGGAGCTCGGTGGGGTCGAGTTGGACATCCCGCCGAGGAGCAGCCGGCCCCGGGTGGTCGAGTTCGACTGATGATCGTTCTGGACACGAACGTCATCTCGGAGCTCATGAAGGAGTCTCCGGAGCCGACTGTCTGGCGTTGGGTGCAGGACAATCTGGGCAAGGAGTTGTGTACCACGGCGATCACGGTGGCGGAGATTCATGACGGCATCGAGCGGATGCCGACCGGACGCCGGCGCAACCAGGTGCGGCTGGCCACGGAAGCGCCGTACCTCTTCGTCGAGGCCGATGTTCTGTCGTTCACCGCCGAAGCGGCGATGGCCTATTCGACGGTGATGCGCGACCGGCGCCGGGCCGGTCTGCCGATCGACCCTCTGGACGCGCAGATCGCGGCGATCTGCCTGGTCGAATCGGCCGCGCTCGCGACCAGGAACACGGCGGACTTCGTGCGAACCGGCGTGCGCTTGGTCAATCCCTGGGAGTGAGCCGCGTACCGGGCTGTGGATGGTGAGTCAAGGGTTTGGGGGGTGGGCCATTAGGCTGATCCGGTGACTCCGGAACAGCTCGCTGAGAAGATCCTGCAGGCCCTGGCCGCGCTCGCCGCCGACGGCACCATTACCGTCGAGGGCGGGCTGCCGCGCGAGCTGAAGGTCGAGCGACCCAAGAACCCCGAGCACGGGGACTACGCCACCAACGTCGCGATGCAGCTCGGCAAGCGCGCCGGGCTGAACCCGCGCCAGTTCGCCGAGCTGCTCGCCGCCCGGCTCCGCGACGACGAGGCGATCACTGCGGTCGACATCGCCGGCCCGGGTTTCATCAACCTGCGGGTGGCCGCCGACGCCCAGGGCAAGGTCGCGCAGTCGATCCTCGAGGCCGGCCCGGCGTACGGGACCAGCGACAGCCTGCAGGGCCGCGCGATCAACCTCGAGTTCATCTCCGCGAACCCGACCGGCCCGCTGCACCTCGGCCACACCCGCTGGGCCGCGGTCGGCGACGCGCTGGCCCGGGTGCTGGCCGCTGCGGGCGCGAGCGTCAGCCGCGAGTTCTACATCAACGACCGCGGCAACCAGATGGACAAGTTCGGCGCCAGCCTGCAGGCGGCGGCGCACGGGCACAAGATCCCCGAGGACGGCTACCACGGTGAGTACATCGTCGAGCTCGCCCAGCGGATCGTCGCCGAGGTGCCGGACATCCTGACGCTGCCGGACGACGAGCAGGTGATCGCGTTCCGTGAGGCCGGGTACGAGCGTCAGCTCAAGGAGCAGCAGGAGCAGCTCGAGCACTTCCGGACCAAGTTCGACGTCTGGTTCTCCGAGCGCAGCCTGCACGAGCAGGACGGCGTACCGCACGCGATCCAGAAGCTCCGCGACCAGGGTCACCTGTACGAGGCCGACGACGCGCTGTGGATGCGGACGACGGACTTCACCGACGACAAGGACCGGGTGCTGATCCGGTCGAACGGCGAGCCGACGTACTTCGCCTCCGACGCGGCGTACTACGTGAACAAGCGCGAGCGCGGTTTCGAGACCTGCATCTACCTGCTCGGCGCCGACCACCACGGGTACGTGAACCGGCTGAAGGCGATCGCGGCCTGCGCCGGTGACGACCCCGAGCACAACATCGAGATCCTGATCGGCCAGCTGGTGAAGATCCTCAAGGGCGGCGAGGAGATGCGGCTGTCCAAGCGGGCCGGCACCATCGTCACGCTCGCCGAGCTGGTCGAGGAGGGC
>DASXXB010000287.1:0-2793 GCA_036503355.1 Kribbella sp. | reverse complement strand
GTTGTTGCTGCGCCGCGGGCTGCTGCTGTGCTGCGGGCTGTTGCTGCGCCCCGGGTTGTTGCTGGGCTGCGGGCTGTTGCTGCGGGCCGGGTTGTTGCTGGGTTGTGGGCTGTTGTTGTGGTTGGGGTTGTTGTTGGGCGGGGGGTTGCTGTTGTTGGGGGGTGTTTGGGAGGCGGTCGGCGGGGTTGGGGGGTGGGAGTGCGGTGAGGTCGGTCTGGGTTTCGGCGCGGGCGGCCTCCTGGGCGGTCTCGCGTTGCTGTTGCTGCTCGGGCCCGCTCCGGTAGCGCTCCTCAGCCGCTCTGACCACATCACCGGCCGAGTCCGCGATCTCGAACCCGCGTTGCTTCGAGATGTCCCGCGTCCGGGCCGTCAGGTTCTCCTTCAGCGGACCCAGCTCCGCGAAGCCCTTGTCGATGTCGTCCGCGATCTCCTGCCGGACCGCCTCCTGCTGCTCGGCGGGAACCCGGTTCGGCAGCTCCGACGAATCGAACATCAGGTCGGCCGCGGCCCGCGCCTTACCGGTCCGCGGCTCGGCGGCCATCCGCCGCAGCACGTCGTCGCCGTCCGTACCGGTCTCGAGGCCCACCTGATCGGCGAACGACCGGGCGGCCGGCTCCCAGGCCGGATACGAGTGCCGCGCGTTCTCGGCGCCCTTGATCTTGTCCGCCAGGTCCTGCGGCAGAGCCCGATCGGCCACCCGGTCCAGCGAGCTCTGGCTCCAGGCCTCAGTGACGCCTTCCTCGATCGGCTTGTACTTGAGGTCCTTCATCCCGGCGGCCCGGTCCGCGTGGGTGTGGTTCTGCGGCGACGCGAGGTGGGTGAACTCGTGGCTGACCGTCTTCAGCGCGTTCCGGCGCTGGGTCCACTGCTCGGGCGTGGCAGGCTGCCCGCGGGTGCTGTACATCTCCTGCAACGGCTGGACCACCATGCCGTCGTTCAGGCGCAGTACGCCGTCCGACGACGCGGAGCCGCGGATGTTGGGCCGGGCGGTGTAGTCGAGCTTTCCCTTCCACAGCGACTTGTCCGCCTGCAGCTCGGCCTGGACGGCGTCCCGGACCCGTTCCCACAAACCGTTGTCGAGATCGGGGATCTCGCTGTCGGCGGACCGGGTGACCGCCATGTCAGTCCGCCTGGTCCTGATCGAGTACGTCGATCGTTTCGGCGAGGCTCTCGTTCATCTCGAGCGCCGCGTCCCGCTCGGCGAGCGTCGGCGCGGCGTACGCGATCCTGGTGATCTCCGCGATCGCGGCCTCCGCACGAGCGCGCTGCTCGGCCGGCGTGCCTCCCGGGACCGAAGCCCGGAGCAGTACGTCGGACGCGCGGCGTACCGTCTCGCTCTGCGGTGTTCGTGCCTCGACGACCAGGTCGTCCAGGAGTTTCACATACCCGAACGCCTTCGCCCGGTCTGCATCGCCCGCCACGGTCGCGGCCTGCCCGCGCAGCCATTCGACCGCCGCTGCCAGCTCATCGGGATCGGTGATCCGCCGTCCCCAAGCGTGGAGGATCCGCCGGCGGGCGGCGTCGAACTCCCCGTAGTCCATCCCCCTATCATCACATCAACCGGTTCAGCAGGCGGCCTGCTCAGAGTCCGCGCCCTGGGTCCTTGGGGGAGGCCTTCGTGCCGGGACGATCCGTCGGCGCGGCGGTCGGGGCTGCGATCCGGGCCGGCGGGGTGAGCGACGGATCGTTCGCGAAACCGGCGGTCCGCGCGTCGAGTGCAGAGCCGTGGCCGGTGTCCTCCTGGGGTGTCGCAGCGTCCAGCACCTCGAGTGTCTCGGCGAGGGTCTCGTTCATCTCCAGGGCCGCGTCGCGTTCGGCGAGGGTTGGGGCGGCGTCGGCGATTCTGGTGATCTCGGCCATCGCGGCCTCCGTACGGGACCGGATCTCGTCCGCCGTACCGTCCGGCCGGCTGGTGGCGAGCAGTACCTCGCCGGCCTGCCGGACGGTCTCGCTCTCCGGCCAGCGGGTCTCCGCGACGAAGTCGTCCAGCAGCTCGAGATACCGTTGCGCCTTGTTCTGGGCGGCCCGGTCCGGGATGGTGGCGGCCTGTTCGCGCAAGTCCGCGACAGCCGCGGCGAGCAGCTCGGGGTCGGTGATCTCACGGCCCCAGGCGCGGGTGATGCGGCGGCGTTCGGCGTCGAACTCGGGGTAGTCCACGGCTCAATCCTCACAGCCGGAGGGTCACCTGCCTGTCGCACGCTGGAGCGTGCCGGGTCTCCGTTCGATGGGCGGCTTGCGAGCGAGGTCACAGGCGGGACGGCGTACTGGCGCGTAGGCTGCGCGTTCATGGGAGAGACCGTCAACATCCACACCACCGCCGGCAAGATCGCGGACCTCGAGCACCGGCTCGACGAGGCCGTGCACGCCGGGTCGGAGCGTGCGGTCGACAAGCAGCACGCGCGCGGCAAGAAGACCGCCCGCGAGCGGATCGAACTGCTGCTCGACGAAGGTTCCTTCTCCGAGCTGGACGAGTTCGCCCGGCATCGGTCGACGAGCTTCGGGCTCGAGGCGAACCGTCCGTACGGCGACGGCGTGGTGACCGGGTTCGGCACCATCGACGGCCGGCAGGTGTGCGTGTTCGCGCAGGACTTCACCGTCTTCGGCGGCAGCCTGGGTGAGGTCTTCGGCGAGAAGATCGTCAAGGTGATGGATCTGGCGATGAAGATCGGCTGCCCGCTGATCGGCATCAACGACTCCGGCGGCGCGCGGATCCAGGAAGGCGTGGTCAGTCTCGGCCTGTACGGCGAGATCTTCCGCCGCAACGTCCGCGCGTCCGGGGTGATCCCGCAGATC
>DASXXB010000286.1:0-1619 GCA_036503355.1 Kribbella sp. | reverse complement strand
CCGACCTGGGCGGGCATTCGCTGCTGGCGACGCGGGTGGTCGCGTTGCTGGGGGAGCGGTTCCCGGTGGAGTTGCCGGTGCGCACGGTGTTCGAGGCGTCGACGGTGGAGCTGTTGGCGGCTGAGGTGCATCGGGCGGTGGCGGGGTATGTGGCGGCTCTGTCCGAGGTGGACGTTCAGCGTGCGCTGGGGTGAGCTCGGTCATGGCTCCTGGAGATGAGGACCGGGCTGATGCTCTTGATTTCCTCGAGGAGGTGTGTCGCGCCGCGCCGCACCTCCTCGTCCTTGCTGTGCGTGAGCGGCTCGCACATTTCGGCGGCTTTGTCGCGATCGCGGGAGTTGATTCCCAAAACCTCGCTGATCGTCGGGTAGATCCAGTCTGTGTGGTCCAGATTGGCTGTCGCGAGGGCTGTGGCCGCCAACCGGAGGCCGAGAGCGTCGAAGCGCCGGAGCAAGGCTTCCGTGGTTGCGTAGGTGACGGCGGTGTCGTTGTCGTCCCGCACGAGGTTCACCAGTGCCGGTTGCGCCTCCGGGACCTCAGCGGCGTCGATCCTGTCCTGATAGGCCGGACTGTTCGCCAACGCGAGCAGCGAAGCCACGCATGCCTGTCTCGATTCCGTCTCCACGAGTACACCTTCCCCCGGCACCCGCCGCGGAGCAACGGATTTCAGGCCTGCTCGATGACCACAGCCAGTTCGGCGACCGTCCGAGCGGCGAACAGGTCCCGCAGCGAGACGCGGACGCCGAGCTTCTTCCGGATCCGCGCGAGCACCCGGGTGGCCAGCAGGGAATGCCCGCCAATACGGAAGAAATCGTCGTGGACGCTGATTTCCTCCACCCGCAGCACCTCCCGCCAGATGTCGGCGAGCGCGTGTTCGACCGCGGAGGACGGCGCGGCGATCGGCTCCGCTCGGACCGCGTTGTCGGTCGACGGGTCCGGCAGTGCGGCGCGGTCCACCTTCTTGCTCGGCGTCAGCGGCAGTGCGGCCATCGCGACCCACTGCGCCGGCACGAGATAGTCCGGCAGTTGCGACCGCAGGCTCGCCCGCAGCGCGGCGAAGTCCGGCTCGCCGGAAGCCGCGACGACATAGGCGACCAGCGTCCGCTCCGGCAGATCCTTCACCACGACAGCCGCCGCGCGTACAGCGGGATGGGCGTCGAGGACGGCTTCGATCTCGCCGAGTTCGATCCGGAACCCGCGGATCTTCACCTGCCGGTCGAGCCTGCCGAGGAACTCGATGGTCCCGTCCGATCGGAAGCGCGCGAGGTCGCCGGTGCGGTACAGCCGGGCGCCGGTCGAGTACGGGTCTGGCACGAACTTGTCCGCGGTCAGCGCGGGACGGCGGAGGTAGCCGCGCGCCACGCGCAGGCCGCCGAGGTGCAGTTCGCCGGGGACGCCGACCGGAGCCGGGCGTCCGGCGGGGTCGAGCACGTACGCGCCGGTCGCGGCGACCGGGCGGCCGATCGGCAGGCTCGGCACGTCGAGATCGGCGTCGTCGGCCCACTGCAGCGTGCTCGAGATCGTCGCCTCGGTCGGGCCGTAACAGGCCACGAAGCGCCCGGGCAACTGCAGTTCGCGCCAGCGCCGGGCGTCTTCGGTGGTGACGACGTCCGCGCCGA
>DASXXB010000285.1:0-16062 GCA_036503355.1 Kribbella sp. | reverse complement strand
ACTTCAATTGCAGCGCAGTCCGGGCCCCGACGATCGCCGCCGACACGCCGGGCCGGTCCCGCACCCAGGTGAGCGCCACCTCGAGCGGGGTCCAGCCGAGCCCGTCGGCGGCTCGCGCGACCGCTTCCACGATGCCCGATGCCCGGGCGTCGAGGTAGGGGTCGACGAATCTCGACAGATGCTGAGACGCCGCGCGGGAGTCCGCGGGGATGCCGGTCCGGTACTTGCCGGTGAGCACGCCGCGGCCGAGCGGCGACCAGGCGATGATCCCGATCCCGAGGCCTGCCGCGGCGCGCAGAGCGTCCAGCTCGGCGTCCCGGGCGAGCAGCGAATACTCCACCTGGTTGCTGACCGGGACGGCGCGACCCGGCCATGCCTGCTGCCAGGTGACCGCGCGCGCGGACTTCCAGCCGGCGTAGTTCGAGACGCCGACATACCGCACCTTGCCGGAGTTGACGGCGTGGTCGAGGGCCGACAGCGTCTCTTCGAGCGGCACGTCGTCGGACCAGGTGTGCAGCTGCCACAGGTCGATGTAGTCGGTGTTCAGCCGCCGCAGGGAACCGTCCAGGTCGCGGAGCAGCGCGCCGCGGGAGGTGTCGGTGATCCGCTCGCCGCGCCGGACGCTGAACCCCGCCTTGGTGGCGATCACCACATCGTCGCGGTCCACCACGTCGCCGAGCAGCGACCCGATCAGCTGCTCGCTGTCGCCGTCGCCGTACGCCGCGGCGGTGTCGATCAGCGTGCCGCCGGCCGACGCGAACGCGGCGAGCTGCTCGCGCGCCTCGTGCTCGTCGGTGTCCCGGCCCCACGACATGGTGCCCAGGCCGAGCCTGCTCACCGCCAGTCCACTGTGACCGAGATAGCGCTGTTGCATGACCCGAGCCTATTGCGGGCCACCGACAACGGCTCGCTAGGCTCGCCAGTCATGCGACTCGGACTCAACATCGGCTTCGTCTACGGCGGCGACGATCATCTGGACCACCTGAGGCTGGTGAGGGAGGCCGAGGCGCTCGGTTTCTCGGTCACCTGGGCCGCGGAGGCGTACGGCTCGGACGCCGCCACGCTGCTCAGCTGGATCGCGGCCCAGACCACCACGATCGACGTCGGCGCCGCGGTGTTCCAGATCCCGGCCCGGACGCCGGCGATGACCGCGATGACGGCGGCCACCCTGGACCGGCTGTCGAACGGACGGTTCCGGCTCGGCCTCGGCGTGTCCGGTCCGCAGGTGTCGGAGGGCTGGCACGGCGTCCGGTTCTCTCAGCCTCTGCTCAGGACGCGTGAGTACGTTGACATCGTGAACGCGGCCCTCCGGCGGGAGACGGTCGCGTACGAGGGGAAATACTTCACGCTGCCGCTGCCCGACGGTCCGGGCAAGGCGCTGAAACTGACCGTGCGGCCGATCCGCGACCACGTGCCGGTGTACCTGGCCGCGGTCGGCCCGAAGAACCTCGAGCTGGCCGGCGAGATCGCCGACGGCTGGCTCGGGATCCTGAACGACCCAGGCTTCCTTGGAGAGCAGTTGACGCACATCAGGACGGGCCGCGCGCGGAGTCAGCGCGACCTCGACGGGTTCGACGTGGTGGTCACGACACCGCTGATGAGCGGCGTGGACCTGCAGGCCGCGGCCGATCCGATCCGCGGGTACGCCGCGTTGTACATCGGCGGCATGGGCAGCCGGGAGAAGAACTTCTACAACGCGCTGGCGGTGCGGATGGGGTACGCCGAGGAGGCCAAGCAGATCCAGGACCTGTACCTGGACAAGAAGCACCGCGAGGCGATGGCCGCCGTACCGTTCGGGTTCCTGGACTCGATCTCACTGCTCGGTGACAAGGAGCGGATGGCCGACAAGCTCACGGCGTACGCCGAGGCGGGGGCGACGACCGTCGCGCTGACGCCGTTCGCGCCGACCGTCGGGCAGCGGATCGCCGACCTGCGCACCGCCGCCGAGGCGCTCGAGCTGTCCGGGGCCGGTCACTGATGACGATCTGGGACTCCATCATCCTCGGCATCGTCGAGGGCCTGACCGAATTCCTGCCGGTCTCCAGCACCGGGCACCTGACGATCGTGTCGAAGATGCTCGGGCTGAAGATCGACGACCCGTCGATCACCGGGTTCACCGCGGTCATCCAGGTCGGCGCGATCGCGGCCGTGGTCCTGTACTTCTGGAAGGACATCGCGCGGATCGCTGTCGCCTGGGTGCGCGGGCTGGCCAAGCCCGAGCACCGCGGCGAGTTCGACCACCGGATGGGGTGGTACGTGATCGTCGGCTCGGTGCCGATCGTGATCGTCGGCTTCCTGGCCCGGGACCTGATCTCGGGACCGCTGCGCAGCCTGTGGTGGGTCGCGGCGGCGCTGATCGGCTGGTCGGTCGTGATGATCGCGGCGGAGCGGCTGAGCAGCAAGGAGCGACCGCTGACCCGGATCACGTTCGTCGACGCGCTGGTCATGGGCCTGGTCCAGTGCCTGGCGCTGATCCCCGGCGTGTCCCGCTCCGGCGCGACGATCTCGGCCGGCCTGTTGCGCGGTCTGGACCGGGTGGCGGCGACCAGGATCTCGTTCCTGCTCGGCATCCCGGCCCTGGTCGGCGCGGGCGTGTACGAGCTGAAGGACGCCCTGCACGGCAACGTCGGAGCGGTACCGCTGCTGGTCGGCACGGTGGTGAGCTTCGTCGTGGCGTACGTGTCGATCGCGTGGCTGCTGCGCTTCGTCGCGAAGCACTCGATCGAACTGTTCGCCTTCTACCGCGTCCTGCTCGGCATCGTCCTGATCATCCTGCTCGCCACCAGCACGATCACCGCGACCTGAGGACGTACGACCCGACCTGGGACCCGAGGACGAAGCCCGCTCGATGGTCGACACGGGTGTGTACGCCGGCGTAGATGCGGCTCAGCCCCGCCTCGACGGCCGCGTCGTGGAAGCTCCGGAAGGTTCGGGTCACGCCCGGGAGCGCCGGTGACGTGAGGGCGAAGCTGACGTCGCCGTACAGCGCCGTCAGTACTTCGGAAGCGGCCGCGCTGAGGGCGCTGTGCGCGCCCGGGTACGACGGGTCCGCGGGCGTGGCGGACAGCGGGGTCCACGCCGGATCCGCTGCGGTCCGCCGGTTCCCGTCGGTGTCGGCGAAGCGGATCGCGGTGATCGGCCGCCACAGTCGGTAGGCGTACTTGGCGTCGTACAGCGCGATCGTGGCGTCGGCGAGCGCGATGTCCAGCAGCGCGAGGGTACGGGCGGAGGTTCGGTGCCGGCGTGGTGGGCGACGAGAACCTGGTCGGCGATGTCGTTCCAGTAGTTCTGGATCGGCGCCGACCAGAAGTTGCCGATCATGGTCTGCTCAGGCGTTCGAGTGGTGCTGTCATCCCGTCCGAGACTCTGCACCTCGTTGAGCGCCGCGGCGTACGCCGGGCTCGACAGCGCGGGCGGGGCGGGCGGACGGAACTGGTCACCGCTGCGCAGTACGAACGGTGTGACCGCGCCCCAGTGGGTGAAGACGGGCGCGGCGAAACCGGGGGGAGCCGGCCTGAAATCGCCGGGCTGTGCGGTCGTCAGGTACGGCGGCGGAGTTGCGTCCGAGCCGTCGCGGGCTCGGACCTTGAGTTCCTCGGCGGCTGCCAGCCCTCCGTCCTGCACACCGGCGGCCCGGGCGTTGCCGGAGGGGACCTCTGCGAGATCGTCGGCGAGCTGGCGATCGAGCCGGTCCGCGAAGGCGGGGAACAGCGACGTCAGTACGTCGTGCGCGGCCTGGGCGGCGGCCGCGTGCTGCTCGGAGATGCGCCGTACTCCGATCACGTGGCTGGACGAGCTGACCGCGGCGTACACGGCCTTGCTCATCACCGCGAAGTCGCGGGTGGGGTGGACTGTCGCGGGTTGTGCGCCGGGTGTCTGGACGAGTGACAGCAGCGTGCGGTTCCACTCCACGACGACGTTGGTGCCGATCGTTGGCGTCGGCGCGGAGGCTTGAGCGGTGAGGGCGGTCGCGCCGAGTGCGACGGCCGACACTGCCGCGGTCAGCGCCCGGCGGCGCGGGAGCATGGGCAGGAAATCGGGCATGGCGAAGCTCCAGTCGGAGTCAGTTGTGCACCAGGTAAGCTCGAGGTGGTGGTCAGAGGTCGGCGTCGTCGGGGACGGGCGCACCGGACGGTTCGGATGCGGTACGGCGCAGTGGCAGGTGCGGTTGCAGGCGCCAGGTCGCGATCGCCAGGACGAAGGTTTCGGTGGCGAGGGAGGCGATGCCGAGGACGCAGTTCCAGTTCCCGATGTCGAACGGGTCGGTCGGCAGTCCCGTCGTACGGCTCAGCACGTAGGCGGCGATGGCGCCGGCGACCAGCAGGTCCACCAGGCCCCAGACGCGGAAGTTGGGGACGGTGATCAGCAGGGCGGCGGAGATCAGCGCGGCGGCGATCAGGGCGATGAACCCGTACCCGACGAGCTTGCTCTCCTCGAGTTCGTCGCCGAGGTCGAGGACGTGCAGGACGGCGATCGCGCCGAGCGTGACGGCCGCGACGGCGCGGGCAAGACGTTCGCCCGTGATCAGGCCGGAGGCGGTTGGGTTGGGCATGGTGGCTCCTGTAGAAGGTTGGGCCTGTGGTTCAGGCCGCGAGAGGGGATTCGAGCTGCCGGCGCAACCGGCTCAGGGCGTAGTGCAGCCGTGAGCGCGCGGTGCCCGGCGGGACGCCGATCCGCTGGGCCGCGACATCCATCGGGCAGCCGAGGAAGTACGTGACGACGACGATCTGCTGATGTTCGCGGGACAGGCCGCGTAGCGCGTCGACGAGCACCCGCCGGTCCATCAACTGGTCGAAGCCGCCGTCCGCGAACGGCTCCGGGTCCAGACCGTCGTCCGCGAGCTGCGGACGGACGCTGGCCGAGCGGGCCGCGTCGATCAGCAGGCGCCGGGCGACCTGGAAGAGCCACCGACGGACCGGCCGGTCGTCGTCGAGGAGCCGGGGCAGGTGCCGCCAGGCCCGCAGGAACGTCTCCTGCACGATGTCCTCGGCGCGCCCGCGGTCGCCGGTGAAGCGCTCCGCGAAGCAGAGCAGGGCTTTCCCGTGTTCGGCGTACAGCTCAGCCAATGCGTGTTCGTCGGTCGGCATGGCTACTAACACGCTTAGTAGATCGGATCTGTTCAGCAGCCCGGCACATTGAACTTTTCGGCGTCCCGGTGCGTGTAAGGCACTGCAGGACGACTCGGAAGGAGTGGTTGCCCGTGGCACCGACGCGCCGGCTGCGGCCGTTCGGCGAGCTCGAGGCGGCGATCATGGAACGGCTGTGGGACGCCGGAGCGGAACGTTCTGTCCGGGAGGTTGCGGACGCGCTGCAGGGGCGCCGGCCGCTCGCCTACACGACGGTGATGACCGTGATGGACAACCTGTTCCACAAGGGATGGGTCACGCGCGAGCGGCACGGGCGGGCATGGGGTTACCTCGCCGCGGTGAGTCGCCAGGAGTACGCCGCCGCGCTGATGAACGACGCCCTCGCCGGGACCAGCGATCGGGCCGGCGCGCTGGCGAAGTTCGTCGACGAAATCGACTCCGCCGACGCCGACGTACTCTCCCGAGCACTCGCAGACGCTCTGGCCCGGCGGCAGGGGGTGCGGCGGTGACGGTGGGGGTGGTGTTGCTGGTCTACGCCTTGGGGCTGGGGATCGGGGGCGGTCAGGTGGGCCGGCACAGCGGGTGGCTGGAGCGGGCGCCGCGGCTCGGGGCGGCGCTGCTGTTGTCGGTCGCCTGGTCCGTTCCCGTGGCGCTGTTCCTGGCGGGGCTGACGATCGCCGTTCCGCACACCGCGCTGTCGAGTGGCGTCAGCGAGCTGCTCGACGCCTGCATCATCCGGATCCGCGCTGCCTACAGCACTCCCGGTGGCACAGTCGTCGCCGTCGCCGGTCTCGGTCTGTCGAGCGTCATCGCCGTACGCACGAGCTGGGCAGCCGTCCAGGTCGCGCAGATCCGCCGCGCCGAGCAGCACAGGCAGCAGGCCGTGATCGCACTCGCCGGCCGCCGACTGCCCGTATGGCGTGCGGTAGTCGTCGACGAGCGGCGCCCGGCGGCGTACAGCCTCGCCGGCCGGGAGCGCACGGTGATTCTGACCAGCGGACTCCTCACCGCGCTCACCAGGGCAGAAGTCGCCGCAGTGGTCGCCCACGAGCGGGCGCATCTACGGTGCCGGCATCACAACCTGCTCGGTAGCGCCGCGACCGTCGCCGGGGTCCTGCCCGCGCTGCCCTTGATGCGCGAGGTGCCGCGGCTGGTACGGCGGCTGATCGAGATGCATGCCGACGACGTGGCAGCTCGCAGCCACGCGCCGGAGACCATTGCGACCGCGCTGTTCACAGTCGCGACCGGACAACCGAGCAGCGGCCTGCCGATCACGCCGTCGAGTGCACTGGCGGTTGGAGACTCCGATGCGGTGGCACGGGTCCGGCGACTGCTGCTACCGCCCGCGACACTCAGCCGGCGCGGCCGCGGAGTGCTTCGGGCCGGGGTCGCGGCAGCGGTCCTCGTCCCAGTGCTGACGGCTTTCGCGCCGGCCGGTGTCGCCGCGAACCGGCCACCGGTGGCGCAGGTGGCCTCAGAGCCAGCCGACCTTGCGAAAGAAGCGGTACATCGTGATGCAGACCAGGGCCATCACGCCGAGAATCGCGTAGTACCCGAAGTGCCAGCGCAGTTCGGGCATGTTGTCGAAGTTCATGCCGTAGATGCCGGCCAGCATCGTCGGTACGGCGGCGATCGCGACCCACGCCGAGATCTTGCGCATGTCGTCGTTCTGCTGGACCGAGACGCGCGCCAGGTGCGCGTTCAGCGCTGACGTCAGCAGGGTGTCGATCGCCTCGGCCTGGTCGGAGACCCGGCTCAGATGGTCGGCAACGTCGCGGAAGAACGGGCTGGCGTGCGGGCCGATCCCGGCCACCCCGTGCGCGAACTGCTCCATCGGCTCGCGCAGCGGGTCGATCGCGCGGCGCATCTCGAGCACCTCGCGCTTCAGCCGGTAGATCCGCTCCGCGTCGCTGGTCCGCTCCGGTGAGAACACCGAGCCCTCGATCTCGTCGACGTCGATCTCGACCTGCTCCGCGACCGACTCGTAGTCGTCGACGATCGCGTCGCAGATCGCCCACAGCACCGCGGCCGGCCCGTGCCCGAGCATCGACGCGCGCTCCTCGAGCTGATGCCGGGTGGTGGCGAGCTCGCCGCCCTCACCGTGACGCACGGTCAGCACGTACCGCGGGCCGATGAACGCGGTCACCTGGCCGGTCTCGACCGCGTCGCCCTCGTCGACGTACCACAGCGTCCGCAGGACGACGAGGATCGTGTCACCGAACCGCTCCACCTTCGGGCGCTGGTGCAGCTGCAGCGCGTCCTCGATCGCCAGGTCGTGCAGCCCGAACAGCCGCTGGACCCGCTGCATCTCCGCGTCCGACGGGTCGTGCAGGCCGATCCAGCCGAAGCTGTCGCGGTCGCCGTCGATGGCGTGGGCAACGGTCTCGGGGTCCTTGGGCAGGTCCTGCCGTTCCCCCTCGGCGTACACCCCGCAGTCCACGATCACCCCACCATCATGGCACCACGGCTTGCGCTCACGAGATACCGTGCACACCATGCCTACGGTGATCCTGGTCCGTCACGGCCGCAGCTCCGCGAACACGTCCGGCACGCTGGCCGGCCGGACGCCCGGCGTGAAGCTCGACGACACCGGCGTCCAGCAGGCCGAGGCGGTCGCGCAGCGGCTCGCCGGCCTGCCGCTGGCCGCGATCGTCACCTCGCCGCTGGAGCGGTGCCGGCAGACCGCGGCCGCGATCGCGAAACTGCACGACGGGTTGCGTCCGGCAACGGATCGCCGGCTGACCGAGTGCGGGTACGGCGACTGGACCGGGAAGAAGATCGCGACGCTCGCCAAGGACCCGCTGTGGGCCGTCGTCCAGCAGCACCCGTCGGCGGTCACGTTTCCCGGCGGCGAATCGATGCGGGGGATGCAGCAGCGCGCCGTGGACGCGGTCCGGGCGTACGACGCGGAGCTCGCGAAAAGCCAGGGCGGCAACGCGATCTGGGTGGCGGTCTCGCACGGCGACGTGATCAAGTCGATCGTCGCGGACGCGCTCGGTCAGCACCTGGACACGTTCCAGCGCATCGTCGTGGACACGGCGTCGACGACGATCATCACCTACACCGCGACCCGCCCGTTCCTGGTCCGGCTGAACGACACCGGCAGCGAACTGGCCTCGCTGGTCCCTAAGCCGTCAGCGAAAGCCAAGCCCAAGAAGCAGTCCTCGGACGCAGTCGTCGGCGGACGGTAATAGGGTCTTAGGTATGGCGCGAGTTGTGCACTCCTACGACGACCCCGAGCGGTTCGTCGCCGGCACCGTGGGGGAACCCGGTGCGAGGACGTTCTTCCTGCAGGCCCGGGCCGGGCACCGGCTGACCTCGGTGGCGTGTGAGAAGGAACAGGTGATGGCGCTCGCGGAGCGGCTCGATGTGATGCTGGACGAGGTCGCCCGGCGCTTCGACCGTGACCCGGTCCCGCAGACCGGGTCCGACGACACCGCACCGCTGGAGCAGCCGATCGAGGAGGAGTTCCGGGCCGGCACCATGACGCTCGCCTGGGAGGCCGACGCCGAGCGGGTGGTGATCGAGGTGTTCGCGGTCGTCACCGGCGAGCAGGTGGACCTCGAGGAGGAGGACCCGGTCACCGCCGCGATGGAGTCCGAGGACGCCGAGGTGTTCATAGTCCGGATCACCGAGGAGCAGGCCCGGGCCTTCGCGCGGCGCGCTGTCGCACTGGTCGCGTCCGGCCGGCCGAGCTGCCCGTTCTGCGGCCGGCCGATCGATGCCGACGGCCACATCTGCCCGCGCGCCAACGGCTACCGCAGGCATCTGCCGGAATGACCGTGGACCCGGAGCTTCTCGCCCTCGGGGAGCTGTCGCTGCACGGCCGCCTGGTCGCCGCCTCGAACGGTACCTACCAGGGCTCGGTCAGCCGCTCCGGCGAGACCGCGACCGTGGTCTACAAGCCGGTCGAGGGTGAGCGCCCGCTGTGGGACTTCCCGGACGGCACGCTGGCGCAGCGCGAGTTCGCGGCGTACGTCGTCTCCGAGGCCCTCGGCTGGAACGTCGTACCGCCGACGCTGCTGCGTGACGGGCCGCTCGGCGTCGGCATGGTCCAGCTGTGGATCGACGAGGCCGAGTTGGGCGCGGGGGAGACCGAGCTGGTCGACATCGTGCCGCAGGGTCGCGTGCCGGCCGGCTGGGTCGGCGTCCTGGATGCGCTCGACGGCCGGCACAACCCGGTCACGCTGGTGCACGCGGACAACGACGCGTTGCGCCGGATGGCGGTGTTCGATGCCGTGGTCAACAATGCCGACCGCAAGGGCGGCCACGTGCTGAATCCGGGCGACGGCCGGGTGTACGGCGTGGACCACGGCGTCACGTTCAACGCCGACGACAAGCTCCGGACGGTGCTGTGGGGCTGGGCCGGCGACCCGATCCCGGCCGACCTGCTGGACGACGTCCGCGGGCTGGCGGATCAGCTCGCGGGTGCGCTCGGGCAGCAGCTCTGTGAGCTGATCACCACGGTCGAGCTGACCGCGACCCGCGAACGTTGCTCGACACTGCTCAAGACCGGAGTCTTCCCGTCCCCGAGCGACGAGTGGCCCGCGATTCCCTGGCCCGCCTTCTAGTGCCCGCCTGCTAGTTCGGCTGACCCTTCGGCTGTACGGCGACATTGCCGACGCGGCCGTGCTCGTCGAACTCGACGGCGACCGTACTGCCGTCGGGCGCCGCGCCGCGGATCGCGTCCGGGCCTTCGTCGGCGGTCAGGCCGAAGTGCTGGAAGTAGCCGCGCACGACCTGCCGATGATCGGACGGGAACACACTGACCGCGGTCATCAGGAGCCGCGGCGTCGCGATCGCGTCGAACCCGGCCAGCGGCAGCTGCTCGTCGGCCACGTGCAGGTACACGTGCCCCTGACCCTCGTTGATCGCCGTCGACCAGACGCCGCGCCCGCCGAGCACGGTCCCGGCGGTGATCGCCAGCATGGTCGCGGCCTGTACCGGCTGCTCGAACCCGCCGAGGCCCGGACTGTCCGTGGTGAACTCGGCGATCCCGTGCCGCTCACCGAAGTCGCGGATCGCCAGCGTCGCCGCGACCGCGGCGGCCTGCGGCCCGAAGCCCGGATTCGCCCAGCCCCACAACCAGGTCCGGTCGAGCTCGGAGAAGCTGCCGAGCAGGCTGATCCCGCTCAGCACGCCTCGCTCGCTGCTGAGCGTCCGCGCGTTCAGATCGGCCTGCAGGGAGTCCTGTCCGACCACCTCGTTGAACAGGTCCTGCTGCTGGATCGCGGCGGCGGCGATCCAGCCGCCGTACGCCTGGAACTCGGGACTGAAGTCGGCACTCATCGCCCGCGAGGCTATCCGCCGCCGGGTGCACGGCACCGGGCCGACCACGAAGTGGAACCGTGTCGCGTCATTGATTTCTGGACTGGCATAAGCTCCGAACATGCAGGCGTGGACCAAACCAGACATCCCGGTCGTACCCGGGCCCGCCCGGCGACTGCGCCTCTACGACACCGCGTCCCGCGGCCTGGTCGAGGTGCCGCCGGCCGAGGAGAAGACGGCCCGGATGTACGTGTGCGGCATCACGCCGTACGACGCGACGCACATGGGCCACGCGGCGACGTACGTCACGTTCGACCTGATCAACCGGCTGTGGCGGGACGCCGGCTACGACGTGTCGTACACGCAGAACATCACCGACGTCGACGACCCGCTGCTGGAGCGCGCCACCGCGACCGGGGTGGAGTGGACCGACCTGGCGGCCCAGGAGATCCAGCTGTTCCGCGACGACATGACCGCGCTGCGGGTGATCCCGCCGCAGCACTACATCGGCGTGGTCGAGACGATCGACCTGGTCGCCGGCGCGGTCGAGGACCTGCGGAAGGCCGGCGCGGTGTACTCGGTCGACGGCGACCTGTACTTCGCGGTGAAGACCGATCCGGCGTTCGGCGGCGTCTCGAACTACGACCGGGACACGATGCGTGAGCTGTTCGCGGAGCGCGGCGGCGACCCGGAGCGGGAGGGCAAGCAGGACCCGCTGGACAGCCTGCTGTGGCGGCACGAGCGCCCGGGGGAGCCGGCCTGGGACTCGGCGCTCGGACGCGGGCGGCCGGGCTGGCACGTCGAGTGCTCGGCGATCGCGCTGGAGTACCTCGGGATGACGTTCGACGTCCAGGGTGGCGGGACGGACCTGATCTTCCCGCACCACGAGATGTCCGCGAGCGGTGCGCAGGTCGCGACCGGCGAGCACCCGTTCGCGCGTGCCTACGTGCACCAGGCGATGGTCGGGCTGGACGGCGAGAAGATGTCGAAGTCCAAGGGCAACCTGGTGCTGGTCTCGAAGGAGCGGCAGGCGGGCGTGGACCCGATGGCGATCCGGCTGGCGCTGCTGACACACCACTACCGGACCGAGTGGTTCTGGATGCCGACGGACCTCGCCGACGCGCAGGCGCGGCTGGACGTCTGGCGGGGCGCGATCGGTCGCGGGGCCGGGCCGGACGGTGCCGCCGCTGTGGACGCCGTGCGAGCGGCCCTCACAAACGACCTGGACAGCGCCGGTGCTCTGGCGGCGGTCGATGCGTGGGCGGAAGCCGAAGGTGACGACCACGAGGCCCCGGCGCTGGTCGCCCAAGCCGTCGACGCCCTCCTCGGCATCAAGCTCTGACGCAGCAACGTCCGAAGATCTGTGGGCTACCACCCGCAGATCTTCGGACGTGAGCGCGGTCAGCCGGTGACGGGCTGGTGGGTCTTGATCGGGACCGGCACGGGCGCGGCCGGCGGGGTTTCCACCTGCGGCGGTGCCGGGTGGTCGACCGTGGGTGTCGGCTTGGGCTTCGGCTTGGCAGCGGGCTTCGCACAGGTCGCCGATGCCAGGTTGATGGTCTCCGCGCCGCCGCCGAGGTCGATGCTCAGGCCGGTGACCGTGAACGCGCCGTCGGAGTGCTTGGCCTGACTGTTGACCTTGATCGTCGCCAGCGGGTTGGACGGCAGGCTCGCGCCCTGCTTGCTGGTCGGCACCTTGACTGTCTGCCCCAGCAGGGTCAGCGATCCGATGTCGATGCCGCCCTGGTCGCCGGAGCACCAGACGTTCAGCGAGTCGATAGCGAGCAGTGCCTTCGGCGGCGTGAGCAGCAGGTTGCACAGGTCCGGCAGGTTCTTCACCGGCAGGTCCTTGGTGCTCAGGCCCGGCAGCGGCAGCCCGAGATCAGGGAGCCCGACGTCGGGCAGCGCGAGGTCCGGCAGCGGCAGGTCGTCGGCGCCGGTCTTCGGCAGGCTCGCGCACTGCTCCTTGAGCTCCGGCGGGACCTTCACCTGACTGAGGATGTCCGGCCCGACGACGATGTCGAACAGCTCGACCGAGGCCGAGTTGTTGCCCGCGGTCGCCGTACCGGCCCGGACCGAGAGCAGCGGGTTCTGCGGCAGTTCGAGTGCGGACGTCGTCTGCCGCTTGCCGTCCAGGGACTCCGCGTACGGCGTCTTCGGGATCGGGACCTGGCCCTCGGCGCTCACGGCGTACGCCGAGGACGGGCGGGCCGCCGCGTTGCCGGCGGGGGCACTCGCGA
Organism: Kribbella sp.; assembly: GCA_036503355.1. Classification (GTDB taxonomy): domain Bacteria; phylum Actinomycetota; class Actinomycetes; order Propionibacteriales; family Kribbellaceae; genus Kribbella. The sequence continues at coordinate 3,467 of DASXXB010000285.1, read as the reverse complement.
CCAGGCTGAACGTCACGACGCCCGCCACGGCCGCAGCCGTCAGCACGGTCGGCGTCAGACGCCCTCTCAGCTGTCGCATCGGAATCTCCTTAGTTGCTGTCGATCAGGACGAGCGTCCCGAGCGGAACCTTCTGCAGGTCGGCGAGCGCGGCCTTCGGCACCCGGACGCAGCCCGCGCTGATCGCCGCACCGAACACGTGCGGATTCGGCCAGCCGTGGATCGCGACCGTACCAGGCCCGCCACCGAACGTGTCCAAGGTGGGACTGTGCGCACCCAGCGGCAGGACGATCGGCGACGCCGAGCGCTTGTGGTCGATGATCGAGCCGAGCAGGAACGTCCGGCCAGGCGGCGTCGGCGTCTTCTTCGCGCCGACCCCGGCCTTCCAGGTGCCCAGACTCTTGTTGTTCAGGAACAGCTCGAGCGTCCGCGAACTGGTGTGCACGCGGATCAGGTACGGCGAATTGGCGCGGTCGAGGTCCTCGTCCTGGAGCCAGCCCGTGGACCGGTTCGGCTTCGACGGCAGCAGGACGCGGACCCAGCCGTCCATCTGGTCCACCACCGGCAGCCAGGTCGGCCCGAACTGGGTGGGCGCGATCTTGCCGAACGCGTCGTCCGCGTCGGGGGAGCTGAACAGGGCGGCCTCGGCGCGGGGGTGCACGACCACGCCGGAGGTCCCGGAGAACGGCTGGGTGTCGAGCGGCGCGGTCGGGATCGTGGTGGCGGTCGTCGAGGCTGTCAGCGTGCTGAGATCGACCGTCTTGTGGTGGTCCTTGTTGCCGAAGATCCCGATCGCGGCCACGACACCGAGCAGGACGAGCACGGCCAGCGCAGGGACCGACGTACCGCCCCGCTCGTTGCGCATCCAGTCGCTCCCCGTGGTCGCCGTGACGGCACGCCGTCACCCCCCAGTTGTCCGATCGAGAATAAACCCACTGGTAACAACGCGCCACACCCCAAGCCGTTACGGCTCGGCCGGCACCCGGCTACTCGCGTTGGGCGGGGTGCGAGGGTCAGTCGGTGGGGTGGTTCTTGTTGCGGCGTTTGAGGTAGCGCTCGAACTCGGCGGCGATTGCTTCGCCGGTGGCCTCGGGGAGGTCGGCGGTGTCGCGCTGCTCCTCCAGCGAGTGCACGTACTCCGCGACCTCCGGGTCCTCCTCGCTGAGCTCGTCGGCGCCGCGCTGCCAGGCCCGGGCGAGCTCCGGCAGCTCGCCCTCGGGGATGGCCAGGTCGAGCAGCGCCTCGATCTTGCCGAGCAGGGCCAGCGACGCCTTCGGGCACGGCGTACCGGCGATGTAGTGCGGGATCGCGGACCAGATCGACACCGACGGGACGCCGAGGGTGCTGCAGAGGTCGGCGAAGACGCCGGTGATGCCGGTCGGGCCTTCGTACGTCGACGGCTCCAGGCTCCACGCCGCGGCCAGCTCCTCGTCGGACGAGGACGCGGACACCGGGATCGGGCGGGTGTGCGGGGAGTCCGCGAGCAGTGCGCCGAGCACGACGACGACCTGCGCGTTCGACTCGTCGACGATCTCCAGCAGCTCCCGCGAGAACGCCCGCCAGCGCATGTTCGGCTCGACGCCGCGGATCAGCACGACATCGCGGCCGGTGTCCTCCGGGCGGGCGAGGTAGATCCGTGTGGTCGGCCAGGTCAGCCGCCGGCCGCCGTCCTCGTCGAAGCCGACCCGGGGACGGTTAACCTGGTAGTCGTAGTAGTCCTCGGGGTCGATCGCGGTGACGAGCTCGGCGTCCCACTCGTCGATCAGGTGGTCGACCGCTCCGGTGGCCGCCTCGGCCGCGTCGTTCCAGCCCTCGAACGCGGCGATCACGACCGGGTCCCTCAGGTTCGCGAGGTCAACCACTCGCAGGCCCCCTGTCGTCTCGTAGCCAACACCGGCGGGCTCGCCGGAATCCGGACTGCCAGCCTACGTGTTCGGCCGTACCCGTGCGCCCGGTTTCACCCCAGGCGGAACGTGTCGCGCCGGACCAGAGAGAATGGTGGCGACCTGATCGGATGCGACGACGTAGAGGAGCTGCAGTTGCCGGGCCTGCAAGCGGTGCTGTGGGACATGGACGGGACGCTGGTCGACTCCGAGAAGGTGTGGGCGGAGGTGCAGCTGGAGCTGCTGCCGCGGCTCGGCGCGACGTGGACGATGGAGGACTGTATGTCCTTGATCGGCAGCGACCTGCGCGAGGCCGTGAAGGTCTGGATGGCACGCGTCCCGGACGGCGTGATCACCGGCGAGGAGCTCGCGGACCGGATGTTCTCCGAGGTCGTCGAGGCGCTCCGCAAGGAGGTCACGTTCCAGCCGGGCGCGCTGGAGTTGCTGCAGTCGCTGCGCAAGGAGGACGTCCCGTGCGCGCTCGTCTCGGCGTCGTACCGGACGATGATCGACGCCGTGCTCGGCCACCTGCCGCCGGACCCGTTCGACGTGATCGTGGCCGGTGACGAGGTGACGCTCGGCAAGCCGAACCCGGAGCCGTATCTCACCGCCGCGGACAAGCTCGGCGTTGACCCTGCGTACTGCGTGGTGATCGAGGACTCGATGACCGGCACCCAGGCCGGGACGGCGGCCGGCATGTACGTCGTCGCCGTACCGCAGTGGGTGACCATCCCGGACGCCCCGCGGCGGCTGGTGGTGAAGTCGCTCGAGCCGCTCACGCCGGAGTCGTTGCGCGCACTGCTCCGTTGAGGGGCTACCGTCACTTGGTGCCCTCGGGGGCGTTGTCTGATCGCGGGACTGGGTCGCGGGCTGGGGAAAGGTGAGACGGTGAGTGAGTGGGTGCGCCGGGTGTCGGCGGCCGTGGCGGTCGGTGCGCTGGGGGTGTCCCTGGCGAGCTGTGGCGAACCGGACGACAACGCGCCGCATCCGGGGGAGACGTCGCCGAAGCCGGCGCTGCTGCGGCTCGCGACCACGGACTCGGTGACCTCGCTCGACCCGGCCGGCCCGTACGACGTGGCCTCGCGGACCGTCCAGGCGAACGTGTACCAGACGCTGCTGACGATCCTCCCGGACAAGCCGACCCCGGTCCCGGACGCCGCGGACTGCCAGTTCGACTCGCCGACGACGTACACCTGCAGCCTGAAGGAGCACCTGACCTTCCCGAACGGGCACGAGCTGACCGCGTCGGACGTGAAGTTCAGCTTCGACCGTCTGATCCGGCTGAACACTCCCGGGGGACTGGCGCCGCTGTTCGCGTCGGTGAAGTCGGTGAGTACGCCGGATCCGCTGACCGCCGTGTTCAACCTGACCAGCCCCGACGCGAGGCTGCCGTACCTGCTGACCACGACCGCCGCGTCGATCGTCGACGAGCAGGTGTACCCGGCGGATCAACTGCTCGAAGGCAAGGCGATCGGCAGCGGGCCGTACCAGCTCGCGGCGTACAAGCCGGGCGGCGACATCACGCTGACGAAGTTCACCGGGTACCGCGGGGCGCGGGCGGCGCAGAACGACGGCGTCACGATCAG
>DASXXB010000284.1:0-4873 GCA_036503355.1 Kribbella sp. | reverse complement strand
TCCCGGAGGTGCTGCCGCGGTTGGGCATCACGTTCGAACTGCCGAAGGCCGAGCGGGTCGAGTGGTTCGGCACCGGTCCGAACGAGGCGTACGTCGACACGCGCGAGGCCGCCGCGGTCGGGAAGTACTCCGCCACGGTCGCCGAACTGCAGACGCCGTACGTCCGCCCGCAGGAGAACGGCCACCGCATCGACACCCGCTGGGCAACGATCGACGGCCTGCGCATCGAGGCCGTCGACCAGCTCTTCGGCCTCACGGTCCGCGACTGGACGACCGAAGACCTCGAGAACGCCAAGCACACCGCGGACCTGGTCGCGGGCGACACCACCTACGTCACCCTCGACCTCGCCCAGACCGGCGTAGGCACGGCGGCCTGCGGCCCAGCCCTCCCCGACCGCGACAAGCTCAAGACGGCCCCGGCCAGCCTCACCCTGCGCTTCGCCACGCTGTAACCCGGATCCCCAGGCCATCACAATCGCCCAAGCCCGGCTCCTCGCCGCGGGACCATACGCGCGAACACCATTTGTGATGGCCTGGCGATCCGCCCACCCCCCACAACCGGAGCGGGTGTTCCGGTTGGGGGACGCGCTCCGCGAGGCCCCGCAGGCGGCCCGTTGAGTGGTGTGCGGTGGGCTGTCCGTGGGGCCTACTAGGCTTGCGCTGTGCCGGAGGCCTATGACCCGTTGACCGATCCTGCACCGGCGCACGATGTGCGGGCGGTGTTGCGGATCCGGGCGTTCCGGCGGCTGTGGATCGGGTTCGGGTTGTCCAGTCTCGGCGACTGGATCGGGCTGCTGGCGCTGACCGCGATGGCGAAGTCGTTCGCCGGCGACAACTACCAGCTGGCGAACTTCGCGATCGGCGGCGTGCTGTTCCTGCGCGTCCTGCCCGCGCTGGTGATGGGCCCGGTGGCCGGCTGGATCGCGGACCGTCTCGACCGGCGCTGGACGATGATCCTCGGCGACCTGGTCCGGGCCGCGTTCTTCGTGACGATCCCGATCGTCCACACGCTCACCTGGCTGCTGGTCGCGACTGTGCTGATCGAGATCGTCAGCCTGATCTGGGGCCCGGCCAAGGACGCCAGCGTGCCGAACCTGGTCCCCCGGCACCGGCTTGAGGCCGCCAACCAGCTCAGCCTGATCACGACGTACGGCTCCGCGCTGCCTGCGGCCGTGATCTTCACCGCGATCACCCTGGTCACCCGCTGGGCCGGTGACTTCTCCATCGACCTGGCCGTCTACGTGAACGCGGCGACGTTTGCGATCTCCGCGTTCGCGATCGTGTCGGTTGCCGAGATCGGCCGCGCGGTGCACGAGCACGACGAGCACCCGACGCTGTGGCGGACGATGGTCGAGGGCTGGTCCTACGTCACCGGTACGCCGGTGGTGCGCGGCCTGGTGGTCGGGATCTCCGGAGCGTTCGCGGCCGGCGCCGTGGTGGTCGGCCTCGGCCGGACGTACGTCGAGGACCTGGGCGCCGGCGATCCGGGGTACGGCCTGCTGTTCGGCGCGGTGTTCGGCGGTCTCGCGCTCGGCATGGGGTTCGCGCCGCGGATCTTCTCCGGCCTGTCCCGGCGCCGGCTGTTCGCGGCCGGGCTGGTCGGGTCGGGCATCTGCCTCGCGGGGCTGGCGCTGATCCAGCAGATCGAGATCGCGACGATGATCGCGGTCCTGCTCGGGTTCTGCGCCGGCGCTTCCTGGGTGTCCGGGTACACGCTGCTCGGCCTCGAGGTGCCCGACGCGGTCCGCGGCCGGACGTTCGCGTTCGTGCAGTCCGCGGTGCGTACGGTGCTCGCGATCACGCTGGCGATCGCCCCGTTCGCCGCAGGCGCGATCGGCCGTCATACCTGGACGATCGGTGGCCACTCGGCGACGTACAACGGCGCCTCGATGACGATGGTGATCGCCGCGGTGCTGGCCGGCGTGATCGGGTTGCTCGCGTGGCGGCAGATGGACGACCGGCCCGGGGTGCCGTTCTGGCGCGACGTACGGCGGAGTTTCGGCAAGACCCGTGGCGACTATCCGACCACCGGGCTGTTCATCGCGCTCGAGGGCGGCGAGGGCGCGGGGAAGTCGACGCAGTCCGCGCTGCTGGTGAAGTGGCTGGAGGAGCAGGGGCAACAGGTGCTGCTGACCCGCGAGCCCGGTGCGACCGACCTCGGCAAGACACTGCGCCAGATCGTCCTCGACCCGGCGACCGGCGACATCTCGCACCGTGCCGAGGCGCTGCTGTACGCCGCGGACAAGGCCGAGCACGTCGACTCGGTGATCAAGCCCGCGCTGAAGGCCGGCGCGGTCGTGATCACCGATCGGTACGTCGACTCCGCGCTGGCTTATCAGGGCTCCGGGCGCGATCTCGACCTGTCCGACGTCGAGCGGGTGAACCGTTGGGCCACCAACGATCTCCGCCCGAACCTGACGATCCTGCTCGACCTGCCGCCGAAGAGCGGGCTCGGCCGGTTCGAGGGGCGGGACCGGATCGAGGCGCAGTCCGACGACTTCCACGAGCGGGTGCGGAACGCGTTCCTCGAGCTGGCCGCCGCCGAGCCCCAGCACTACCTGGTCCTCGACGCCTCCCAGGACCGCGAGGACCTCGCGCAACAGATCCGCGCCCGCCTGCAACCGATGCTTCCGAAGGTGACTCCATGAGTGTTTGGGACGATCTGGTCGGGCAGGAGCCCGCTGTCGCCGTACTGCGGAAGGCCGTCGACGGGGCGGCCGGCGTGCTGCGCGGCGAGTCCGGCGCCGCGGTCGCCGGGATGACCCACGCCTGGCTGATCACCGGGCCGCCCGGATCCGGCCGGTCGAACGCGGGCCGGGCGTTCGCGGCCGCGCTGCAGTGCGCGAACAACGGCTGCGGCGAGTGCAACGAATGCCGTACGGCGCTCAGCGGCGCGCATCCCGACGTGTCCCTGATCCGTACCGAGCTGCTGTCGATCCGGGTCAGCGAGGTCCGCGAACTGGTCCGCCGGGCCGCGATGAGTCCGACCCAGGGGCGCTGGCAGGTGATGGTCGTCGAGGACGCGGACCGGCTGACCGAGCAGGCCGCCGACGCGTTGCTGAAGAGCATCGAGGAGCCGTCGCCGCGGACCGTCTGGGTGCTGTGCGCGCCGACGGTCGAGGACGTCGTACCGACGATTCGCTCGCGCTGCCGGCTGCTGGTACTGCGGACACCACCGGTCGCCGCGGTCGCGGACATGCTGACCCGCAAGCTCGGGGTGGACGCGGAGCTGGCCGGATTCGCGGCGCGGGCCGCGCAGGGCCACATCGGGCGGGCGCGGGCGCTGGCCCGGGACGCCGAGGTGCGCGACCGGCGTACCAAGGTGCTGCAGGTGCCGTTCGCGCTGCGTGACCTCGGCGCGTGCCTGAAGGCCGCGCAGCAGCTGGTCGACGCGGCCAAGGAAGAGGCCAAGGCCAGCGCCGAGAAGGTCGACGAGAAGGAACGCGCCGCACTCGAGCAGGCACTCGGCGTCGGCACGAAGGGCGCCAAGCCACGCGAGGCGAACGCGGCCCTGAAAGAGCTCGAGGACCAGCAGAAGGCGCGCGCGAAGCGCTGGGAGCGCGACGTTCTCGACCGTTCGCTGGTCGACCTGATGGCGCTCTACCGCGATGTGCTGGTGGTGCAGACCCGGTCCGGCAGCGAGCTGATCAACGCCGAGCTGCAGCGTCCGATCGAGCAGCTCGGCACCCGCACGACCCCCGAGCAGACGGTACGCCGGATCGAGGCGATCGGGATGTGCCGTGACGCGATCGAGGCGAACGTCGCGCCGCTGCTCGCGCTCGAAGCGATGACGGTGTCGCTGTTCGAAGGCCGCAGCGACGGATTCACGATCCCCCGCCGCGTGCTGCGCTGATTCACGATTCCACGCCGCGTGCTGCGCTGAGTCGTGACTCACGTCCGATAACTGGGCGATCGATGTAACACCGAGACCGGCGCGTCCGATGACTGGGTGTCCGGGCGAAGTGAACCACCCGGCATGACTTTCGAACGGACCTCGATGAACCAGCCGCCTTCACCGACCCCGGCTCGGCAGCCGTTGCCGTCGGCTGAGTCGTGGCTCGAGGGGGTTCCGAATCCGGTGCGGCAGCGGCAGGACGGGTACGCGGTCGCCGCGTTCGCGGTCAGCCTGCCCGGGCTGGTGCCGATCGCGGTGGTCCTGGCCGGGATCGCGCTGCGCCGGATCAGGCGGCTCGGCGGGAACGGCAAGCGGCTCGCGTACGGCGCGTTGGCGGTGTCGCTGTGCTGGGTACTGGCGACCGGTATCGCGGTCACGCTCAACCTGGTCGCCGAGCACCGCCGCGGGATCGGCCGGACCGTGTCGATCTCGCAGGTCGACGTCGGGCGCTGCTTCGACGCGGACCTGGAGTCGCAGGCGCTCCGGCTGGTACGGATCGCGGACTGTGCGCAGGCGCATACGGGTGAGGCGTACGCGAAGGTCCAGGCAGCGCTGGTCGGTCTGACCGCCGCACAGACCGGCGCGGCCGCGATCCAGCAGTGCGCCGGCGCGTTCGTCGACTTCGTGGGGAAGTCCTACGAGCACTCCGAGCTCGACATGTACTACGTCGTCCTGGAGGACCGCGCGGTTGCTGACGGCAACGTCCTGTGCCTGTTGGGGATGCCCGGGATGCACCTGAGCGGTACGATGCGCGGATCGCAGCGGTAGCACCCGCGGGGGATGTGGGGGACAGCGTGACGCAGCCACCGTACGAGCCGGTGCCACCAGACCCAGGCACGCCCGAACCCGGGCACGGATCCGGGTCGGAGCGGCCGCAGGACACTCCGCACGATCCGGCACGGTCGTTCCCGACCTACGGCCGACCGGCGGAACCATCCCAGTACGGCCAGGCCGGCGGGCAACCGCAGTACGGGCAGG
>DASXXB010000283.1:0-11308 GCA_036503355.1 Kribbella sp. | reverse complement strand
CGACAGTGGCGCACACGTACACGACAGCCGGCAACTACACCGTGAAGGTGACCGTCACCGACACCAGCGGACTGTCTTCGATCGCGACGAAGGCCGTCTCGGTCACGCAGGCACCGGCGTACGTCGGTCAGGTCGGAACGGCGACCTCGAACAAGAACCAGAACTCCGCCACCATCACCACCACGCGCGCGGTCCGCGCCGGCGACCTGATCGTCCTGGCTGCCCAGACCACCGCTGGAACCGCCACCGTCACGGCGATCGACGATGCCGGCAACACCTACAGCACCTTGACGACAAGGACCGACGCCGGCGGTGCCCGGCAAACCGTCCTGTACGCCGTGGCCGCGAAGAGCCTGGCGCTCGGCGCCCATGTCACCGTCAAGTACTCGGTTGCGAGCGCATCTCTGGTGACTGCCGACGAGCTGACCGGCGTCACGGCTGCCGACCGCGCCGTCGGAGCTACTGGCAGTACGGCGACGTTCTCAGCCGGCCCGACCGGCACGCTGGCAGACCCGCACGAGATCGCGATCAGCGTCGTCAGCCTCACCGGCGGCAAGAAGGCGCCCACCTGGGCAACCGGCTGGACCGCCGCAGGCACCGGCATCAACACCGGCGGCAACTACCTGGCCCGCGCGTACCTCACCACCACAACCACCACCCAGATCACCGCGACAGGCAGTGCATCAGGCACCTGGACCGCCAACACCACAACCTTCAAGCCCTGAGCAACCACCCCATCGATCGGCAGGTCCCACGCCTTCACCCAGGCGGCGGTGAGGGCGCGGCCGCCGGCCCGGTCGTGGGACCACGAGCCCATCCTCGCCATCGCCCTCCGACGCCGGTCAGCGACGACGGAGGACGACTCCCACGCCGTCGCCCGAGTGAAGTCAGCGAGCGGGTGACTGTGCTGGATGCTGCGCGGCGCGCGTCCGGCTGGTCGGCGTACGTGTCGCTGGTCATCTACGGCTGCGGCACCTGGGGCGGTTGGGCTCGTCCTGGGCGTCGACCGCAGTACGAAGTACGGCGACCTGTACGCGATGAGCAAGGCGAGCGGACCGGCGACCGGCATCACGTCGTACGGTTGCGCCCCGTACGTCTTCAACGGCGTCGGCACCGCCTCTCTGACGGCGCGCTCGGCTGGTTCAGAGCTTGGGGTGTCGTTGTCAATCGAGTACGGCGGTGCGGCTGGCGGTTGATGCGCGTAGCGTCGTACCGGCAGTTGAATCTTGCCGTGCAACTCGTCGGGGAGGTGCGCCATGGCACTGGGGACTGTCAGTTGGTTCGACCCACAGCAGCAGCATGGGGTCATCAGTTTGGAGACCGGAGGCGAGGTCTACGTCACGGCCTCTGCGCTGGACGACATCTCGCCCAGGTTTCCCCGGCAGGGGCAGCGGGTTGAGTGCACTGTGGTCGTTGGCCCGGCCGGCAGGTCGCTCGAGCACGTCCGGGTGGTGTACGGCTCGGGAGTTCCCGCCGAGGCTGCTGATGAGCCGTCATCTCGGCGAGCTGGAACGCGACTGGAGCCGGTCGCCAGGAGCGAGGCACAGCTGCGGCAGTTGCGGGACGAGGTCCTCGGTCGCTTCTCGTCGGATCCGCAGTGCGTGCTTCTGGGATCCCTGGACACGCTGAACTGGGTTCTCGGCGAGCGTCGCGCTGCGCCTGTCAGCGGGCCATGTGCTGCCGCTGCGAGTGGTGCGGACGTGGAGCATGAGGAGGAGCGCGCGCACGAGGCTCGCGGGCACCCTCGACTGTCAGGAGTATCGCCGGAGTATGCCGCCGGCGTGGAGCAGACGCTGAGGTGGCTGGAAGGCAAAACCGACGACCCACCACTGCCGACCACGCCGTAACCTCGGCCCGAAGAGTACGTTCGGCTGCCGGCCCGCGAGGCTGGGTGATGTCGTCCCCGAGTTCGATGCGCCCCTCAGCCAGGTGCAGCCGGGCCGGCGCGTCGTGTGAACCTGCTGTAGCAACAGGCTCGCCCCGGACCGGTTCCAGGACCCGGGCAACCTGCAGGGGCGGTCGCCGGTTGAGCTTCCGCTCCAGGTGCGGGCGACCTCGGGCGGGGGATGGGTTGGGCATCGTCCGAATCGGGGGAGTTGATGTGTGGGATGCGGTCCTAGGGTCGGGGGTGAGCACGGTCTGATCCGGTGTCGGCGGAAGGTGTCAGCGTGGCCCCACAACAGGAGTTGCCGATCGTTTTTCGGGATGTGCGTGTCGTGGACGTACGTCGTGGCACCGTAGGGGAGCCGGTGCAGGTCGTGGTCCGGGACGGGATCATCGAGCGGATCGCGCCTGCGGTGGACCTTCCCAATGCCCGGGTTGTGCCCGGTGCGGGGCGGACGCTGATCCCGGGGCTGATCGACGCGCATTGGCACTCGATCTTCGCGTCGGTCCCTCTGCTGACCGCGATGATGGGCGATATCGGCTATGTGCACGTGGTCGCGGCGACCGCGGCGCGTGACACGTTGCTGCGGGGCTTCACCACGGTCCGGGATGCAGGCGGCCCGTCGCTCGGGCTCAAGCAGGCGATCGACACGGGCGTGGTGATGGGGCCGCGGATCTATCCGTCCGGGGCGATGATCTCGCAGACCGGTGGGCACGGTGACTTCCGGACCCGGCACGAGATCCCGCGCGGTCGGACCGGCCACCTGAGTCATGCCGAGCTGGTGGGTGCGGTGCGGATCGCGGACGGTGTCGACGCGGTGTTCGAGGCGGCGCGGGAGCAGTTGATGCTCGGGGCCTCGCAGCTCAAGGTGATGGCGGGTGGCGGTGTCGCGTCGTCGTACGATCCGCTGGACGTCACTCAGTACACCGAGGCCGAGCTGCGCGCGGCCGTCGAGGCGGCGGAGAACTGGGGCACCTATGTGATGGTGCACGCCTACACGCCGCGCGCCGTCCAGCAGGCTGTTCGCGCCGGCGTCAAGTGCATCGAACACGGCCAACTGCTCGACGACGAGACGGCCGAACTGATGGCGGAGAACGGCGTCTGGTGGTCGCTGCAGCCGTTCCTGGACGACGAGGACGCGCCGCCGGTGCCGCCGGGGAGCCGGTCGAAGTTCGAGCAGATGGTGACCGGTACGGACTCGGCGTACGAGCTCGCCCGTAAGCACGACGTCCGGCTGGCCTGGGGGACGGACACGCTGTTCGATCCGGCCCTCGCCGTCAAGCAGGGCAAGCAGCTCGCCAAGATGACGCGCTGGTTCACCCCGGCCGAGGTGCTGACGATGGCGACCGTCACCAACGCTGAACTGCTGACCCTGTCCGGTGCGCGCAACCCGTACCCGGGCGTGCTCGGTGTCGTCGAGGAAGGTGCTCTCGCCGACCTCGTCCTGGTCGACGGCAACCCGCTGGACGACATCCAGCTGCTCGCGAGCCCGGACACGTCGTTCGCAGTCATCATGAAGCAGGGCGCCATCGTGAAGGACGCGGGAGGCCTCCAGTGAATCAAGCACTGATGCATTCCTTGACGGAGGCCGAGCAGCGGATGATCGTCGAAACGGCTCGGGACGCCTTGAGCACGTTGGACGAGGACGAACTGCTGGAGCTGCACGAACGGATCCGGCGAGCGCGCACGAAGTACGTGAAGAACTACCGGCGCGGCGCGAGCGCGTCCGTCACGACGGCCGGTGGGCGCGGCATGGCGTTCCCGAGGAACCAGCGGGATCGCGACAAGGCCGAGCTGTTCGAGGACGCGCTGGCGCGAGTGAGCCGGCAGGTGGCCACGGCGGCGAAGCGGGCGTCGATGGAGCTGCGCGGCGAGCGGATCGCGGCCGCGAGGGCGGCGCGGGGCGGCCCGGACCCGGTGGCTCGGAGTACGACGCTCCGGCCGGCCCGCTCCGGGGAAGGTCCGGCGCGGGCCACGAAGACGACCGGCGGGCTGAAGAAGGACGCGTCGTCACGGGCGGCGGGGGCACGCCGGCAGGCCAAGCGTGACAGTAAGCGTGCCAGTAAGCGTGCCAGTAAGCGTGCCAGTAAGTGAGCCGGAGTAACCTCGCCTGGTTCGGGTGATCCCGGCTGCCGCGTGGTCGTGTCTGCTGGTCCCGAACGGGAGGTGGCCGATGGCCGACGACGGGGCGCGACGACCGCTGCGCCGAAGCGGACCGGTGAAGGTGTTCGCGCTGCTCACGGCGCTCGTGGTGGTCGGTCTGGCGTACACGGCGCTGGTGCCGAACGGCGCAGCGGGTGCGGACGGTCCGCAGTCCCAGCAGATCGAGGAGGGACGCCGGCTCTTTGCGGTCGGATGCTCGAGCTGCCACGGGCTGCACGCCGAGGGTGGAACGAACGGTGCGGGTCGCACCGCCGGCCCCTCGCTGATCGGTGTCGGCGCGGCCGCGGTCGACTTCCAGGTCAGTACCGGGCGGATGCCGGCCGTCCAGACGAACGCGCAGATTCCGGTCAAGCCCCCGGTCTACTCGGAGGAGGAGATTGCGGCGCTCGCGGCGTACGTCGCCTCGCTTGCTCCGGGCCCGGCGATCCCGCCGGCCGATTCGTACGACGTGAGCAAGGCGACGCAGTCCGACATCGTGCGCGGCGGCGAGCTGTTCCGGACCAACTGCACGGCCTGCCACAACTTCGCCGGCCGCGGCGGAGCGCTCCCGAACGGGCGTTACGCGCCGTCGCTGATGAACACCTCGCCGCGGAACATCTACCAGGCGATGCTCACCGGGCCGCAGCAGATGCCCGTCTTCTCCGACGCCGTACTGCTGCCCGAGGACAAGCGCGCGATCATCGCGTACGTCACCGCCCTGCAGCAGCAGAACAATCCCGGCGGCTTCCCACTCGGACGTCTCGGACCGGTGTCGGAAGGACTCTGGGGCTGGCTGGTCGGCGTCGGACTGCTGGTCGCCGTCGCGGTCTGGATCGGTGCGAAGGTGCCGCGGGTACGACGGGTGCGGCAGCGGTCGACGCACCGGCGATAGCGGATCGCTGCCTCCATCCCCCGTACCGGGTGACCTGCCGTCACCCTAATCGGTGGATGAACGTCCCACCCGTAGTTGGTGGAATGAAGCGCTCGGCGCGCTCCGAGTCGCGCCACCGCAGGGAGGAATCCGACATGACCCATCTCGTGGTGCTCGGCGTGGACAGCCGCGAAGACGCCGAACGCGTCATCGAGCTGACCGAGGAACTGGCGAAACAGGAGCTGCTGCAAAGAGCGGACGCCGCGATCGCCTACAAGGATGCCAAGGGCAAGGTACGCATCCAGCAGACGATGAACCTGACCGCCGCCGGGGCGGCCGGCGGCGCGCTCTGGGGAACGTTGATCGGCCTGATCTTCCTGAACCCGCTCGCGGGCATGGTCGTCGGTGCGGCGACCGGCGCGATCAGCGGCAAGCTCACCGACATCGGCATCAGTGACCAGCTGATCAAGGACGTCGGCCGGGAACTGCAGGAAGACCATGCCGCGGTGTTCCTGCTCGCCCGTTCGGCGACCGTGGACCGGGTGGTCGACGCGCTCAAGCCGTTCGGGCCGACGGTCATTCAGACCAACCTGACCAAGGAACGTGAAGACGAGCTCGTCCAGGCTCTGCAGAGCTGATCGGCGCGCCCGACATCAGCCGTGAGCGTACGCCGGCGTACGCGGACCGCTCCGGCCGGAGGAGATCTCGTGAACAGAATCCCGGACGACTTCGATCCGATTCCTTCCACCCGGTACCGGCCGACGGTCGGCGTCGGCAGCCTGAAACAAGCGATGGCCGAGGCGGATGCGCTCGCGGTTCCGGTGGCCGCCGGCGCGGAGCCGCGCGAGGAGCTCGGCGCCGATGCCGCAGGCCTCGCCGCGGCAGGTTTCACCGCCGAGCGCGGCCAGACGCTCGTCCGGCCGGCGCCGGACGGGCCGGTCCGGGTCGCCGTCGGCATCGGCACGCCGGATCAGGTCGACAGCACGGTCGTTCGTGATCTGGCGGCCGACTTCGCCCGTGCCGTGCCATGGCACAAACGGCTCGCGATCGAGGTTCCCGGCCGGGACGCCGCACTGGCGGTCGGCGACTTCGCGCAGGCCGTCACCGAGGGCGTGCTGCTCGCGCGCTGGCGGTACTTCGTCGGCCGTGGCGCGGACGAACCCACCCTGGAGTCTCTGCTGGTCGTCGCCGGAGAGGAGGACGCCGACGAGGTCGCGGCCGGCGTGGAACGCGGCCGGGTCGTCGCGCAGGCGTGCAGCCTCGGCAGGGATCTGGCGAACTGTCCGGCGAGCACGCTGACCGCAGTCCGGATGGCCGACGTCGCGCTCGAGGTCGGTGCAGCCACCGGGCTGCAGGTGGAGATCTTCGACAAGGATCAGCTGATCGAGCTGGGCTGCGGGGGACTGCTCGGCGTGAACCGGGGGAGTGTGGAGCCACCGCGGATGATCCGGTTGCGGTACCAGCCGGACCAGCCGGATCAACCGACCGGCCGGATCGCGTTCGTCGGCAAGGGAATCATGTACGACTCCGGCGGCATCAGCCTGAAGCCGAGCGACGAGTCGCACGCGCAGATGAAGAACGACATGTCCGGCGCCGCCGCCGTACTCGCGTCGATGACTGCCCTGCGTGACCTCGGCTGTACGGCGGCAGTGACGGGCTACCTGATGTGCACCGACAACATGCCGTCGGGGTCGGCGATGAAGCTCGGCGACGTGCTGAAGATGCGCAACGGCACAACGGTCGAGGTGCTGAACACCGACGCCGAGGGGCGCCTGGTGATGGCGGACGCGCTGGCGCTGGCGACCGAGGAGCCGGTCGACGCGATCGTCGACATCGCCACGCTGACCGGTGCGTGCCTGCGGACGTTCGGCGTCGACATCGCCGGCGTGATGGGCAACGACAAGGGCCTGGTGGAGCAGTTGCGGCGCGCAGGGGACGCCGTCGACGAGCCGGTCTGGGAGCTCCCGCTGCACCGCCCCTATCGGTCGCAGCTCGACTCCTCGATCGCCGACCTCACGAACATGGGTGGTGTCAATGCGGGGTCGATCACCGCCGCCCTGTTCCTCGAGGAGTTCGTCGACGGGCATCCGTGGGCGCACGTCGACATCGCGGGTACGGCGCAGTTGCCGGCGCCGCGGACGTGGCGGAACAAGGGCGCGACCGGGTTCGGCACCAAGTTGCTGATCGAGTTCGCGCAGCAGTTCGGCCGGCCGGCGCGACCATGAACGCGAAGACGGTAAGCGACAAGCCCGCGAAGAAAGGCGGCATGCAGCGCGTCCTCGACGGGATCGAGCGGGTCGGCAACAAGGTTCCGCATCCGGCACTGATCTTCCTCGGCCTGATCGTCGGGGTGATCGTGCTGTCGCAGATCCTTTCCTGGACCGGGGCGAGCGTGACGACCGAGGTCGCCGAGCCGGCGACGGTCCAGGTCGCACCGGAGTACCCGGGTGAGGGCACCAGTGTTCCCGGCGAGGCTGCGCCGCCTGCTCCGGTCATCCCGCAGTACGAAATCAAACACGAGACGATCAAGGCCGAGAGTCTGCTGACCGGCGACGGGATCCGGTACATCTTCACCACCGCGGTCCAGAACTTCAACGACTTCGGCGTGGTCGCGGTGATCCTGGTCGCGATGATCGGCGTCGGGGTGGCCGAGGAAGCAGGCCTGATCGCGGCGCTGATCCGCAAGATGGTGAAGGTCGCGCCGAAGGGGTTGATCACGTTCATCGTCGTGCTGCTCGGCGGCATCTCGAGTGTCGCGTCGGATGCGGGTTACCTGGTGCTGATCCCGTTGGGCGCGGCCGCGTTCGCGTCGCTCGGGCGGCATCCGCTGGCCGGCATCGCGGCGGCGTACGCCGGGGTGAGCGCGGCGTTCTTCGTCAACGTGCTGATCACTCCGGCGGACGGAATCATCACCGAGGTCACCAACGAGACGATCGGGCTGGTCGCGCCGGACGTGCATCTGAACGTCACGCACAACTTCTTCTTCAGCATCGCCGCGACGCTGTTCTGCGCGGTGGTGATGACCGTGATCACCGAACGGATCCTCGAGCCGCGGCTCGGCCGGTACGACCCGGCCGAGGCCCCCGAGGACGCGCCGGCCGATCACCAGCCGTCCGAGGAGGAGATGGCCCTGGAGTCGCGTGGGCTGCGGTGGTCGGTCTACTACCTCTTGGTCGCGGTCGCGATCGTCTCGGCGCTGACGTTCATCCCCGGAGCCCCGCTGCGCAATCCGGACACCGGTGAGATCTTCGGCTCGTCGCCGTTCATGAGCAGCCTGCTGTTCATCATCTCGATGCTGTTCCTGGCCGCCGGGCTCGGCTACGGCCGCGGCGCGAAGTCGCTGACCGGCAGTACGAACGTGATCAACGCGATCGTGAAGACGTTCAACGGGCTCGGCGGGCTGATCTTCCTGATGCTGCTGATCGCGCAGTTCATTGCCTACTTCAACTACACGAACATGTCGACGCTGGCCGCGACCGGACTCGCGGACCTGCTGGAGCGGGCCGACATCGGCGCGCTGCCGCTGCTGATCGGGTTCATCGTGCTGGTCGCGATCATCGACCTGATCATGCCCGGCGTGATCCCGAAGTGGGCGATCCTGGCACCGATCTTCGTGCCGTTGTTCTACCGGCTCGGCATCGCGCCGCAGACCGTGATCGCGGCGTACCGGGTCGGCGACGGCCCGATGAACGTGATCACGCCGCTGATGGTGTACCTGCCGTTCATCGTGCTGGTCTGCCAGAAGTACCGGAAGAAGGCCGGAATGGGCACCGTGGTGTCGATGATGCTGCCCTACACCGGCATCGTGCTGGTCACCTGGACGCTGTTCTACATCGTCTGGTACCTGATCGGCATTCCGTGGGGACCTGATGCTCCGGTGCATCTCGGGTGAGGAGGCCTGTCCATGGATGACAGCGCGGTGAGCCTGATCATTCTCGGGCTCACCGTCGCATTGTTCGTGTGGAACCGGCTGCCCGTCGAACTCGTCGCCGTTCTGACGATGCTGGCCCTGTGGGTCTCCGGCGTGCTGGGTTTCCCCGCGGTACTCGCGGGCTTCGGCGACCCGGTGGTGATCTTCATCGCCGCGTTGTTCGTGGTGAGCGAGGGCATCGACTCGACCGGCGTCACCGCGTGGGCAGGGCAGGCGATCGTGAAGTACGCCGGTATGACCCGGGCCCGGCTGCTGATCGCCGTGACTGCCCTGTGCGCGGTGCTGTCCGCGCTCATGACCCTGAACGGCGCCGTCGCCGCGCTGCTTCCGCTGGTGGTCATGCTGGCGATGCGCATCGGTCAGCCGCCGTCGCGGATGCTGATGCCGCTGACCTTCGCCGGCAGTGCCGGTTCGCTGCTGATGCTGACCGGCACCCCGGTGAACATCATCGTCTCCGACGCCGCCGCCGACGCCGGTGCCGGCCATTTCTCGTTCTTTTCCTTCGCCGTTGTCGGCGTCCCGCTGGTCATTGGCACCGTCGCAATCTCGGTGGCTCTCGGCCCGAAGTTGCTGCCCGCGGCTCGGCCGGCGCATCCGGCTGCCGATCTCGCCGTACATGCGCAGACCCTCGACGACCACTACGCCCTGGCCGACGGCTTCTACCGGCTTCGGGTCCGCGAGTTGTCGCCGTTGCTGGGCCTCGACGTTCAGGACCTCGACCTGTCGCCGTACCCGGGAGTGGAGCTCGTCGGTCTGCAGGACGGAAACGGCCGCGCCCGGGTGGACTCGTCCATCGCTGTCGACGATGTCCTGGTGGTCACCGGCCCGGAGGACGAGGTCAACGGTCTGACCGCCGATTCCCTGCTTGCGCTGAGCATGAGGCCGACGCCGACCCGCAACCTGATGAACCGGGACGCCGGCGTGGTCGAAGCCGTCATACCGCCGAGGTCATCGCTGGTCGGCGAGACGGTGTTCCCAGGCATGCTGCGCCGCCGGGACCTGGTCATCATCGCGGTGCAGCGGATGGGCAAGGACCGCGGGAACCGCCACACCCAGCTCGCGGAGGGGGACGCGATCCTGGTTCAGGGCCCGTGGGCCGCACTGGAGGAACTCAACAGGGACCGGGACGTTCTGCTCGTGGACTCGCCGGACCTGGTCCGGCGTCAGGCAGTGCCCTGGGGGCCCAAGGCGTCCGTTGCGGTCGCGATCCTCGCGGCGATGGTCGTCCTGCTGGCGACCGGCCTGGTGCCGCCGGCGATGGCGGGCCTGCTGGCCGCGACCGCGATGGTGCTGACCAAGGTGGTCGGCCCGCGCCAGGCGTACCGCGCGATCTCCTGGCAGATCGTCGTACTGATTGGTTCGCTGATACCGCTGTCCGATGCCATCCGGTCCAGTGGCGCTGCTGATCGGATCGCCGACCTGATCGTCGACGGAGTGGGTACGGGGCGTCCGTATCTGTTGATGCTTGCGCTCTTCGTCCTGACGGCTGCGCTCGGTCAGATGGTCAGCAACACGGCGACGGTGCTGATCGTGGCGCCGATCGCGGCCGCGGCCGCGCAGGGCACCGGGACCTCCGTCAAACCCGTGCTGATGCTGATCGCGGTGGCGGGTGCGGCGTCGCTGCTGACGCCGATCTCCACGCCCGCGAACATGATGATCATGAGCCCGGCCGGCTACCGCTTCGGTGACTACTGGAAGTTGGGCATCGTGGTCATGGGGTGGTGGCTGCTGACGACCTTGCTGATCGTCCCGCTGGTCTGGCCGTTCTGACATGATCGACAGGTACGTATCGACCGGCGACCTGCCCGGGGTTGCGTCGGTGGCCCTGCTGGTGGAAGCGGCGTACGAGCGCTTTCACGGCATCGCCGACGGGGCGGTGTCGGACGTCTATCCCGCGCTGGCCAGGGTGGATCCGAACACCTTCGGTCTGTGTGTCGCCGGGGTCGACGGGCGGCGCTTCGAGACGGGGGACTCGCGGTGCCCGTTCACGATCATGAGTGTCGCCAAGCCGTTCGTTTTCGCGCTGATCTCCCAGGCGATCGGGTACGACGAAGTCAGAAAGCTGGTCGGCGTCAACGCCACCGGGCTCGCTTTCAACTCCGTCCAGGCGGTCGAGAGGTCGTCGGGGGGACGAACCAACCCGATGGTCAATCCCGGGGCGATCGCGACGACGAGCCTGACTCCGGGGAAGTCCCTGGAGACCCGCTGGCAGTTCATCCTCGACGGTCTGTCCCGCTTCGCCGGTCGCGACCTTCGGCTGGACCCCGACGTGCTCTCGTCCGCGCTGGCGACCAACCACCGCAACCGGGCACTCGCAGCGCTGCTCAAGAGCGTCGGTGGGCTGGCCGGTGATCCGGAGCAGGCCGTGGAGCTCTACACGATGCAGAGTTGTCTGAGCGTCACTGCTGCCGACCTCGCGGTCATGGGCGCGACGCTTGCGGACGGCGGCGTCTGCCCGGTGACACAGGAGCGGGTGGTC
>DASXXB010000282.1:0-10980 GCA_036503355.1 Kribbella sp. | reverse complement strand
TGTACGACCGGCCGGCGTCGTCGTGCCTGGGTTTGTACGGCCGGCCGGGCTTGTCGGTGTGGGGTCGGTGCGGCCGATCGGTGCGGGCAGGGGTGGGGTTCGGGTGCCGGGGATCGGCGCGAGCGGCGGTGGTACGGCGGTTTCGGGATGGAAGCCTGGTGGAGTCGAACCGGGTGGCGTCGTGGTCGGGTCCTGCGGCGAACCCGGCTCGGTACGCGACGGGTTGCGCGGTGTTGTCAGCTCGCCGGGGTGAGTCGGCGTGGTGACCGGCTCGACCGCCGGCACGTGAGTGACCGGGACCGAGGTGTGGCCGGTCGGTAGCTCGACCTCCGGATGCACAGTTCCGCCGTGGCCGTGCGTCCCCGGTACGTCGATCTTCGGCGTGTTCTGCATTCTGAAGGTCCCACCCACGATCGGGATCTTCGACAGCCCTTCGACCACGGAGCTGACCTTCGGGATCTTCATCGCGAGCCCGAGCGTCGCGTCGTGCATGGCGGCCCGGGTACCACGCAGGTAGTTCACCGCGTCGATGCCCTTCGCAACGACCGGTGCGGCCTTGCCGAACTTCGAAGCCATGGACGCGGCCTTGGCCTCCGTGATCACGCCGCCACCTGCGACCGTGGTGACCACGTTCGTCAGCACCATCCCGAAAGCCTTACCGGGATTCTTGCCCCACTCGTCCCAGGCAACGAAGCCCTTCGCCGCGTTGACCCCGGTCTCTCTGAGGTCCTTCATCCACTGCGGACTCCCGTCCTTGCCGGTGATCTCGCTCATCGCCCAGTTCGTCAGCAGCATCGGGGACAAGACGATGGCCGCCCCCAGCGTGCCGAGCCCCTTCCAGCTGTCCCGGGAGTCCTTCCAGGTCGGCATGTCCCAGCCCAGCTTGTCCTTCGCCCAGTCCCGCACGCCGGGAATCGAAGCCAGCGCCGGCAGGACCGGCACCAGGGTCAGTAGCCCCTGGGCGGCTTCACCGAGGCCGGTCAGGATGCCCTCGCCGACGCCGGCGAGGAAGTGCCCGACGTCCTGGTACCACGGATAGTCCCGCTCCTCGGGCGCGCCCCAGGGCGCCGGCGGCGGAGGTGGCGGGAACTTGCCGTGCAGTATGTCGTCGACCATCTTCTGCCGCTCTGCCTCCGTGGGAGGAGGCGGACCGGGGAGTGGCGCGTCGCCCTCGTGCTGACCGTTCGCCTGCCAGCGCCGGCCGCCGTACAACGCGGCGATCTTGTTCGCCGCCTCCAGAGCGGAGGCGGGAATGGTGCTGCCGGGGCCCACGAAACCCGCGTAAGTCCCACCGCCGGCATCGCCGGTCAGGATCATCGAGACCGCGCCGATCAGGTTGTTGTTCTCGTCGATCATCCACTGGTCGTTCTGCCAGTCCGGGTTCTGGTTCTTCTTGGCCTGCCACGCATATGCCCGGGCGCGAAGGTCCCTGAGCTGCACGGCGAGTCCCCGCAGCTGTTCGGCCAGGCCGGACAGCACGTGCGCCACCTGCGGGAGCTTCGGCCCGAATTCACCGAGGCTGTCCTGGATCCGCTGCGTGGAATGCACCAGCTGCTCGCGCTCCGGCGCCTGGTAGCAATTGTTCAGGCGCTTGAACTCGGTGTTGATGTGCGCACCCGTCTCGGCGAACCTGGGCCCCAGCCCGTCCAGGGGACCGAGGCTCTGTGCGATCCCCGCTGCCGCGCTGAAGACCGCCTCAACCGGGATGCCTTCGGGTTGGATCATGCAAGTAAGTCCTTCATCGAGACGGCGACGAGGTGCGGGACCGGGCGTCGACGGAGGTGGTCAGCGCTGCGCACGCGCAACAGCCAATGCGTCCTCGAACGATTGCCGGCTGGGCGCGTACCAACTGATGCCGTGGTCGGCGAGCAGGTAGACCTGGTTGGCATATCCGGGCGGGACGAGCACCAGGAACTCGTCCTCACGGGTGACAGGCCAGTCCAAGAGCTCGTCAGCCGTGACCGGGTCTTCCGGGTCCTCGGCGCTCAGCCAGCTCGCCAGGCGTGCGCGAGCTCGCGCGGCCTCGTCCGCGGAGACGACCTGGTCGCCGGCCTGCCCGGTGCCGGCGTCCTGACTGCTCATTCCGCTCTGACTCCCCCGTGATTGCGGCGCGCCGAACCCGGTGGCGGCGGAATCTCGCCGTTGGCCGCGGCGCGCTGCGCCGTCAAAGCCATGTCTTCCTGCCCGTTCATGTAGGCCTTGGTCGCGTTGTATGCGCCCATCATCGAGGCGCCGACCTGCTTGATCGACGACTCGATGCTCGGTTGCCAATGCACCGCGAACTCGCTCAGGGACGCGGCGACGAGCTTCAGCGAGGCGAGTTCCGGCGCACCGGACCCCAGCCCCTGCATCAGGTCGTTCAACGTCGTTCCGTACTTCTTGGTCAGCTCGTCGAGCGGCTTCGCCGCCGCCTCGGTCTTCTTCAGTACGCCGACGACGCCCTGGGGGTCGATGTCCCAGTCCACGTCAGCCGCCGATGTTGTCGACGGCTGCTTGGGCCTTCTTGAGGGTGGCCTGGGCGGTGCTGTCGTTGGCCTGCATCGTCTCCTGCAGCGTGCGGATGATGCCGATGGTGGATGCCGCGGCCTTGTTGAAACGGTCCTCGACGGCGCGGTACGAGTCGGTCACACCGCTCGCCGACGCATCGGACAGGGCCGCCTGCACGTTCTTCTGGTGTGCGGCGACCAAGGCCTCGATCTGGCCGGACAAACGCTTCACGGTCGCCTGGACCTCGCCGGAAGCCGCCGTGTCGTAGCTGTTGCGGTTCGCCATCCTCGGTCCTCTCAGCGCTTCCCGAACCTGGCGCCGTCGAAGTCCGCGGCTCCTTCGTTCTTGCGGGCCGTGTCAGCCATGTCGGTGTCACCGGTGCGGAACGCGACGTCCATCCCGGACTGGCCCTCGGTGATCCGGGCCATTCCGGCGTTGAGATCGTGGGTGATGCTGTCGACGTTCGCCTTGAAGGTGTCGAAAGCCTGCTTGCCGGCGCCGTTCATCTTGCCTTCCAGCGGTTGCGCGGCGGCCACCAGCTGCTTCACCAGTCCGCCGAGGTCCTGCGTCCCGCCGGCCGTCTTCTTCGTCAACTGGTTCAGGGTCTCCTGACCCATGTCCCAACGCTGTCCCACGATGTCTCCTTCGCCCTTGGAAGCCCGCACCCCATGGGTATCGTCGGCCGAGGGCCACCGGCCATCACTTCGGATCCCCTCGAAGCGATGCGGCCGGAGCGTGCGACAGCCCCGGACCAGGACCGGTCCGGGGCTGTCTCGAACTACGTCAGCCTGCGACGCGCTTTCTGGCTGTGGCCTTCTTCGCGGGCGCGGCCTTCGTGGCCGTCTTCTTGGCTGCGGACTTAACGGCCGCAGTCTTCGTCGCCGGCGCAGCCTTGTTGGCGGTCGTCTTCTTCGCGGTGCTTGCCGCCTTCTTCGCCACCGCCTTCTTGACCGCCGGCGCGGCAGCGACCGCCTGCTTGCGGGCGCTGGGCTTGGCCGCGCGGCCTGCGAGGATCTCGGCGAGGAACTGCCCGGTGTACGACGCCGGGTTGGCCGCCACCTCTTCCGGGGTCCCCTCGGCGACCAGCGTGCCGCCGCGGCGCCCGCCGTCCGGACCGAGGTCGATGATCCAGTCCGCGGTCTTGATCACGTCGAGGTTGTGCTCGATGACCAGCACCGAGTTCCCCTTGTCGACCAGGCCGCTGAGAACGCCGAGCAGCTTGCGGATGTCCTCGAAGTGCAGGCCGGTCGTCGGCTCGTCCAGCACGTAGACCGTCCGCCCGGTCGAACGGCGCTGCAGCTCGGACGCCAGCTTCACCCGCTGGGCCTCACCACCCGACAGCGTCGGCGCCGGCTGACCGAGCCGGACGTACCCGAGGCCGACCTCGACGAGCGTCTTCAGGTGCCGCGAGATCGCCGGGATCGCCGCGAAGAACTCCGACGCCTCCTCGATCGGCATGTCCAGGACGTCGGCGACCGTCTTGTTCTTGTAGTGCACCTCGAGTGTCTCGCGGTTGTACCGCGCGCCGTGGCACACCTCGCACGGGACGTACACGTCGGGCAGGAAGTTCATCTCGATCTTCAGCGTGCCGTCACCGGAGCAGGCCTCGCAGCGACCGCCCTTGACGTTGAACGAGAAGCGGCCCTGCTGGTACCCACGGACCTTCGCCTCGGGCGTCTCCGCGAACAGCTTGCGGACGTGGTCCCACACTCCGGTGTAGGTCGCCGGATTGGACCGTGGGGTGCGGCCGATGGGCGACTGGTCGACGTGGATGACCTTGTCGACCAGCTCCATGCCGGAGATCTTCGTGTGCCGGCCGGGCACCGCGCGGGCGCCGTAGATCTGCCGCGCCAGCGAGGTGTAGAGGATGTCGTTGACCAGCGTCGACTTGCCCGAGCCGGACACCCCGGTGACCGCGACGAACACCCCGAGCGGGATGGTCACGTCCAGGTCCTTGAGGTTGTTCTGCCGGGCGCCGTACACGGTCAGCTCGCGGCCCTCCGTCAACGGCCGGCGGACCTCGGGGATCGGGATCTCGCGCCGGCCGGACACGTACGCACCGGTGATCGAGTCCGGATGGTTGCGCAGGTCCTCGACCGTGCCGGACACCACCACCTGGCCGCCGTGCTCGCCGGCGCCGGGCCCGATGTCGACGACCCAGTCGGCATGGTCGATGGTGTCCTCGTCGTGCTCGACGACGATCAGCGTGTTGCCGAGCTCCTTGAGCCGGACCAGGGTCTCGATCAGCCGCCGGTTGTCGCGCTGGTGCAGACCGATCGACGGCTCGTCGAGAACGTACAGCACGCCGACCAGGCCGGAGCCGATCTGCGTCGCCAGCCGGATCCGCTGCGCCTCACCACCGGACAGCGAACCTGCGGGCCGGCTCAGCGCCAGGTAGTCCAGACCGACGTCGAGCAGGAACCGCAGCCGCTCGCCGATCTCCTTCACCACCCGCTCGGCGATCTGCTTCTCCCGCGGGCTCAGCTCCATCTGGGCGAGGAAGCCGTGCACCTCGTCGATCGACATCGCGCTGATCTCGGCGATGTTCTTCCCGCCGAGCGTCACCGCCAGCGAGATCGGCTTCAGCCGCGCGCCGTTGCAGGCCAGGCACGGCACCTCGCGCATGTACTCCTCGAAGCGCTCCCGCCCGGTGTCGCTGGACGCCTCCGCGTGCCGGCGCTCGACGTACGGGATCACGCCCTCGAAGCTGGTGTAGTACGACCGCTCGCGGCCGTAGCGGTTCTGGTACGAGACGTGGACCTGCTTGTCGTGGCCGGTGAGCAGCGCCTTCTTCGCCTTCGCGGGAAGCTCCCCGAACGGCGTACTGGTCTTGAACTTCAGGTCCTTCGCGAGCGCGTCGAGCAGACGCTCGAAGTACTGCGAGACGTTCTGCCCGGACCACGGCTGGATCGCGCCCTCGTCGAGCGACTTCGACGGATCCGGCACCAGCAGCTCCGGGTCGACCTCCATCCGCGTGCCCAGGCCCGTGCACACCGGGCAGGCGCCGTACGGCGAGTTGAACGAGAACGACCGTGGCTCGAGCTCGTCGATGGCGAGCGGGTGGTCGTTCGGGCAGGCGAGCTTCTCGGAGAACCGGCGCTCGCGGTGCGGATCGTCCTCCGGGAGGTCGACGAAGTCGAGCACGACCAGACCGCTCGCCAGGCCGAGCGCGGTCTCGACGGAGTCGGTCAGCCGCTGCTTCGCGGAGCCCTTCACCGCGAGCCGGTCGACGACCACGTCGATGCTGTGCTTCTTCTGCTTGTCGAGCTTCGGCGGGTCGGTGAGCTGGATCGTCTCGCCGTCGACCCGGGCGCGGGAGAACCCCTGGCCGGTGAGCTGGCGGAACAGGTCGACGTACTCCCCCTTGCGGCCGCGGACGACCGGGGCGAGCACCTGGAACCGGGTGCCCTCGTCCAGCTCGAGCACGCGGTCGACGATCTGCTGCGGGGTCTGCCGCGCGATCGGCTCGCCACACTCCGGGCAGTGCGGGCGGCCGGCGCGGGCGAACAGCAGCCGGAGGTAGTCGTACACCTCGGTGATCGTGCCGACCGTGGACCGCGGGTTCCGCGAGGTGGACTTCTGGTCGATGGAGACGGCCGGCGACAGACCCTCGATGAAGTCGACGTCCGGCTTGTCCATCTGGCCGAGGAACTGCCGGGCGTACGCCGAGAGCGACTCGACGTAGCGCCGCTGGCCCTCGGCGAAGATCGTGTCGAAGGCCAGGCTGGACTTCCCGGACCCGCTCAGGCCGGTGAAGACGATCATGGCGTCCCGCGGCAGGTCGACCGAGACGTCCTTCAGGTTGTGCTCACGTGCTCCACGCACGATCAGACGGTCAGACACAAGCTCACTCTCAGCCGTTCTCGAGGGGTTTCCGGGTGGTTCTCCGGCCTGCCCGGTCATGCTAACGAGGCCCACCGACAAAAACTTCCGCCGCCGGATCCGGTACCCGATCCCGCGCTCGATCGCGTACCGCTTCGAAAGTATATTCGATCGCGCACCGTGCTCGGCACACCGCACCGGAAGGTGCGAGGATCGGCGGTGTCACCGAGATCAGGGAGTCCGAGAGATGGCGGAGTACCACGGGAACGTCAAGGTCGGCGGACCGGCGCAGACCCACGAGCTGGCCCAGCTGATGATCACCAAGGTCGCGGTCGGGCCGATGGAGAACAACGCCTATCTGCTGCGTTGCCGGCAGACCGACGAGCAGGTTCTGATCGACGCCGCGAACGAGGCGCCGACCCTGCTCCGGCTGATCGGCGACGGCGGCCTCGCGCGGGTGATCACCACCCACCGCCACAAGGACCACTGGGAGGCGCTGGCCGAGGTCGTCGCCCGCACCGGCGCGACCACCGTCGCCGGCCGCCACGACGCCGAGGGCATCCCGGTGCCGACCGACCAGCTCGTCGACGACGGCGACCACATCGCGGTCGGCAACTGCAGCCTGCGCGTCATCCACCTGGTCGGCCACACCCCCGGCTCGATCGCCTTGGTGTACGACGACCCGGACGGCCCCCCGCACGTGTTCACCGGCGACTCGCTGTTCCCCGGCGGCGTCGGCAACACCCAGGGCGACAAGGCGCGCTTCACGTCCCTCATCGACGACGTCGAGACCAAGCTCTTCGGCACCCTCCCCGACGAGACCTGGGTCTATCCCGGCCACGGCGCCGACACCACCCTCGGCACCGAACGCCCCCACATCGCAGAATGGCGCGAACGCGGCTGGTAGGCCTCCGACCTCACCTGAAGCTGAGGTTTAGGGTGAGGGTGTGAGCGGATTCGCGGAATATCGGCCCGGGGTGTTGCGGCACTCCGTTGATGTCGTCGTACGGCCGGCGGCCGGGGCGGATCTGGGCGTGTGCGCGGAGCTGATCGTGTCGCGGACGGGTGGGTCCGCAGAGGAGCGGCGGCAGCGGCTCGAGCGGGATCTGGCGGATCCTGAGCGGTACACGGTGGTCGCGGAGGTGGCGGGCGCGGTCGTCGGGTACGGCGCGGTGATCCGGCATCAGGTCTCGCCCGAGCATCCGCCGAACGTTGCCCCGGACGGGTACTACCTGATCGGGCTGATCATCTCGCCGGACTGGCGGCGGCACGGGATCGGCGAGCTGCTCACCCGGGAGCGGATGCGCTGGACCGCCGAGCGCGCCGGCGAGATCTACTCCTTCGCCAACCTCGCGAACGGCGCGATCCTCGACCTCGACAAGAGGTTCGGGTTCACCGAGGTCACGCGGGACTTCACGTTTCCGAACGCACCCCTCAAGCCCGGTACCTGCGTACTGCTCCGGGCCGACCTAGGGCACTAACATCGCCGGTATGGCGACCTGGCGGGACGTCTGCGCGCTGTCAGAACGGCTGCCGGACGCGCGGCTCGGTGAGGCGCACGAGGGTTCACCGGCGTGGTACGCCGGGCGGCACCAGTTCGCCCGCCTCCGCTGGGACGACGAGGGTCGCGAGCTCCTGCAGGTCTGGACGGGCGACATGGACCTAGGCCCCGCCCTGGCCGCTCGGCGCGACGTGTTCCCGCTCGTGCACACCTTCCAGTACCGAGTCACCTGCTGGGGCTACCTCGACCGGCTCGACCTGCGCGAGGTCGCCGAACTGCTCCTCGACTCCTACGGCATCCGCGGCGGCCCGAAACGCCGCAAGGCGGTCGACCTGCAGCAGTTCCTCAGCGGTCAGTGAGCTCGGCCGGGTACGCGATCACGTCGACCAGCGCGTTGTTGCGGATCGCCGTGATCTCGGTACGCCGGGCGATCGCGTCCTCGAACAACTGCCGCTGCAGCGACTGCGCGTCCCGCAGCGGTACGCCGTTCACCGCCAGCACGAGGTCACCTTGACGAAGGCCCGCGGCGGCCGCTGGGCTCGCGGGGATCACCTCCACCACGCGCAGCGCCGTACGCTGATCGAACCGCTCCGCGAGGGCGGGATGCAGCGGTGCCGGCGTACTGACGAGGCCGAGGTACGCGCGGCGCACGCGGCCGTCGTGCAGCAGTGCGTAGATGATCCGGCGGGTCGTCGGATTCACCGGCACCGCCAGGCCCAGACCGATCCCGGCGACAGCGGTGTTGATGCCGATCACGCGGCCGTTGCCGTCGGCCAGCGCCCCGCCGGAGTTGCCCGGATTCAGCGCGGCATCGGTCTGGATCACGTCCTCGATGATCCGGTTCCCCGAACCGCTGCGTACCGGCAGCGACCGGCCGAGCGCGCTCACCACGCCCGCAGTGACGCTCCCGGCCAGGCCGAGCGGGTTGCCCACCGCCACGACCAGGTTGCCGACCTTCAGGTGGTCCGCGTCGCCGTAGTCGGGCGGATCCGGGATCTCCCGGTCGGCCCGCAGTACGGCGAGATCGGACAGCCGGTCCACACCGACCACCCGGGCCTGCGCGGTCGTACCGTCCGCGAAGTCCGCCGACGCCTCGGCGCCGTCGCCCACCACGTGGGCGTTGGTGAGCAAGTGCCCGTCGCCGGTCAGGACGACGGCCGAACCGGACGAGTCGCCGCGCCGGCTGTGGATCCGCAGGCTCGCGACCCGCGGGATCAGGTGTGCGGCCACGCCCGAGACCACTCGGGAGTAGGCATCCAGGACGTCGTCCCCGGCAAGCTCGTCAGCCATCTCGCGCCCCTCTCCAGCCCCGGAGAAAGGGGCTTGAATTACATCATTACACCGAAAGCAAGCACGTGAAGCGGGCCACAATCCTGACCGATCGGTTGAAAACTGGCCGATCGGTCAGTCAAGATGCATGACATGGCAGTCACCACCCCCGCCCGGGAGCGGACCAGGCGCGAGATCGTGCGCCAGGCGATGGACCTGTTCCAGGCCGCCGGCTACAACGCGACGTCGCTGCAGGACATCGCTACCGCGGCCGGCTGCTCCAAGGCCACGGTGCTCTACCACTTCAGCGGCAAGCCCGCCGTGCTCGCCGCCGTCCTCGAGCCCGCCGCCGCCGACCTCGCGAACCTGGTCAAGGCCGCGGGCGAGCTTCCCCGCGCCGCCGCCCAGGACCTGGCGATCGAGCGCTTCATCGATCTCGCCGTCGAGCACCGCGGCGTCGTCGACGTCCTGCAGGACGTCCTGCCGGTGATCGAGCAGATGCCCGAGATCGCACCGCTGGTGGCGGACGGTTTCCGGCTGACCGAGCTGATGGCCGGCTCCGACGACCCGATCGAGCGGGACCTGGCGAAGTTCGCCATCAACGGCCTGCTCGGCGAGTGCCGGCACGCGGAGGAGCGCACCGGCGACGACCTCCGAAGACTCTGCGACCTCGCTCTGCGGAGGCTCCTCCGCAGGGCCTGACAGCTGTACCTGACTCCCCCGCTCTCGCGGGGCGATGACTTCTGCCCGTACGCCGTACCGACCTGAACGGACGCACCTGCGATGGCCAATCTGCTGTACCGGCTCGGCCGGTTCTCCTACCAGCGCCGGCGCCTCGTCGCCGCGCTGTGGGCACTGTTCCTCGTGGTGCTGGGGATCGGCGCGCTGACCCTGGGCGGCAAGACCGCGAACACGTTCTCGATCTCGGGCACCGAGTCGCAACGCGCGCTCGACGCACTCAAGCAGGAGCTCCCGGCCGCGAGCGGCGCGTCCGCCACAGTGGTCGTCAAAGCGCCGGACGGCAAGACGCTCGCCGACCCGACGGTGAAGGCCGCGGTCGGCGTGACGGTCGCCAAGGTCGCGAAGGTGCCCGAGGTGATCGCGGCGATCGACCCGTTCACCAGCAAGGCGATCAGCCCGGACGGTACGACGGGATTGATCAGCGTCCAGTTCGACAAGCAGGCCGACGAACTCTCCCACGAGAGCAGCGACGGGTACGACGGACTGAGCGGACTGAGCAACGGCGACCTGCAGGTGGTGCCGGGCGGGAAGATCAAGGCCGGCATCCCGGAGATCGGGGCGACCGAGGTGATCGGTGTCGCGGTCGCCGCGGTCGTGCTGATCGTGACATTCGGATCGCTGGTCGCCGCCGGCATGACACTCGTGACGGCGCTGCTCGGCGTACTGGCCGGAATGGCCGGGCTGTTCATCGTGACCGCGTTCACCGACGTCTCGTCGACGGCACCGATCCTGGCGCTGATGCTGGGGCTCGCGGTCGGCATCGACTACTCGCTGTTCATCAGCTCGCGGCACCGGGCGCAACTGGGCGAGGGCATGGACCCCGAGGAGTCGGTCGCACGGGCGACTGCGACGGCCGGATCGGCGGTGCTGTTCGCCGGTGCGACCGTGGTGATCGCATTGGCCGGGCTGTCGGTGGTCGGCGTGCCGTTCCTGACCGCGATGGGTCTGGCGGCTGCCGCGACGGTGCTCACCGCAGTACTGGTGGCGTTGACGTTGCTGCCCGCCCTGCTGGGCTTCACCGGAAACCGGGTGCTGCCGCGGAAGCTGCGTAAAGCTCCCGCCGCGGCCGCACACCAGGAGGGGTTCGGTTTCCGGTGGGGCCGGCTGGTCACCCGGCTCCGGGTGCCGATTGTTGCTGTCGGCATCATCGGGCTGGGACT
>DASXXB010000281.1:0-16402 GCA_036503355.1 Kribbella sp. | reverse complement strand
TGGTGGTTGTGGCGGTGAGTCTCGCCGTACGGCGGGATGTGGGAGCGGGTCTGCTCCCGGATCGGCTCGGACCGGCGGACGGCACGCTCGGCTCGCCGCTCGCGCTGGCGTGGCGGCTGCACCGCGGGCTACTGGTCGCGTGGACGAGCGGATTCGCCTTGCTGGGCTTGCTGTTCGGCGGCGTTGCAAAGGGCGTCGGCGACCTGATGCGCGACGATCCGTCCATCCAGGAGATGTTCCGCCGGATGGGCGGCGCGGCCGGGTTGATCGACTCGTTCCTGGCCGGTGTGATGACGTTGGTCGGCCTGATCGCGTCGGCGTACGCCGTGCAGGCGACGCTCAGGCTGCGGGTCGAGGAGAGCAGCGGACGGGCTGAGCCGGTGCTGGCGACCGCGACCAGCCGCTGGCAGTGGGCTGCGAGTCACCTCGTCTTCAGCCTGCTCGGCCCCGCCGTCGCACTGCTCGCGGCGGGCCTCACCCAAGGCCTGGCGTACGGCGCCGCGATTGGTGACGTGGGTGGTCAAGTGCCGCGCATGGTGGCCGCTGCACTCGCGCAACTGCCCGCGGTCTGGGTGCTGGCCGCGATCGCGATCGCCATCATCGGGTTCTTCCCGCAGGCGTCGATGGTGTCGTGGGCCGGTCCGGCGGTGTGCATCCTGATCGGCCTGGTCAGTGCGGGCGTGGCGACGGCCGGCTGGATCCGCGACATCTCGCCGTTCACGCACCTGCCGTCGCTCCCGGGCGGCAGCGCACAGGCCGGCCCGCTCGTCCTCCTGCTCGCGATCGCAGCCGTCATCACCCTCGCCGGCCTGCTCGGCCTCCGCCACCGCGACCTCCCCGCGTAGCCGCTCACCTCAGCGGCGGGCGTTTCGTGACCAACTGAAGCAGTAGCCGCCGAAGGCCGCGATGCCGGCGGCGAGGACGGTCAGCAGGACGGGACCGAACGGCTGGTCCTTGATCGTGTGCAGCGCCGTGTCGAGACCACCGGCCTTCTGCGGGTCGTACCCGATCGCCGCCCAGCAGAACATCCCACCCGCAACCAGGAACGCGACACCCTTCGCGGCGTACCCGATCCGGCCCAGCAGGATCGTCACCTCCGAGACGCCCCCGACCAGATCCTCGGTAAACCGCTTCGTGATCGCCTTGTAGAGCTGGTAACAACCGACCGCGATGATCACGACCCCGATGCCGACGATCAGGACCCGGCCCGTGGCGTGCGACATCAGCCGCGCGGACACCGTGCGCTGCCGGCCGCTGCTCGATCCGCCGTCCCCGATCGCAACCTTCACCGCACTCACACCGAGCACCAGGTAGACGATCGCGCGACCGATCGCGGACACCTTCTTGCGCAGGTCGAGGTGGCCCCAGGCGAGCTCCAGAACCCGCCAGACCACCAGCACGAACAGCCCGGCCGCGACGACCCAGAGCGCCACGACGCCGAGCGGTCTGCCGGCCAGCTCCTCGAGAGCGCCCTGCTGGGACGCCTCGTGCGACGACTTGCCGAACGCCAGTTGCAAGGCGATCCAGGCGACCAGCAGATACACGATGCCGTACGCCACCAGACCGAGCGTGATGGCTACGTCGTAGGCCCGGCTGTGGCGGACTTCCTGGGCGGTACTCACTCCCTGAAGGTGCCCAGTGCGAAAACCCGTCAGGCGGAGACGGGAGCGCTCGCCTCACGATCGGCTTCGTCGATGTCGCCGTACTCGCCGTGCCGGTACGCACGCCGGCCGAGGGTCCAGACGTAGGTGAAGAACGCCAGCTCGGCGACGATGCCGATCGTGATCCGGACCGGGCCGGGCAGGAACGGCGTCACGAACGCCTCGATCAGGCCCGTGACGAGCAGGATCGCGGCCAGGCCGATCGCCATGCCGACGGTGGCGCGCCCGGTCCGGGCCAGGGACTGCATGCGGGTCCGCGGTCCGGGAACGACCCACGACCACCCGAGCCGCAGACCGGCCGCGGTCGCGATGAACACGGTGGTCAGCTCGAGCAGGCCGTGGGGAGTGATCAGGCTGAAGAACAGCCCGCCCCTCTCGTGGCTGATCATCAGACCGGCGCTGACACCCAGGTTGACCGCGTTGTCCCAGAGCACGAAGACGGACGGGACCAGGAGAATACCCAGCGCGAGTACGGCGGCACTGATCGTCGCGTTGTTGATCCACACCCGGAGCGCGAAGTCCTGCGCGGGATTGTCGGAGTAGTACGACTCGAAGTCGTGCTCGACGAGCTGCTTGATCTGGTCCGGCGTACCGATCGAGTCGACCACCTCCGGGTGGGCCAGCACCCGCCAGGCAGTCCACGCCGCGACCAGGTAGAACAGCACACCGATGGTGATCCACCAGCGTCTGGATGCGTACAGCGCTGCCGGGAAGCTGACCAGGAAGTACTTCGAGATGTCCCGCCAGACGGGTGCTTGTGCACCGGTCACGGCACCGCGCGCGTCGGCGATCAGCCCGGACAGCCGGCCGATGGACACCGGGTCGGCGCCGGCGGCCCGCAGCGCGGCCAGGTGGGTGCCGACGCGCTGGTAGAGCACCACGAGTTCTTCGGCCTCCGCACCGGACAGGCGGCGCTGCCGACGGGTCAGGTGCGCCAGGCGGTCCCACTGCGGCTGATGCACCGACACAAACGCTTCGACGTCCACCGCCACCTCCTCCACCTGGGTGATGGCAGACTAGCCGGACCGGGTGTCTGCGCAGGAGGGGGGCGACGAAGTGTCTCAGCTGGTCACCGGCGAAGCGGTCGTTCTCCAGGTGCGGATCGCCCGGATGCCGACGCGGGCCCTGGCGTGCGCGATCGACATGATCCTGCAGGGCGTCGTACTGACCGTCCTGATCTCGCTGCTGGCCGGGTTCCTCCTCGGAGGCAACGCCAGTGAGGCGCTGGCGATCGCGCTGATCTTCATCGTCGTACTGCTGGTCGTGATCGGCTACCGGGTCGTGATGGAGACGCTGACCCGCGGGCGGACGATCGGCAAGATGGTGCTCGGGCTGAAGGTGGTCCGCGACGACGGCAGCTCGATCCGGTTCCGGCACGCCCTGGTCCGGACGCTGATGTGGTTCTTCGTGGACTTCGCTCCGTGGTTCGCGGCGAGTCCCGGGATCGTCGCGAGCCTGATGAACAAGCAGGGCAAGCGGATCGGGGACATGGTCGCCGGCACGGTCGTCATTCGCGAACGGCAGCAGCCGATGGCGTCACCGCCCCTGTTCGTACCGGGCCCACTGGTGCAGTGGGCGCAGTCACTCGAGCTGTCCCGGCTGTCCGACGAGCTCGCGAACGCGGCCCGCGACTACCTGGCGCGCTACACCGAACTCCTCCCCGGCGCGCAGTTCGCCATCGGCGAGGCCCTGGCCGCGCGCGTCGCCGCCGTCACCGCGCCGGCACCGCCGTACCAGATCATCGCGCCGGCGTACCTGTCCGCCGTACTCGCCGAACGCCGCCGCCGAGAGCTCCACCGCCTCTCCACCCAGCGCCCACTCCACACGGGCCCCTTCGCCCCGTCGTACGGCATCCCGGCGGGCCCGTTCACCCCACCGAGCCCGTACGGCGTCCTCCCGCCCCTCCCACCTCCGCCGGGCCCGTTCGCTCCACCCCCGCCGCACCTGTCGCGCCCCGCGATCGTCAACGCCCAGGGCTGGGCCGCCCCGGGCAGCAACGAGGCCTGAACCGCCAGGCACGCAGAACCCCCTCGAACGGCTGTTTTCGGGCCGTTTGAGGGGGTTCTGCCTGCGTGGGAGTCCACTCAGTAGCGGTAGGCCTCTGCCTTGTACGGGCCCTCGATCGGTACGCCGAGGTAGGCCGACTGCTCCTTGGTGAGCTCGGTGAGCTTCACGCCGAGCGCGTCCAGGTGCAGCCGGGCGACCATCTCGTCGAGGTGCTTCGGCAGCACGTACACGTCGGTCGGGTAGTCGGCGGTCTTCACGAACAGCTCGATCTGCGCCAGCACCTGGTTCGTGAACGAGTTCGACATCACGAACGACGGGTGCCCGGTCGCGTTGCCCAGGTTCAGCAGGCGCCCCTCGGACAGCACGATGATCGTGTGGCCGTCCGGGAACCTGAACTCGTCGACCTGCGGCTTGATGTTGACCCGCTCGACGCCCGGCGTCTTGTACAGCCCGGCCATGTCGATCTCGTTGTCGAAGTGGCCGATGTTGCCGACGATCGCCTGGTGCTTCATCGCCGCCATGTGGTCGGCGGTGATGACGTCCTTGTTGCCGGTGGTGGTGACGAAGATGTCGGCGATCCCGACCACGTCGTCGACGGTCGACACCTGGTACCCGTCCATCGCGGCCTGCAGCGCGCAGATCGGGTCGATCTCGGTGACGATCACCCGGGCGCCCTGGCCACGCAGCGACTCCGCGCAGCCCTTGCCGACGTCGCCGTACCCGCAGACGACCGCAACCTTGCCGCCGATCAGCACGTCGGTGGCGCGGTTGATGCCGTCGATCAGTGAGTGCCGGCAGCCGTACTTGTTGTCGAACTTCGACTTGGTCACCGAGTCGTTGACGTTGATCGCCGGGAACAGCAGCGCGCCGGCCTTGTGCATCTCGTACAGCCGGTGCA
Source organism: Kribbella sp. (assembly GCA_036503355.1). Classification (GTDB taxonomy): domain Bacteria; phylum Actinomycetota; class Actinomycetes; order Propionibacteriales; family Kribbellaceae; genus Kribbella. Next base: position 11,836 of record DASXXB010000281.1, on the reverse strand, counting down.
CGCCGGTCGTGGTCTCCTCGGTGACCCCCTTGATGCCCTGACCGATCGTCGTCCACAGCTGCGGGTCCTCCTGCAGCGTGCGGGTCAGCAGCTTCAGGACGACGCCGTACTCCTCGGAGTCCGCGGTCGACGGGTCCGGCACGGCGCCGGCCTTCTCGAACTCGGTGCCCTTGTGGACCAGCATCGTGGCGTCGCCGCCGTCGTCGAGGATCATGTTCGGGCCCTCACTGCCGGGCCACTTCAGCGCCTGCTCGGTGCACCACCAGTACTCGTCCAGCGTCTCGCCCTTCCAGGCGAAGACCGGGACACCGGCGGGCGCGTCGGCCGTGCCGTTGCCGACCACGACCGCGGCGGCCGCGTGGTCCTGGGTGGAGAAGATGTTGCAGGACACCCAGCGCACCTCGGCACCGAGCGCGGTCAGCGTCTCGATCAGCACCGCGGTCTGGATCGTCATGTGCAGCGATCCCATGATCCGCGCGCCGGCCAGCGGCTTGCTCTCGCCGTACTGCTTGCGCATCGCCATCAGGCCGGGCATCTCGTGCTCGGCCAGCCGGATCTCCTTGCGCCCGAACTCGGCCAGGCCGAGGTCCGCCACCTTGTAGTCGAACGTCATGCCGCTCCCCTGCTGAAGACTGTGGTTGATACCGACCTGAGCCTAGAGGGCCGAGGCACGCGGTTTGATCGCTCCAGGCGCGATTTTGACACCGAAATGTCAAGATTGATGCTATGCGCATCACCGAGGCCGCTCGCCAGCTGGGTACCACTCCGCGCATGCTGCGCTACCGGGAGGCCCTCGGGCTGCTCCCCCGCTCGAGGTCCGCCCAGACCTCCCAGCGCCAGTACGACGACCGCGACCTGGCCGCCGTACAACTGGCCCTCGATCTCGAACGCCGGTACGACGTGACGCCGGCCGCGCTGGCGTTCGCGCTCCGGGCGCTGGCCGAGCCGTCCGTGGCCGCCGACATCCGCAACCTCGGCTACCGCACCGGCCGGCTCAGCGCGCCGCCCACCCAGTCCGAGATCGACCGCGAGCGCGCCCTCAGGTGGCTGGGCCGGTCGGGCGTGCTGCCGCCGCGACCTCGCTAGTGCGGGGCACTAATGTGAAGGTGCTTCCGGTACGGCGGGGCGCGGGTCGGTGACGTGGTTCTCGACGTACACATCGGGCTCGAGGTAGATGTGCACCGACATCGGCTCGGCCGCGCGGACGGCGCGCTCGACGGCGTCGATGGTCTCGGCGACGACGGCCGCGTCGGTGGTCGGCTCGACGGCGAGCTTCGCCGCGACCAGCACCTCCTCCGGGCCGAGGTGCAGGGTCTTGATGTGGATCAGCCGCTGCACGCCGGCGGTGTTCTCGATCGCGGCGACGATCCGCTGCTGCGCGTCGCGGGTCGCGGACTCGCCGAGCAGCAGGGACTTCATCTCGATCGCGAGGAAGATCGCGACGCAGACCAGCAGGGCGCCGATCGCCATCGAGCCCAGGCCGTCGAACACACCGTTGCCGGTGGCAAGGGTCAGCACCACGCCGATCAGCGCGAGCACCAGACCGGTCAGGGCCGCGAAGTCCTCGAGCAGGATGACCGGCAGCTCCGGGGCGCGCGCGTTCCGCACGAAGCGGACCCAGGAGACGTTGCCGCGCAGCTTGTTCGCCTCGACGATCGCGGTCCGGAACGAGAAGCTCTCCATCACGATCGCGATCACCAGCACCGCGACCGGGACCCATTTCCAGCTGTCGATCCCGTGCGGCTCGTGGACCTTGTGGTACCCCTCGTACAGCGCGAACAGCCCGCCGACGCTGAACAGCACGATCGACACGATGAACGAGTAGACGTACCGCTCCCGGCCGAACCCGAACTGGTGCAGCTCGTCGGCGGCCCGCTTCGCCCGCTTGCCGCCGACCAGCAGCAGCACCTGGTTGCCGCAGTCCGCGGTCGAGTGGATCGCCTCGGCCAGCATCGAGGCCGACGAGGTGAGCGCCCAGGCCGCGAACTTGGTGATCGCGATCCCGCCGTTCGCGAGCAGAGCCGCGACCACAGCCTTGTTGCCGCCACCAGCCATGGTGTTCGATTCCTCCGGAAGTCAGCGTGCGGACACGACGAACGCCGTGCCGGAACCACGCAGGGTACAGGGTCCTTCGGTTCCCGAGGCGAACGCGGACCGGCCCGCGGACAACGTCACGGCGGATTCCTTGCCCTCGGCATCCACGGTCCCGTCGACGCAGCAGATGATCCGCGGCCCGACGCCGTCGACCGTGCGCTCGTCGTCGGCCAGGTCGACCCGGTGGATCGCGAAGTACTCGCAGCCGGTCTCGTACACACCGTCGGCCGTCGCGGTCAGCACCGGGTCGGCCAGCGGCTCGAAGTCCACGACCGAGACCAGCTCCGGTACGTCGATGTGCTTGGCGGTCAGGCCTCCGCGCAGCACGTTGTCGGAGTTCGCCATCACCTCGAACCCGAGGCCCCGCAGGTACGCGTGCACGTTGCCGGCCGGGAGGTACACCGCGTCGAACCGCTGCAGCCGCACGCGGTTCAGCAGCAGGGCAGCCAGTACGCCGGGATCGTCCTGGAAGTCAGCGCACAACTTCGACAGCGTCTCGCGCTCGAGCGCGAACGCGTCCCCGGCGTACTGCGCGACCGCCTCGCCGAGCGCACCGACGAGCGGACGGATCGCGTCCCGGTCGCGGCTCATGAAGTCGGTGAACGCGTCGCGCAGCTTCCCGTTGCGCAGCAGGTCGGTGAGGTCCTCGAATCCGGTGGGCGCCAAGGCGTCCAGCAGCGCGACGGTGCGGTCCAGCGGCCGGAAACCGACCAGTGCGTCGAACGGCTCGAGCGCGATCAGGATCTCCGGCTTCGGCCAGGCGTCCTTGTAGTTGCGGTCCAGGGCGTCCCGTGGGATGCCGGCCTCCTCGTCCCGCTGATACCCGTCGATCGCCTGCTCCCGCGAAGGATGCGCCTGGATCGACAACGGTTGCGCGGCCGCGAGCAGCTTCGCGAGGAACGGGAACCGGCCGTCGAACCGCTCGGCCGTCTCCGTCCCCAGCACCGCGGGCGGGTCGAACGACACCGCGTCGTACAGCGTGTCCCCGGTCGGCAGCACCGACGGTGCGGATTCGTGCGCACCCATCCACAGCTCCGCCTGCGGCTTGCCGTCCGGCTCCACGCCGAGCAGCGCGGGGAGCGCGGTGTGCGAGCCCCACGCGTAGTCGCGGATGGTGTTCTGCAGCGGAACTACCACGCTGGATCCTCCGAGGGATTCCTTGGCTCGACCGGGTCGTCCACCGTCGCCATCCCGTACCGGCCGAGGCCGATCCCGAGGTACGCCGCGGCGTAGCGCCCCTGCTGGGTGAGGGCGGCGTACCGGGCGACGTCCGTGCCGTTGGCCTGCGTCATCGTGTGCACGCGGACGTCGTGCGCCTCCGCCTTGGACTCGAGCTTGCGGCGGTGCTCGGCGATACCGGCCTCTTCGACACCGTCGTCGAGGATGATCAGCGCCGGGCGCAGCTCCTCCGGCTTGTCGAACGGGTCGGCGAACAGGTCCCGCGGCGGCTGGTTCAGCACCGGCAACAGATGGCCCGCGTCAGCAGCCAGGGCCGGCCGGCCGCTCGCCAGCCGCAGTGCCTCCACCACCCGGCGCGCAGCACGCGCAGCCAGGACGGAGCCACCCCACACCAGTGGCAACGCGTCTGCGAGCACCAGAGCGAGGTCCTTGGCCGGGTTGGACGCCACGTCGTTGTTGGGCGAGCACTCGATCGCCACGTCGTCCAGCAACGACGCCACGGCCTTGTGGTCGACCTCCGGCCCCAGCTCCATCTGGTGCAGTGCCTGCAGTACGGCGACCGCGGCAGCGAGTTGGTCGTCCGACTGCGACGGCAGCCGGATCGCATGCCGCAGACCCGCGGACGCGATCGCCACAGGCGAGTCCTCCGGCGCGGCGACCATGAGGCCGCAACCACGCCGTACCGCCTCGGCAGCGGCCGACACCGCGTCGGTGTCCTCAGCGGCACCGCCGAGAACGACCACCAGGTCCAGCGGACCGGCCCACCCCGGCAGGCCCGGACCTGGCCAGGCCAGGAACGGAACCGGGCAGACCGGCTCCAGCACGGCCCGCACCAGCCGGGCGTCCCGGCCGGCCGCGACCACGGCCCGCGGCCGGAAGCCGTCGGACTCCAGCTTGTTCAGGACGTCCGCGGACGCCTCCAGCTCGGCGCGGATCCGGGCGCCGGCCATCGCCAGCCGCCGCAGCAGATGGTCCGCCGCCTCGAGCGCAGCCGGATCGTCCAGCCGCGTGTCGTCGAAAACACTCATCAGTTGCTCGCGGGTTCGGACTCCGCGCGGGTGTCCCGGGCCTCGTCGATCAGCAGCACCGGGATGTCGTCGCGCACCGGGTACGCCAGCCCGCAGCCGGCATTGGTGCAGATCAGCTCGCTCGCCTCGTCGTCCACGCGGAACTCCGAGCGGCACTTCGGGCAGACCAGGATGCTGAGCAGGTCCGGGTCCAGATTGACTGCCATTCAGTTCTCCCTATGCACCAGTGATCAGGGCCAGTACTTCGTCGCGGACGCGCTCCATCGTGGCCCGGTCCGCGGCCTCGACGTTCAGCCGCAGCAACGGCTCCGTGTTCGACGCACGGACGTTGAACCACCACTGTCCCGCCGACACGGTCAACCCGTCCAGATGGTCGACGGTCACGCCGTCCGTTTCGCTGCGGCCAGAATAGGTGTCCTCGATCGCCGCCACCGTGGCCGCCTGGTCGGCGACCGTGTTGTTGATCTCGCCGGACGCGACGTACCGCTCGAACTCCGCGAACAGCTCGCTGGCCGGCTTGTCCTGCTCACCCAGCGCGGCGAGGACGTGCAGCGCGGCCAGCATGCCGGTGTCGGCGCGCCAGAAGTCGCGGAAGTAGTAGTGCGCGGAGTGCTCGCCGCCGAACACCGCGTCGGTCTCGGCCATCTTCTGCTTGATGTACGAGTGCCCGACGCGCGAGCGCACCGGCGTACCGCCGTGCTCGGTGATCAGCTCCGGAACGGCCTTCGAGGTGATCAGGTTGTGGATGACGGCCGATCCGGGGTGCTTGGCCAGCTCCCGGACCGCGACCGCGCCGGTGATCGCGCTCGGCGAGATCGGGTCGCCCTTTTCGTCCACCACGAAGCAGCGGTCGGCGTCGCCGTCGAAGGCGAGACCGAGGTCGGCGCCGGTCTCGCGGACCTTGGCCTGCAGGTCGACCAGGTTCTTCGGGTCGAGCGGGTTGGCCTCGTGGTTCGGGAAGTTGCCGTCGAGTTCGAAGTACATCGGAATGATCGTCACCGGGCCGTCCGCGAAGACGGCCGGCACGGTGTGGCCGCCCATGCCGTTGCCGGCGTCGACGACGACGGTCAGCGGACGGATGCCGCTCAGGTCGACCAGGTCGTGCAAGTGGTCGGCGTACGCGGTCAGCAGGTCCTTGTGGGTGACGTGACCGCTGGTGGACCCGGCCACCGGGCCCTCGGTCAGCGCCTTCGCGACCAGGTCGGCGATGTCGCGCAGCCCCGAGTCCGAGCCGACCGGCGCGGCGCCCGCCCGGCACAGCTTGATGCCGTTGTACTTCGCCGGGTTGTGGCTGGCGGTGAACATCGCGCCGGGCAGGTCGAGCCGCCCGGACGCGAAGTACAGCTGGTCGGTGGACGCCAGGCCGATATCGACGACGTCCGCGCCCGTGCTGGTCACACCCTCGGCGAACGCCGCCGCCAGCGCCGGACTGGACGGGCGCATGTCGTACCCGACCACCACGGCCCCGGGCCCCGCGAGCACGTCCAGCACCTCGACGAACGCAGCCCCCGTCGCCCGGGCCACCGCCTCGTCCAACTGGTCCGGCACAACCCCCCGCACGTCATAAGCCTTGAAGATCCCCGCAACATCAGCCATGCACGGACCCTATCCGCCCCACCGACCAAGCCACCCGCCAGCCCGCCCCACCCGCACCTTTGTGCACGAGATCCGTACGCCGACGCCCTCGACATACGGCCCTCGTGCACAAAGAACCTCCCGAGCCGCCGTTCAGATGTCCCGCAGCCGTTCGGTCACGCCGCGCACCGGGTTGTAGATCGCTACGACCCACCGCCCGCCCTCCTGGCCGTACCGCCGCGCGAGGCACTCGGCCTCCCTCCGGCTCGACGCCCAGGTGATGAGGTCGAGATAGCAGAGCTGGGAGTCGGGGTTGACCCAGGCGCCGAACCGCACCCCGTCCGCGAACAGCTGATGGTGCTCGGCGACGAAGTCGCGGATCTCCACCGCCAGCACCTCCTGCGGGACGATCCGGGTCAGTCCGGGATGGCGCGGGAAGTACCAGCTGTCCTCGGGTGGGGTGATGGTCAGCCGGGTGATGTCGGCGGTCACTCCGCCGGTGGTGAGGGTGACGGCGGCCAGCCGGTTGAGGAAGGCCAGCCGCGCGTCTTCCATCAGGCCTTCTCGAACCAGCCTGGGGTGCCTCGGTGGTGGACGGTGGGGAGTTGGCGGGGGCTGGTGGGGGCGGCCCACTTGGCGGCGTTGGCGATGATCTGCTGGACCTCGGGCTGGTGGTACGTCGGGTACTCCTGGTCGCCGGGGCGGAAGTAGAAGACCCGGCCCTGGCCGCGGCGGTAGCAGCAACCCGAGCGGAACACCTCGCCGCCCGAGAACGAGCTGACGAACACGAGCTCGTCCGGCTGCGGGATGTCGAACAGCTCGCCGTACATCTCCTCGCGCTCGATCACCAGCGGGTGCGGGATGCCCTGCGCGATCGGGTGCCCGGCGGCGACCGTCCAGATCAGTTCGCGGTCGTTCTCGGCGCGCCAGTCCAGCGAGCACGTCGTACCCATCAGCTTGATGAAGATCTTGCTGAAGTGCGCGGAGTGCAGTGCGATCAGGCCCATCCCGGACAGCACATGCTGCTGGACCCGGTCGACGATCGCGTCGTCGACGTCGCCGTGCGCGGCGTGCCCCCACCAGGTGAGTACGTCGGTGTCGGCGAGCACCTCCTCGGTCAGGCCGTGCTCGTCCTGCTGCAACCACGCCGTACGGACGACGACGTCCTGGCCGAGCTTGTCCCGCAGCGCTGCGGCGATCGTCTCGTGCATCGTGTCCGGGTACATCTTGCGGACGGTCTCGTCGCGGCCCTCGTGGACGTTCTCGCCCCAGACCGTGACACGGATCGGTTCAGTCATGGAGAACCACCTCTCGGCCCGCCTTCGCGGACGCGTAGCAAGCGTCGATGATCTCGGTCCGCAGCAGCGCCTCGGACCCGTTCTGGCCTTCCCACTCACCGCTGCGCACGATCCGGACGAACTCCTTGACGACCGCGCGGTGCCCGAGGCCCGCCCCGGTCGCAGGCTTCACCTCGGCCGGTACGCCGGCCACGTCGGTGAAGATCCGCAGCGTGTCCTCGGTGGTGTAGTTCTGCACCTCGATCTTCGCGCCGCCCTCGGTGCCGAACAGCTCGATCCCGAAGTTGTCGCCCGGCGCCCGGAACGTCGCCCAGCTGGTCTCCAGCTGCAGCGCGCCGCCGCCCTTCAGCCGCAGGTACGCCGTCGCGAGGTCCTCGACCTCGAACTTCGACCCGAGGGTGTCGACGGTCGGCCGGTCCGGCGAACTCGCACTGCCCTTGCCCCGCGGCCCGAGCTCCGCGAACGTGTCCGCCGACACCGTGCTGACCTGCGGCTCGCCCATCAGGTGCAGCGCCATGTCGAGGATGTGGACGCCGAGGTCGATCAGCGGGCCGCCGCCGGACAGCTCCCGGTTCGTGAACCAGCCGCCCATGCCCGGGATGCCGTTGCGGCGCATCCAGTGCGCCTTCGCGTAGTAGATCCGGCCGAGCTGGCCCTCGTCGATCTGGTGCTTCAGCGCCGCGACGTCACCGCGCTCACGGTGGTTGAACACCACCTTCAGCACCCGGCCGGCCTTCTTCGAGGCCTCGACCATCGCGGTGCCCTCGGCGACCGTGCGCGCGAGCGGCTTCTCGGACAGCACGTGCAGGCCCTTCTCGAGCGCCTTGAGCGCGATCGGGGCGTGCAACTGGGTCGGCGTACCGACGCTGACCGCGTCCAGACCGGGGGTCTCGAGCAGGTCCTCCCACTTCTCGTACAGATGCGGTACGCCGTGCTTCTCGCCCAGGCTCGTCAGCGTGTCCTTCTCCAGACCCGCCAGCGCGATCACCTCGACATCCGGCAGCTCGGAGAACGCCTCCAGCGCCGTCCGCCCGGCGAAGCCCAGCCCAACGACACCGACTCGCAGTTTTTGATCGTTCACACCCACGATCCTCTCCCGATGACAACGAAGGACACAACTGCTTCCCACACTACGGAACAGGATTCAACACCGGTCAACCCGCATGTCCTAACAGACAGGTAACGCCGGATCAGTCGTCGTCGGGGTCGAACTCGGGGTCGATCTGCTCTGGCGACAGCGCCAGTACGTCGGCCAGCTCCAGGACCAGGGCGGTCCGGACCAGCCAGGACAGGCTGGAGCCGGAGCGCTCGGCGCGGAGCTCGATCGGGCGCCGGAACACGACGATCCGGTAGGGCTCGTGCGACGTACCGCCGGTCGCGTGGGTGAGCGGGATCTCGGTGGCGTCGAGGTCCAGGTTCGGAACGTCCTCGATCGCGAACTCGACCCGCGCGACCACCTGTGGCAGCCGCTTCTCCAGCCGGGTCACCTCGATCGCGACCACCTCGTCGAACTGCGCCGCGGCGGAGCGCTGCAGCGGCAGGCCACGCGGCGCGAACTTGCTCGGCCGGCTGATCGGGCCGAGCATGCCGCGGCCGTGGCGGTCGATGTGCCTGCGATGACGGCGAGCCTCGGACACGCGCTCAGCCTAGTGGGGGTAACGTCTGTGCGTGAGCATCGCCAGGACCTGTTCGCGCGCCGGATGTCAGAAGCCGGCCGTTTCGACGCTCACCTACGTGTACGCCGACTCGACCTGTGTCCTCGGTCCGCTCGCGACGTACGCCGAGCCGCACTGCTACGACCTCTGCGCCGACCACGCCGACCGCCTCACCGCGCCGAACGGGTGGGAAGTCATCCGGCTCGCTCCGGACCCGGCGGCCGCCGGCCCCTCCTCCGACGACCTTGAGGCGCTGGCGAACGCGGTCCGCGAAGCCGCCCGCCCGCTGCCGCCCCGCGAACCCCGCGCCGGTACGCCGGGAGCGCCGGTCGAGGTCGCGCGCCGCGGCCACCTCCGGATGCTCCAGGACCCCGGCGCCAACACGGCCGAACCTAACGAAGAGCGGCGCTGACGTCGGGTTGCGCCCCCAGCTGGGCACGGAAGACCAGTGAGGTCGACAACGGCCAGGCGGCCACCTGCGGTACGTCGTCCTTCTTGGGCTTCGGCGCCGGCATCAACGTGACACCGGCGACCACTGTCCCGCGGGTCTGCTGAACCGTCAGGTACGTCGCGCGGGGCTGCGCGAGGAACGAGATCGGCGTCGTCGCGCCGTTGACCACGTCGAGCGCGCGGGTGACCAGCACCCGGTTCGCGGCGTCGCGGAGCTCGAACTTCACACTGCCGGCCTTCCCCGGCGCCGTCACCTGCAGCACAGCCGGCTGCTTGTGCGCCGGCAGCACGAGGTACGCCGGTCCGGCCAGCGCGTCCGCGGACCCGATCGACGAGAACTCGGTGTTGCTCGCGTCGGTGGTCCGCATCGACGCGGTCACCGGCTGGTCCGACGCGATCGTGATCGCACTCGCGTCACCGTGCAGGACCTTGTCGAGCGCGATCGACTTCACCGATCCGGCGTCGACCGACACGGTCTCCAGACCGGCGGGCTTGAACGGGCCGTTCGGTCCGTTCACCGTGAGGCTCGCGGTGGCCTGCAGATCGCTCGGGTTCGCGATCGACAGGATCCGCTGGCCGCCACCGGGCGCGACCGCCGGGACGAACACCTTGGTCGCCGGGGCGGCCGACTGGTTCAGCCAGTCCACCCCGAGCGGCTTGCCGGCGCTCGACGCGTTCGACCTGACCGCCGCCGCGACCCGGCCGCCGGTCGACTCGACGTGCAGGGCGATGTCGCGCAGGTTCGGAGCGATCTGCCGCAGGAACAACTCGGAAGAGCCGCGCGCCGGGACCGTGATACCGCGGGCGGCCGGCAGGTCGGCGGCGCCGGTCCGCGAGTACACGCTGACGTTGACCTCGGCGTTGATGGTGTCGAGGTTGGTGAGGACCAGCACGTCGCGGCGGTCACTCGTGCCGGACGCGCCCACGAACCAGAAGTCCGAGCCCGGCAACTGGCACGGCACGCTGGCCATCCCGCGGTTCACCTCGTCGTCGGGCGCGGTCGTCGTACTCGTGCCGACCGTCCCGGCGGCCAGCGGACCGGTGCCCTTGATGGACAGCGGCTCCGGCTTCACCACGACGGGACTCGAACCGATGATGCCGCGCTTCAGCAGTGATCCGACCGGGTCGGAGGTAGCCGGCAGCGGCGCGATCGACAACGGTTCCGCCGTACCGCCCGCGGTCGGGGTCCCGTCGGGCAGCGTCGGAGCGACCGCGTTCACCACACTCGTCATCTTGCCGCCGGGGGCCAGCGCCGGACACGCCAGCGCCGTACGGTTCACGACTGTCCGCGCCGGCTCGCTCGTCGCGGCCTCGACGCGGGTGTCCGCCTTCTTCGGGTGCGTGACCACGCCGAGCCCGGCCAGCACAGCCATGGCAGCGACGACGGCCCCGATCCGGAGACGCGGGTCGGACAGCAACCGGCTCACCGGGGGTCCCTCCTGGCATGGGTGCCTTGCGGTACGGCGACGGTGCGGCGGACCGTCGGCAGGCAGAAGATCAGCGCGATCAGCCAGGCGATCAGCCCCAGAACGCGCCAGACCGAATGCGTCTGGTCGACGAGCGGAGTCTTGCCCTCGATCTTCGAGCGATCCACCAGCCAGGAGGCATCGCCGTCGTTCGCACTGGCCCTGGTCAGCCCCGGCAGCGAGTCGAGCGTCGCCTGCAGCGTCGGGTCCACCGGGCCGGGCAGGTACACGTAGTCGATCGCGAGACCCGCCAACTGCCGCCCTTCCTCACCACTGCCGCCACCGCCGAGCGTCGCCAGTACGTCGCCGATCGGCTTGGTCTGCGCCGGCGTCGGCGCCGCCTCCAGCGAACCCATCCGCGGCCCGCCGTCCTTCACCAGCGCGAACCGCATCTGCCCGCCCGGTGCCTTGCGCACCACCAGGATCGACTGGTTGTCCGGCGGATCCTGCGAAGCCACCAGGTACGCCGGGAGGTCCTGGGCCGGGCCGCGCCACAACGGACCGTCGGTACCGCGTACCAGCCAGAAGCCCGCGGTCACGATCGTCGTCACCAGCGCGATCCCGAGGACGCCCTGGACGAGGATCTCCCGCGACTTCCCGACCGAGTCCCAGGCGACCGTCACCGAGATGATCCAGCCGGCCGTCATCAGGAACATCAACGGACCGGCGCCACCGCCGAGCCGGTTCGCGACCAGCGTGCCGGCCAGACCGGCCAGCGCGGCGAACCAGCCGAGCAACTCGTAGCGCTGCCGCGACTCGCGCAGCAGCGCGACCAGCGCCACCACGATCAGCGGTACGGCGAACCACCACGGCGTCGGCCCACCGATCGGCGTACCGGTCAGCAGATGCGGCAGGCTGTCGCCGGGGCCGATCGCGGCAGTCGGCGGACCGCCCGCCTCCTGGCCGAGCTTCGACGGGTGCTGGATCAGGTCGATCGTCCACGGCAGCACCAGCAGCAGGCCGAGTACGACCGAGAACACCAACTGCCGGCCTTGCCGCCGCCAGCCGAGGCCGAGCACCGCGCCGAGGACCAGGATGACGGCGATCAGCAGCCCGAGTGCCGGGGCGAACGCGAACAGCACCGCCAGACA
>DASXXB010000280.1:0-25662 GCA_036503355.1 Kribbella sp. | reverse complement strand
GTCTGCAGGCCGAGGGTGTCGAAGCCGACCCGGGCGAGTACGTCGAGACCGGGCTCGTCGATGCCCATCTCGGTGAGCATCTCGCGGGCCTCGTCCTCGTCGCCGAGCTCGACCAGCTCGGCCTCGAACTTCGCGTCCAGGAAGATCGCCTCGGCCGGCGCGACCAGGTCGCGCATCTTCTGCTTGAGCTCGGAGTCGGCGAGCTCGTCGGAGTCGCAATTGAAGACGTACAGGTACGGCTTGGCGGTCATCAGCATCAGCTCGCGGATCGCGTCGCGGTCCACGTCGGTGGCGATGATCGGCGTACCGGCCTCGAGGTGCTTCTGCGCCTCCAGGACCGCGTCGAGCACGACCACGCTCTCCTTCTTCAGCCGGGCTTCCTTCTCCAGCCGCGGGATCGCCTTCTCGACGGTCTGCAGGTCGGCCAGGATCAGCTCGGTCTGGATGGTGGAGATGTCGTCGGCCGGCGAGACCTTGCCGTCGACGTGCGTGACGTCGTCGTCGCGGAACACCCGCGTGACCTGGCAGATCGCGTCCGACTCGCGGATGTGGCTGAGGAACTTGTTGCCCAGCCCCTCGCCCTCCGACGCGCCGCGGACGATGCCGGCGATGTCGACGAACTGCACGGTGGCCGGAATCACCTTCTGCGAGCTGAACAGCTCGGCCAGCTTGGCCAGCCGCGGGTCCGGGACCCCGACCACTCCGACGTTCGGCTCGATGGTCGCGAACGGGTAGTTCGCGGCGAGTACGTCGTTCTTGGTCAGCGCATTGAACAGGGTGGACTTGCCCGCGTTCGGGAGCCCGACGATTCCGATGGTGAGTGCCACGGGCGTCAAGGTTACGCGGGGAACCGCGAAGTACCCCAATCCGGTCCAACCAGGTGTGTGCGGCCGGCGTCAGTCAGAACGTGACCACCTGGACTGACCGTGCCGGAATCTCTTCACGCTTCGTGTTCGGTTGCCTGCAGTTGTTTCGGTTCGGGTGGCTGGAGGTGGTGTCGTGCCTGTTCCCGGGGTTCCTGTTCGCCGGCCTGGCGGTATCGAAGTACGTCGAGTTGCCGATCGCCCGGTACGACGCCTTGCTGATCTACTGCTTCGCGCTGACGATCCTGTTCTGGGCGGTCCGCCTGGAGACCTGGCGTGAGGTCGCCGTGATCTTCGGCTTCCATCTGGTCGGGCTCGGGCTGGAGCTGTTCAAGGTCCAGGTCGGCTCGTGGGAGTATCCGGGCGACGCGGTCACGAAGTTCGCCGGCGTACCGCTGTTCGCCGGGTTCATGTACGCCGCCGTCGGCAGCTACCTGTGCCAGGCCTGGCGCCGGTTCGACCTCCGCGTCAGCAACTACCGGCCGGTGCTCACCACGGTCTTCGCGGCCGCGATCTACGCGAACTTCTTCACCCATCACTGGATCCCCGACCTGCGGATCCCGATCGCGCTCGGGCTGCTCGTCGCGTTGCGCCGTACCTGGGTCTTCTTCACCGTCGGCGTACGGCGGTACCGAATGCCACTGGCATTGTCGTTCGCGCTGATCGGGTTCTTCCTGTGGATCGCGGAGAACTTCGGCACGTTCCTGGACGCGTGGAACTACCCCGACCAGGTGAGTGTCTGGCGGCTCGTGCATCCGGCGAAGTTCGGCGCGTGGTCGTTGCTGGTCAGCATGAGCTTCGTCCTGGTCGCGAGCGTGAAGTCGCTCGAGGGCCGGCTGTACCACCGGGGCACGGCCGCGACAGTCGAGATCTCACCGCAACATGGCGATGCCAACCAACCTGCGCAGTAAGGCGTCTCTTGTGGTGTGAGGCGCTCCTGAGGGGGAGCACTGGGGACAGAACCGCCTGATCTGCAAGGGGAAACGCCATGACCCGCAAGTTCGCAGCATTCGTCACGACACTGGTGGCGCTCGCCGCAGTCGGGGGCTGGATGATGGCCAGCGCGGTCGGGCAGATGCGGCAGCCGCACCCGGCCGCCGCGACCACCAAGGCCTCGACGACACCGTCGACGACACCGACGCCTACGAGCTCCGCGAGCAGTACGCCGACGCAGAGCACGCCGCCGTCGACGCCGGTCAGGCCGCTGCCGCCGAACCCGACGGTTGCCGCAGGCAAGGGAAAGGTACTGTTCCTGACCTTCGACGATGGACCGGACCCGACCTGGACGCCGCAGGTCCTGGCGACGCTGGCGCAGTACGGCGCACACGCGACGTTCTTCGAGCTCGGTGCGATGCAGAGCGAGCACGCCGGCCTGCGCGAGCAGGTGCTTGCCGCGGGCAACACGATCGGCAGCCACTCGATCAGCCACCCGCAGCTGACCGCGGTGTCGCCGGCGAAGCGGCACCACGAGATCTTCGACGGACCGCGGTCCACCTGTTTCCGGCCGCCGTACGGCGCGACGAACGCGAAGGTCCGCGCCGACATCAAGGCGGCCGGCATGGTCCAGGTGCTGTGGGACGTCGACCCGCGCGACTGGGCCCGCCCGGGGACGAGCGCGATCGTGCACAACATCCTCACCCACGCGCACAGCGGCCGCATCATCTTGATGCACGACGGCGGCGGCAACCGCGCGCAGACGGTCGCGGCCCTGAAGCAGGTCCTGCCGGTCCTGAAGGCGCAGGGGTACACCTTCCCCGCGCTGAACTGCGCCCAGCGATGAACCGCTGAGCAGCGCAAGATGGACGGATGGACGCCTCCCGCCAGCTCTACCGCCTGACCTCGGGGTTCCAGGTGACGCAGGCCGTGCACGTGGCCGCGACACTGCGCATCAGCGACCTGCTCGCCGAGGGCCCGAAGAGCGTGACCGAGCTCGCCGAGCTGACCTCGTCGGACCCGGTCGCGCTGGCTCGGCTGCTGCGGGCGCTGAGCGCGCTCGGGCTGTACGAGGCAACCGATGACAGGTACGCGAACACCTCGCTCGGCGACGCGCTGCGGACGGACGCACCACAGTCGATCGCCGGCTGGGCACGATACGTCGGTCAGGGATCGCAATGGCAGGCGTACGGCGCTCTCGAGCACAGCGTCCGTACCGGCGAGACCGCCTTCCCGTCGGTGCACGGCGAGTCGCTCTGGTCGTACCGCGCCGAGCACCCGGCGGAGCGCGAACTCTTCGACGCAGCGATGCTGTCCGTGTCGAAGACGCAAGCGGAGGCGATCGTGTCGGCGTACGACTTCGGCAGCTTCCCGACCGTCGTCGACGTCGGCGGTGGACGCGGGCTGCTGCTGAGTGCAGTGCTGTCGCGCTGTCCGGGAGTCGAGGGTGTGCTGTTCGATCAGCCCGCCGTCGTCGCGGAAGCGGTCGTCGATTGCCGGGTGGTGGGCGGCAACTTCTTCGAGGAGGTGCCGGAAGGCTCGTTGCACCTGCTCAAGTCCGTGCTGCACGACTGGGCGGACCCGGAGGCGATCGCGATCCTGCGTACGGTACGTCGCGCGATGCCGGCCGACGGCAGGCTGCTGATCCTCGAGCACCTGCTGGATCAGGCACCGGACCCGGTCCGTACGGCGTTCACCGACCTGAACATGCTCGTGATGACCGGCGGACAGGAACGGACCACCGACGAATACCGCACGCTCCTCGCCGCCGCCGACCTGCAGCTGCACCAGACCATCCCCACCTCCTCCGACCTCTTCGCCATCGAAGCAATCCCGTCCCACTGAGCGTGTGGTTCGGAAAGTGTCGGTGGGGTTCGGCACTATCGGTGACATGACGGGTACGACGGTGTTGTTGATCCTGCTCTTCCTGGTGGTGGGGCTGGTGCTGGGGGCTGTGTTCGGCGTGCTGTGGGTGCGCGGGCGTGACGGCGCGCAGCTCGCGCGGATCACGGCCGAGCGCGACGCGGCCGAGGACCGGGTCGTCGAGCTGACCCAGGAGCGGACGTCCGTCGGGCAGCAGATGGGCGGTCAGGCAGTCGTCAAGGAAGCTCTGGATCGCCTGCACGCACAGCTGAATCAGCTCGAGCAGGGGCGTGCCGCGTGGCAGAGCCAGCTGCATCAACAGGTGAACGAGGTCCGGATCAGCGGTGAGGCGCTGCGCCGCGAGACGGCGGCGCTGTCGACCGCGTTGCGCAAGCCACAGGTCCGTGGGCGCTGGGGTGAGCTGCACCTGCGCCGGACCGTCGAGCTCGCCGGGATGGTGGCGCACTGCGACTTCACCGAGCAGACGACGACGTTCGGCGAGGACGGCGTACTGCGGCCGGATCTCGTGGTGAGGCTTGCCGAGGGCAAGAATCTGGTCGTCGACTCGAAGGTGCCGCTGGCCGCGTTCCTGGATGCGAGCGAGTCCGACGACGCAGCGTTCCGCGAGGACCGCCTGCGGGCGCACGCGCGGCACCTGCGCACGCATGTCGACCAACTGGCGTCGAAGGCGTACTGGACGCGGCTGTCGCCGTCACCGGAGTTCGTCATCCTGTTCGTGCCGGGCGAGTCGTTCCTGTCCGCCGCCCTGGACGTGGAGCCGTCGCTGCTGGAGTACGCCGCCGAGCGCCGGGTGATCCTGGCGACGCCGACGACGCTGATCGCGACCTTGCGCGCGGCGGCGTACGCGTGGAACCAGTCGGCGCTGACCGAGTCGGCGCAGCAGGTGTTCGAGCTCGGCCGGGAGCTGTACGAGCGGCTCGGCACGATGGGCGACCACCTGAGCAGGGTCGGGCGGTCGCTCACGTCAGCCGTCGAGGCCTACAACGGGACGGTCGGCTCCTTCGAGCGCCGCGTCTTCATCACCGCCCGCAAACTCCGCGACCTGCACGTCACCGAGTCCGAGCTCACCGCGATGGAGTCGATCGAGGCCTCGGTCCGCCCGCTTACCGCACCCGAGTTCGTCGCCCTCGACGAGTCCCCCACCACCCGAAGATGGCCGCCGTCCCAAGCGGGTTGACGAGCCCTGTCGGAAAGCCGACAGTGATGAGCTGTTGACAGTCGGTGTCCTTCTCACGAAACGATGAGAGCGCTCTCTCAAGCGACGTGAGGAGATCGAGATGCGCTTCAGAAGCAGAGTGCTGGGTGTGGTCGCGGCTGCGGTGGCTGTGGCCGGCCTGTTGTCGGCCGGGCCAGGCAGGCCGGCGGACGCGGCCGTGCCGGACACCGTCCCGCTGACGATCACGAACAACTCGGGTCGCGGTGACCCGGTCTACATCTACAACCTCGGCACGAACCTGGCGACCGGCCAGCAGGGCTGGGCCGATGCCTCCGGCACCTTCCACGCCTGGCCGGCCGGCGGCAACCCGCCCACCCCGGCACCGGACGCCTCGATCGCGGGCCCGGCCAACGGTCAGTCGGTCACGATCCAGATGCCGAAGTTCTCCGGCCGCGTGTATTTCTCGTACGGCCAGAAGCTCGTCTTCAAGCTCACCACCGGCGGACTGGTCCAGCCCGCGGTGCAGAACCCGAGCGACCCGAACCGGAACATCCTGTTCAACTGGTCGGAGTACACGCTCAACAACGACGGGCTGTGGATCAACAGCACCCAGGTCGACATGTTCTCGGCGCCGTACGCCGTCAGCGTGAACTCCAGCACCACCGGGCACCTCAAGTCCGGCGGGTACGACGCCGTCTACAACGGACTGCGATCGGCCAACTGGGGCGGGCTGATCCAGACCGCGCCCGACGGCTCCACCCTGCGCGCACTCTCCCCGCTGTACGGCGTCGAGACCGGCGCACTGCCCGCGAGCGCGATGGACGACTACATCAACCGCGTCTGGTCGAAGTACAGCTCGGACACCCTGACCGTGACACCGTTCGGCGACCAGCCCAACACGAAGTACTTCGGGAAGGTGTCCGGCGGTGTCATGAACTTCACCAACAGCGCGGGGGCCGTCGTCACGTCGTTCCAGAAGCCGGACTCGGCCAGCGTGTTCGGTTGCTTCAAGTTGCTGGACGCACCGAACGACCAGGTCCGCGGCCCGATCTCGCGCACACTGTGCGCCGGCTACAACCGCTCGACCCTGCTGACGAACCCTAACCAGCCCGACCCGAACGACGCCGGCTTCTACGCCGACGCCGTCACCAACCAGTACTCGAAGATCATCCACTCGCAGATGGCCGACGGCCGCGCGTACGGGTTCGCGTTCGACGACGTCGGCAACCACGAGGCGCTCGTGCACGACGGCAACCCGCAGCAGGCCGCACTCATCCTCGATCCGTTCCACTGAGGGCTTGACTCCTCGCTCCGTTAGTGGCAACTTACCGTTCGTGGAGACTTACGGATCCCTCGAAGCGGTCGGACCGGTGCTGGACGCGCTGGGCGACCCCACGCGCCGGGTGATCCTCGAGACCCTGCGGACCGGCGGGCCGTGCTCGGTCGGCGTACTGGCCGAGCGCGTGCCCGTCAGCAGGCCCGCGATCTCGCAGCACCTGAAGGTGCTCGGCGCGGTCGGTCTGGTGCGGCACGAGTCGCGCGGGACGCGGAACATCTACCGCGTCCGGCAGGCGGGGCTCGACGAGTTGCGCACCTGGCTCGACCAGTTCTGGGGCGACACGTTGCAGGCGTACGCCGACCACGTGCGGCGGACCGAGGAGGAACGGAAATGACTGTGGAACAAGATGTCTCACCGTTGGTGAAGACCGTGGTGGTGCCGGTCGGGGTCGACCGCGCGTTCGAGGCTTTCACGGCGGAGACGTCGGCGTGGTGGCCGCTGTTCACCCACTCGGTCGGCGCGGAGGCGGCGCACGAAGTACGGCTGGAGGGCGCGGTCGGCGGACGCATCGCCGAGCACGGCGCCAAGGGCGAGATCGCCACCTGGGGAACGATCTCGCAGTGGGATCCGCCGGCGTCGCTCAGCTTCAGCTGGCACCCGGGCGGTGATCCCGCCGAGGCCGGGCAGGTGACGGTCACGTTCAGCACGAACGGCGACGGCACCGAGGTCACGCTCGTACACTCCGGCTGGGAGCACCGCGGCGACGGCGGCCGGGCCCGCCTCAGCTACGACACCGGCTGGGACTACGTCCTGGGCAAATACGTGGAGTTCACCCGATAGTAGGCAGATGCTGCTTGCTGACTCCTTGGAAGCTTCGTTGCGGCCGCATGGTGAGTCGGTCATGTTGCCGCGGGCGGCGTATGTCGACGCGGAGGTGCTCGCCTGGGAACGGCGGCACTTCTTCGCCGGGACGTGGACGTGCCTCGGTCGCGTCGACGAGTTGACGAGCGGTACGACGTACCGCGAGGTGACCGTCGGGGACGTCGCGACCGTGGTGACGTTCGGGGAGCGGCCGCGGGCGTTCGCGAACGTGTGCAGGCATCGCGGGCACGAACTCCTGCGGCGCGACGAGGCGAGCGACCGGCGGGCGGTGGTGTGCCCGTACCACGGGTGGTCGTACGAGCTCGACGGGTCGGTGAAGGCCGCGCCACGGATGGGCGACGCGTTCGACCCGACGCCGTACGGACTGGTCGAACTGCCGGCCGAGGTGTGGCTGGGATGGCTGTTCGTGAACGCGACCGGTACGGCGCCGGCGTTCGCGGATCACGTCGGCGGGCTCACCGGCCTGGTCGCGCCGTACGCACCGGAAACCCTTGCGCTGAAGGCGCGCCACACCTACAACGTGGCGGCGAACTGGAAGACGATCGTCGAGAACTACCACGAGTGCTACCACTGCCCGCTGATCCACCCCGAGCTGTGCAAGGTGTCGCCACCCACCTCCGGCGACAACTGGAACCTGCCCGGCGCATGGGTCGGCGGGCTGATGGACCTGCGGCCGGAGGCCGAGACGATGTCGCTCGACGGCCGGTCGCACGGGATTACGCTCGCGGGCGCCGACCCGCGGCGCGTGAACTACCTCGGCCTGTTCCCGAACCTGCTCGTCTCGTTGCACCCCGACTACGTGATGACGCATCGCCTGGAGCCCCGCGCGCCGGGCCGCACCACGATCGAGTGCTCCTGGTACTTCGACCCCGGCGTGACGGATCCGTCGTACGCCGTGGAGTTCTGGGACATCACCAACCGCGAGGACTGGGCCGCCTGCGAGTCGGTCCAGCGCGGCGCGGAGTCACCGCACTACCGCCCCGGTCCGCTCGCCCCGGCCGAGGACGCGGTGTACCAGTGGGTGACAATGCTTGCCCGCGGCTACCTCGGCAAGCCACTCACCGGTCGAGGCTGACGCGGGGCTCAGCATCCGCGAGGTCGGCAGCGCGGCCGGAAATCGGCCCGGAGCATCACTCAACCTTTCCGGACGGCTCGGGCATCACAAGTCTGACCGAGTTGACGAGATGGGGGTTGGGATGGATCCAGGACGCGACCACGAATTCGCCGAGTTCGTGGACGGGCGGTTCACCGCGCTGCAGAGGTTCGGGTATCTGCTGACGGGTGAATGGCATCTCGCCGAGGATCTGGTGCAGACCGCGCTGACGAAGGTGTGGTTCCACCGGAATTCCTTGCGCAGCGGCACCGCGCTGGAAAGTTACACCCGGACCGTGATGGTGAACACCAGCACGCAGTGGTGGCGCCGGAAGTGGCGCGGAGAAACACCGACCGAGCAGCTGCCTGAGCACGGAGCCCAGGAGCAGTACGGCACGGTCGACGACCGGGATCTGTTGCTCAGGGCACTGGCCACGCTCCCCCGCCGTACTCGCGCGGCGCTGGTACTGCGGTACTTCGAAGATCTGCCGGAGGCCGAGATCGCCCAGATCATGGGCTGCTCGATCGGCACCGTGAAGTCGAGCGTCTCCCGCGGGCTGGCGAAGCTCCGCGAACACGAACTGATCACGACGATCCCGACGATCCCCACCACGGTCCAGAAGGAGGGCTGACATGACCGACGATCTGAAGAACAAGCTCGAACAGCTGGTTGCCGATCCGCCGCCGCCGAGCACAGTGCCCAGCGAGGCCGTGTTCGCCCGGGTGCGCACGGTACGACGCCGGCGTACGGCGGGTGCGCTGACGCTGACAGCTGCCGCCGTGGTCGCAGTGGCCTTCGCGGTCAACAACGTCACCGACATCGACGGCCGCCCGCCGATCTCCAACACACCGAGCATCCCGGCCCCGACGCCCACCCCGTCAGCACCAGGAACCACCGGCGCGACGTCGTCGACGCACGTCAGCGGTGCCGTGAACACCACGAACACCCGGAACACGAACCCTCCGGTCAGCCCGCACACCAACACCCCACCCCCGGCCTCGACCACGAACAGCTCGAACACGCCGGTCGCGCCCCAGCTCGGCCTGCACCTCACTCTCAAGCCGAGCGTGAGCGGCCGGGTGGTGACGGTGAAGGTGACCGCCCAGGGAACTGTGCGGGTGCCGATCGGCGACGAGACGTCCGGCTCGTTCTTCTCGGACCTCGGCTCCGAGCGCTACACGTTCGGCGACGGTCAGGAGACCGGCTCGGACGCCGGCGCCGTCAACTGCACCGGCGCACACACCACGAGAACCGGGCAGGAGACCAGGGCACTGATCGACTGGAACTCGACTGCGCCGACGCCTCCGAGCAATCACACCTACGCGAAAGCCGGCACCTACACGGTCAGCTACACCGTGAAGTACTGCGGCAACCACGGATGGGTGCCGGTGACCAGGACCGCGAAGGTGACGGTCAAATAGTCCAGGCGTGGTCGGAGGTGCCGGAGGTGGGCAGGCCGGCCGCCTTCAGGTCGGTGCGCAGGTCGCGGGGGAGAGCGAACGTCAGGCTCTCCTCCGCGGTCGTGACTTCCCGTACGTCGGCGTACCCGCGCTCGGCCAGCCAGCGCAGTACGTCGCGGACGAGCACCTCGGGGACGCTCGCACCGCTGCTGACGCCGACCGAGTCGACGCCCTCCAGCCAGGCCTCGTCGATCTCGTCGGCGAAGTCGACCAGGTAACCGGCCTTCGCGCCGTGCTCGACCGCGACCTCGACCAGGCGCACCGAGTTCGACGAGTTCCGGGAGCCGACGACCAGCATCAGATCGGCCTCGGGCGCGAGCTTCTTGACCGCGGCCTGCCGGTTCTGGGTGGCGTAGCAGATGTCGTCGCTCGGCGGGTCCTGCAAGTGCGGGAACCGCTCGCGCAGGCGCCGTACGGTCTCCATCGTCTCGTCGACCGACAGCGTGGTCTGGGACAGCCAGACGACCTTCTCCGGATCGCGGACCGTGACATTGGGTACGTCGTCGGGGCCGTCGACGAGATGCACGTGCTCGGGGGCCTCGCCGGAGGTACCGATGACCTCCTCGTGGCCCTCGTGGCCGATCAGCAGGATGTCGTAGTCGGTCGCGGCGAACCGCTTCGCCTCGTGGTGCACCTTGGTCACCAGCGGGCAGGTCGCGTCGATCGTCTTCAGCTGCCGCGCGGCGGCCTCCTCGTGCACCACCGGGGCGACGCCGTGTGCGGAGAAGATCACGGTCTCGCCCTCGGGGACCTCGACGGTCTCGTCGACGAAGATCGCACCACGCTTCTGCAGCGTCTGTACGACGTACTTGTTGTGCACGATCTCCTTGCGCACGTACACCGGCGGCCCGTACAGATCGAGTGCCTTCTCGACCGCCACCACGGCCCGGTCCACACCCGCGCAGTACCCGCGGGGCGCCGCGAGCAGCACTCGCTTGGTCGCCGTACCGATGTCGTCAGCCTGAGAAGTCACATACTCCATCGTACGGGCCGCGTTCGAGGAGCCGCCCGCCCTGTCCGGACGGCTCCCCCATGGGAGGTGTTACCAATGCGTCAAGAGTGCCTTGGGAAACCCTTGCCCGCAAAGGATTTTCCCCACCGCCGGAGTACGGCGAAGTCCGCCGCGGTCAGCCCCGCCCGGGCGTCCACGGGCAGGATCAGCTGCCCGGGGAAGCGCTCCCGTTCGGCATCGCCGAGCTCGTCGTCCACCCAGGCGAACGGGCGATCGCCCACCCACGCGGCGACGTACGGCGCCTTCCAGGAACCACGGCGTACCGGGGTGCGGTGGTCCGGCCACAGGATCGTTGGCAGCTCGGGCAGCCCGAGAAGTGGTCCGAGGAGGCGGTTGGCGCCATGTTCCCAGCTGGTCGCCCAGACGAGGTCGAAGGTGTCGGCGAGGGCGTTCAGTTGTATGCCGTGTTGCGGGTTGAGGAGGATCCGCCAGGTCTTCGCGCCCTCGGTGATCTCGTGGCGGCGATAGCCGGGCGGGACGCCGTCGGCCGCGTGCGGGTTGAGCGGGCCGTCGAAATCCAGCAGCAACAGTGGGCGCATCCGGTAATTGTCGGTGACAGGTCGTAGGGTCTGGGGGTGGCTTTGGAGACGTCGCCGGAAGCGCCTGCGGCCGTTCGCACGATTGCGAACGGGATCGCGAGCTGGATCAACCAGCTCGGGTCCGTGTGGGTCGAGGGGCAGCTGACGGACGTCTCGATCGGGCGCGGTACGACGACCGTGTTCGGCACCCTGCGGGACACCGACGCGGACATCTCGCTGCGATTCACCTGCAACCGGCGGGTGTTCGAGACCGTCGACGTCCGCGACGGCTCCCGGGTGCTGGTGCACGCCAAGCCGAACTTCTTCGCCCGGCGCGGCACGCTCGCGCTCGCGGTCAGCGAGATCCGGCACGTCGGGATCGGCGAACTGCTGGCGCGGATCGAGCGGC
Organism: Kribbella sp.; assembly: GCA_036503355.1. GTDB lineage: Bacteria > Actinomycetota > Actinomycetes > Propionibacteriales > Kribbellaceae > Kribbella. Next base: position 14,173 of record DASXXB010000280.1, on the reverse strand, counting down.
TGAAGCAACTGCTCGGCGCCGAGGGCCTGTTCGAGTCGTACCGGAAACGCAAGCTGCCGTTCCTGCCGCACACGATCGGGCTGATCTGCGGGCGGGACTCGGCGGCCGAGCGCGACGTACTGGAGAACGCGAAGCGGCGCTGGCCGGCAGTCGCGTTCCGGATCGAGTACGCGTCGGTGCAAGGCCCATCGGCGGCTGGTGAGGTGATGACGGCGCTGCGGAAGCTGGACGCGGACGAGTCGGTCGAAGTGATCGTGATCGCACGCGGGGGTGGCTCGCTGGAGGACCTGCTGCCGTTCTCCGACGAGGGACTGATCCGTGCGGTGTCCAAGACGAGTACTCCGGTCGTGAGCGCGATCGGCCACGAGCCTGACTCGCCGCTGCTCGATCTGGTCGCGGACCTCCGCGCGTCGACGCCGACCGATGCGGCCAAGCGGATCGTGCCGGATGTCCGGGAGGAGCTCGACGGCGTCCGGATGCTGCGCGAGCGTGGGCTGCGGGCGATCAGGTCCTGGCTGGACCGCGAGGCGCATGCGCTCGCAGCGATCCGTTCGCGTCCTGCCCTCGCGGCGCCGGTCACGGACCTGCAGCGGCGGTCCGACGAGATCGCGGCGCTGGTCGAGCGCAACCGGCGTACGCTCACCCACCGACTCGACCGGGCGAGCGACGACATCGCGCACCGGCTGGCGAGTGTCCGGGCGTTGTCGCCGAAGGCGACGCTCGAGCGCGGGTACTCCGTGCTCCAGCTGGCCGACGGCACCGCCGTCCGGGAAGTGGCGCAGGTGGCGCCGGGGGACCTGCTGCAGGCGCGGGTCAGTGACGGCCGGTTCACGGTCGAAGTCAAGTCCGAGGAGAACACGTGAGCGGCGACCGACCTGAGATGACCTACGAGCAGGCCCGCGAGGAGCTCGTCGACGTGGTCCGCAAACTCGAAGCGGGCGGGACTTCGCTCGAGGAGTCACTCGCCCTGTGGGAGCGCGGCGAAGAGCTCGCCGGCACCTGCCAGCGCTGGCTGGACGGCGCCCGCGAGCGCCTCACCAAGGCCCAGGCAGCCCACGAGGAGAAGCCCGACTGAGCGCCCCCGCACCACGAGCAGAAGGCCGACCGAGCGCGCCCGCACCACCAGGAGACGCTCGGCTGAGCGCCGGCGAGTCGACGCCTACAACGGGCTGCGAGCCGGGGTGGCGGGTGAGCACGCGATCCGCTCGTCCTGGTGACCTACTGGGCGCCGCCGGCGCTCGGGTGGCGAGTTGGCGCGCGGCTTTCACCGGGCTCGTGCCCCAGGACTTCCTCGATGCCATGGATCCGGCCTCGATCGCCGCCTCCTGGGCGGACAGGATCGCCGCGGGCCGCTCCCGTCTGCACGTGGCGGTCCTCGACAACCAGGTCATCGGGTACGCCGGCGTCGGCCCGGAACGCGATCCGGCAGCACCACCGCACACCGGCGAGCTGTACGCGCTCTACGTCCACCCCGACTACTGGGGCACCGGCGCCGGCCGTGCGCTGGCCGATGCCGCGTGCGCCGACCTCCGCGCGGCGGACTGCACCACCGTCCGGCTTTGGGTGCTCGAGGCAAACACCCGGGCTCGCCGCTTCTACAGGCGCTACGACTTCACCGAAACGCCGGACCGGACGCACTCCTCGCTGAACAACCTGCCCGAGCTCAGACTGACAGCAGACCTGTAGCCACCGCGCGAAGTCCGGCCTTCATCCGGTCGAGCTCGAACCCCTGTGTACGCAGGGCATTGTGCAAATCGGCCGCCAACGGCGCGAGCACCACGTGAGCGGTGTAATCCGCGTCCAGGTCGGCGCGCGCGGTCTCGATCAGGTGCGCCAGGTGGCGGTGCCAGAGGTGGTACGAGCCGATGCGGTACCGCGCACCGTCCGACGCGTTCTCGCTGTCCATGAACAGCGCGACGTGCCGGTCGAGCAGGTCGAGGTACGCGTCGAGGAACGCCGTCACCCGGGCGACCGGCGGTGCGCCCGGGCCGAGCGGCGGCGGACCACTGAGGATCTTGGCCTGCAACTCCTGTTCACGCTCGTCCAGCAGCGCGACCGCGAGCCCGGCGCGATCGCCGAACCGGCGGAACACGGTCCCCTTCCCCACGCCCGCCTCCGCGGCGATCGCGTCGAGCGAGACGTTCTTCACCCCGTGCTCGGTGAACAGCCGGTCGGCCGCCTCCAGGACGCGCAGGCGATTGCGCCGGGCGTCGGCCCGCTCCGGCCGCGCCTCCCCGACGACCGGTAATCCCCGTTGTGAAGCGGACTGCGGTCCGGTACTGTCGTTCATAAGACGGACTGTAGTCCGCTAACGACTCAGGAGGAAACACATGAGCACCACCTACGCCCGGATCGCCGTGGCCTACCACTCGGGCTACGGGCACACCGCCAGGCAGGCGGAGGCAGTCGCCGCCGGGGCTGCGTCGATTCCGGACACCACCGTCGATCTGATCCCGATCGACGAGCTGAACGACGACGTGTGGGAGCGGCTGACGGCCGCGGACGGGATCGTCTTCGGTACGCCGACGTACATGGGAAGCCCGAGCTGGGTGTTCAAGAAGTTCGCCGAGGAGAGCGTGCGGATCTGGGCGGCCGACCTGGCCTGGCGGGACAAGGTCGCGGCCGGCTTCACGAACTCGAAGGCGATGTCCGGCGACAAGCTGAACAGCCTCGTCGACCTGGCCGTGTTCGCGGCGCAGCACGGCATGATCTGGGTCGGCCTGGACGTCTACCCGGGCTGGGCGGAGAGCACCGCGAGCATCGAGGACCTGAACCGGCTGGGCAGCTGGCTGGGCGCGATGGCGCAGTCCGACGCTGATCTGTCGGCGGAGAAGGCGCCGCCGGCCACCGACCTGCGGACCGCCTCCGCGCTCGGGGCGCGGGTCGCGACGGTGACGCACCGGCAGCGGCGGGGAGCGCTGGCGGCCTGATGGCCTGGATCATCCTGCTGGCCGCGGCGGCGTTCGAGATCGCGTTCGCGCTCAGCCTGAAGCCGAGCGAGGGGTTCAGCCGGCTGTGGCCCACGGTCGGCGTCCTCGTGTTCGGCGTGATCTCGGTCGCCCTGCTCGCGCGGACGCTCGATCGCCTCCCGGTCGGTACGGCGTACGCGATCTGGACCGGCGTGGGCTCGGTCGGCGTGGTGACGCTCGGCATCGTCTTGTTCCACGAGCCGGTCACGCCCGCCCGCCTGGCCTGCATCGCGCTGATCGTCACCGGTGTGGTCGGGCTCCGGATCGTCGGCGCCGAGTAGCCCGGTTGATCAGTGGTGGCGGTCCGCTGCTCAGCTGGGGGTGCGGCGCCGACGACGGCTGAGCGGGGCTACCGGGATCGGGTGGATGTCGACGGGGAGCTCCTCAGGTACGGCGGTGGCGCCGGCGAGGAGTTGGTGGTACGACGACCAGGTGGTGGCGCGGGGCGGCATGTTGCCGATGGCATCGACTCTGGTGACCGGGTGGGTGCCGTTGCGGATCGGGTCCCACAGGTCGGCGTCGCTGCGGAGCTCGCGCAGCTCGCCGAACAGCTCGCGGCCGAACCAGCACGGGTGGCTCTCGCCGTCGTCGTACCGGCAGACGCCGATCGGGGTGGCGACCTCGGCGACGAGCGACCAGACGGCGGCCGACGTGATCCCGGGCTGATCACCGAGCAGTACGACGATCCCGTCGGCCCGCCGGTCCACCGCATCCAGCGCCGGGACGATCGACGAACTGCCGGTGTCCGCATGCGGCGACTCGACCACGCGGACGCCGTCCAGGTCGACCCGGTCGTGGATCTGCCCGGACGCGCTGCCCAGCGTTACGACCAGTTGGTCGAACCCACACTCCCGCGCGCCGTCCAGCGCCGCGCCGAACAACGTCCCGCCCCGATAGTCCAGCAGTTGCCAGGGCGAACCGAGATGTGGAGAACTGTCAGCGCCCAGCAGAAGCCCCGTGACGAACATCGGGGATCAACTCCGCGCCCGGGACGGCGTGGCCATAGAAGACTCTTTCCGCTGGTCCCCGAGCGTACAAGCCGAGCTTCGATCGAACCGCCTGCCCTGGACAGGTGTCAACGACCGTCCGGAAAGTGGGCGGAAATGCCCGGAAAATGGTCAGTACCGGGCAGTTCAGGTCCGGACAAAGGTCACCGCAGGACCGCGGCGAACGCCTCGAGTGCGGGATAGCCGGCGTTTCCGGTGACGATCGTGGTCACGCCGGAACCCACCAGGATCAAGGCGTTCTCGTTCTTGCGGTCGAGCAGGACCTTGCGCTGCCAGGTCACTCCGGCGACCGTCGCGGTGCCGTCTGCGGAGGTCCGGCCGAGCTTGTCGCCGACGAACTTGCCGGTGGTGACATTGGACTGCTCGAGGCCGACGTACTTCTTCTCGCTGGTCACGATCCCGAGGTGCCAGGTCATCGGCTCCTGCTGCGGGGCACGGAACTCCACGCTGGTCGCGGTCCATCCGGACGGCATCGGCTCCGGGCCGCGTACCCACGGCGCCGCCTTGCGGGCGTCCTCGAGCTGCGCGGTGTACTCGACCGCGTTCACCTTCTCCTGCTTCGGCCGCCAGGTGACGACGATCAGGAACGCGACCACGGCCAGGCAGATCACCAGCGCGAACACCATGTTGCCGACGGTCTGCGACTTCGCCTTGTCCCGCCGGTACGCCTGCCGGTACTCGTTCGCCTCCGCCTGGATCTGCGCCTTCTCCCGCGCAGCGGCCTCGGCCTTCTCCCGGGCAGCCTTGCTGGCCTCCTCCCGGGCGGCTGTGTCGGCCTTCTCCCGGGCTGCGGCCTCGCCGGAAGCGTCCTGACCTGTCGAACTCATGCCCCCAGTGTCTCGCGAGGCGCAATCCGCCCGAACACCGGTCAGACCCGTTGGCTACGATCCGTGGACATGAGTGACCCGACCACGCCACCGGCCCATCTGGAGGTCGAGGCAGATGCGCCCGACCGGAACCTCGCCCTCGAACTGGTCCGGGTCACCGAGGCCGCCGCGATGGCGGCCGGTCGCTGGGTCGGCCGCGGCGACAAGAACGGCGCCGACGGCGCGGCGGTGAACGCGATGCGTACGCTGATCGGCACCGTCGGTATGAACGGCGTGGTGGTGATCGGCGAGGGCGAGAAGGACAACGCCCCGATGCTGTTCAACGGCGAGCAGGTCGGCTCCGGCGAGGGCCCGGAGTGCGACGTCGCGGTGGACCCGGTCGACGGTACGACGCTGGTCGCGAAGGGCATGGCGAACGGGATCGCCGTGATGGCGGTCGCGCCGCGGAACTCGATGTACGACCCGTCGGCGGTCTTCTACATGGAGAAGCTGGTGGTCGGTCCGGAGGCGGCCGAGGTGGTCGACATCCGGCTGCCGATCGCGGAGAACATCCGCCGGGTGGCGAAGGCGAAGGGCTCGACGGTCGACGACGTCACCGTCGTACTGCTGGACCGGCCGCGGCACGAGGACCTGGCCCGGCAGATCCGGGCGACCGGTGCGCGGATCAAGTTCATTTCCGACGGCGACGTGGCCGGCGCGGTCGAGGCAGCCCGGCCGGACACGGGTCTGGACATGCTGCTCGGGATCGGCGGTACGCCGGAGGGCATCATCGCGGCCTGCGCGATGAAGTGCCTGGGCGGGAAGATCCAGGGCAAGCTCTGGCCGCGGGACGACGCGGAGCGGCAAAAGGCGCTCGACGCCGGCCACGACCTGGACCAGGTGCTCGACACCGACGACCTGGTCAGCGGCGACGACTGCTTCTTCGTCGCGACCGGCATCACCGACGGCGAGCTGCTCCGCGGCGTCCGCTACGGCCGGTCCACCGCCCGCACGCACTCGCTCGTCATGCGCTCCCGCAGCGGCACGATCCGCAGCATCGAAAGCGTCCACCAACTGGAGAAGCTCCGCGCCTACTCCGCCATCGACTTCGAGCACGCAAGATGAGCGCCCCTGTCCTGGTCGTCGGTGAGGCGCTGGTCGACATCGTCGGTGCGGCGAAGCCGCGGAACGGGAACGGGAAGCCGAAAGCGATTCCTGGTGGGTTTGCGGCGAACGTCGCGGTCGGTCTCGCCCGGCTGGGTGTGCCGACGGAGCTGGTGGCGCGCTTCGGCACCGATCCGTACGGCGATCTGCTCGGCGCGCACCTGTTCGGGAACGGGGTCCAGCTCGCTCCGGGGACGGTCGATCCGGCGTTCCGGACCAGCACCGCAACCGCGACGCTGGACGCCGCCGGTGTCGCGACGTACAAGTTCGACATGACCTGGGATCCGCCGCAACTGTCGCTGACGCGCGGCTGCCCGGCGATCCACACCGGGTCGATCGCGATGATGCTCGAGCCTGGCGCGACCGCGATCCGCGAGTTCCTGAAGTCGGTCGCCGACCAGCCCGTCACGGTCACCCTCGACCCGAACGCACGGCCCGCGATCACCCCGGATCCCGTGCTCGCGTGGGACGCCGTACGGGATCTCGCGGCACTGTCCGACCTGGTGAAGCTGAGCGACGAGGACTGCGCGTTCTTCCGCCCCGGTGTGTCGCTCGACGAGATCGCGGAGGAGCTGCTGACCGCCGAGCGGACGCAGTGCGTGGTGATCACGCGCGGCGGCGACGGCGCACTCGGTGTCGGCCGGGGCGTGCGCGTCGAGGTTCCCGCGCCGGCGATCGAGGTCGTCGACACTGTTGGCGCAGGCGATTCGCTGATGGCCGCGCTCATCACCGGGCTGCTCAACCGCGGTCTGCTCGGCGAACGCCGGCTGGCCGGGTTGACCACCGACGAACTGCGTGACGTCGTGGACTACGCGGTGAAGGCGGCTGCGATCACCTGCACGCGGCACGGCGCCGACCCGCCCACCGCCGCCGAGCACACGCAGAGGTGGGGCTCGTAAGGGTGTCCGCCGAAGCATGGACGTGCGAGCTGGAGTCCAAGGGCAGCGTGGCGTTCCCGCCGCGGCGCGGCCGGCTCGCGGTGCGGCTGGCCGGATTCGGTCTGCTGATGGTGCTGTCGGCGTGGACGAACGTCGACCACCTGCGCGCGGACGGTGTCTCCGGCGCACTCGGCGTACTGCGGCTGACCGCCCTTGCGGCGTTCGTCTACGGCACCGGGCTGACCGCGTGGCAGCTGGTCACGAACCGCCCGGTCATCACGATCGACGCCGAGGGCATCACCCGCGGCCGCAGCCTGCAGTGGTCGCGCATCACCAGCATCGACGACCCGGCCGGGTTCCCGCTCGCGCGCGCAATACAGGTCAATCCGGCGGACCGCCGTACGCGCCCGATCTCGATCCCGCAGGACAACGTGGAGGACCTCGACGCGCTCACGCCGTGGCTGCGCTCACTCCACGAGCAGCATTCAGCCGACTGAGCTGAGCACCGCGCTCAGGTGCTTGCGGGCGAGCGCCGCAGCCAGGTCCGGGTCCTTCGCGCGGATCGCGTCCGCGATCGCCTCGTGCGCCGCCTGGTCGTGCCGGTGGCGGTGCTCGACGTCGAGCTTGAGCATGTCGATCATCGCCCGCCGGATCCGCGGCACGAACGTGTCGAACAGCTCGGTCAGTACGGCGTTGTGGGCCGCCGTCACCACCGCGCGGTGGAACGCGAGATCCGCCTCGGTGTACCAGTCGTCGGGCGCGCTCGCGGCCGCGCGCTTGCGGTCGGCCAGCGTGTAGCGGAAGGTCTTCAGGTCCCCGGGCGTACGACGGGACGCGGCCAGCCGGGCGCCTTCGGTCTCGATCGCCAGCCGGCCTTCCAGTACGTCGGTGATGTCCGCCTTCCGCAGTACCGTGTCCCAGTCCTCGGCGGCCTGCAGCGCGATCACGAACACGCCCGCACCCTGCCGGCTCTCCAGCACCCGGCGCCCGGCCAGCTCGCGGACCGCCTCGCGGATCGTCGACCGGCCGACACCCAGCTGCGCGGCCAGCGTGGTCTCCCCCGGGAGCTTGGCGCCCACCGTCCACTCACCGCTGCCGATCCGGCGCAGCAGCTCCTCGGCGGCCTGCTCGGCAAGTGGGTGTCGGCGAATCATGCGGGGCAGTCTAAGCGGATCCACGCCCACCCGGCGCAGAAGTGACTTGTCAGCTTGTCTGAGGAGTTGATAGCGTGCTCGGCATGCGCAAGCTTTCGGGTCTCCTCCTCCTTGGCCGCCACGGCGGGAGCTGATGCGATCGGCGCTCCCACCGTGGAGTGCAGTCGCCTGCCGGTCCTCCCCCACTCCCCCCCGGAAGGACCCACCATGAACCGCCAGCAGCCCTCCCCGATGCCCAGCCACCGCTACCGCGACATCTTCGCCAAGGCCCCGGTCGCACCCGTCGACCGCACCTGGCCGGACCGCCGGATCACCGAAGCGCCGCTGTGGGTGCCGGTCGACCTGCGCGACGGCAACCAGGCCCTGGCCGACCCGATGGACCCCGAACGCAAGCGGAAGTTCTTCGAACTGATGGTTGCCATCGGCTACAAGGAGATCGAGGTCGGCTACCCGTCCGCGTCGCAGACCGACTTCGACTTCGTCCGCCTGCTGGTGGAGTCCGATCTGGTCCCGCCGGACGTCACGATCGTGGTCTTCACCCCGGCTCGTCCCGACCTGATCGCCAGGACGATCGAATCCGTCGCCGGTATGCGCGGTGACGTCGTCGTCCACATGTACGCCGCGACCGCGCCGGTCTGGCGGGACGTCGTACTGCGGAAGTCGCGGGACGAGCTGGCGTCGATGATCTACGCCGGCTCCGAGGAGATCCAGCGGCTGGCCGGGGACTCGGTGCGGTTCCAGTTCTCGCCCGAGGTCTACAACCTGACCGAGCCGGACTACGTGCTCGAACTGGCGGACCACCTCACCAAGCAGTGGGACGCGACGCCGGAGCGGCCGATCATCCTGAACCTGCCCGCGACGATCGAGGCCGCGACGCCGAACGTGTACGCCGACCAGATCGAGTACATGCACCAGAACCTGCCGCGCCGCGACGGCGTCATCTTGTCGGTGCATCCGCACAACGACCGCGGTACCGGGATCGCCTGCGCCGAGCTCGCCGTACTCGCCGGAGCGCAACGCGTCGAAGGCTGCATCTTCGGCAACGGCGAACGCACCGGCAACGTCGACATCGCCACGCTGGCGCTGAACCTGCACGCACAGGGCGTCGACCCGATGATCGACTTCTCCGACATCGACGGGATCCGCTCGGTGGTGGAGTACTGCACGCGGATGCCGATCCATCCACGGCATCCGTACGTCGGGGAGCTCGTCTACACGGCCTTCTCCGGGACGCACCAGGACGCGATCCGGAAGGGGTTCGCGGTCCAGGGCGACGGGTTCTGGGAGGTACCGTACCTGCCGATCGATCCGGCCGACGTCGGGCGCGGGTACGAGGCCGTCGTACGGGTGAACAGCCAGTCGGGCAAGGGCGGGATCGCGCATGTGCTGGAGTCTGTGTACGGGATCCGGGTCGCTGACGAGCGGGACTTCGCGCGGCACGTGCAGCGGCACACGGACGAGACCGGGCGCGAAGCGAGTGCTTCGGAGCTGAAGGCGTTGTACGAGGAGGTTTACGGGTGCTCGAACTGAAGGACGTCGACTTCGTCCGGGACGGCAAGCTGCTGCTGTCCGGGGTGTCGCTGACCGTCGGCGAGGGTGAGCGGTGGGCGTTGCTCGGGCCGAACGGTGCGGGGAAGAGCACGTTGCTCGGGCTGTGCGGCGCGGTCACGCATCCGACCCGCGGTACGGTCGAGATCCTCGGCCGGCGGCTCGGTACGGTCGACATTCGCACCCTGCGCGAGTCCATCGGGCACGTGAATCCGCGGCACCCGGTGCGGTCGCCGCTGAGCATCCGGGACGTCGTACTGACCGGCCTCACCGGCACGATCGAACGCATGCCCCGCTGGGAGCCGACGCCCACGCAGTCCGCGCGTGCTTCCGAGCTGATCGACCTGCTGGGCGTCGGCGCGCTGGCGGACGCTCCGTGGACGACGATCTCCCAGGGCGAGCGGGGCCGCGCGCTGATCGCCCGCGCGCTCATCGCGGACCCGCAACTCCTGCTGCTCGACGAGCCCTCCACCGGCCTGGACGTCGCCGCGCGCGAGCAACTCCTGGAGACCCTCGACCAGATCCACGCCGGCCACCCGCACCTGGCGTGGGTTCTGGTCACCCACCACCTCGAAGAACTACCGACGTGTACGACGCACGCCGCCCTCCTCCGCGGCGGTCAACTGCTCGCAGCCGGCGCGGTCGAGGACGTCATCACCACGTCGCAGATCTCAACGACGTTCGCCCACCCGATCGCGATCAATCGCCACGCCGGGCGGTGGACCGCGACCGCCCAACGAGGTGCCCGAGCCTGAGCGTTGTCCGAAGCCGCCCCGTGCTGTCATCCTGAGGCACCGAGGACTGCGTGGGGGACACATGGCGGTGATGGGTGAGCGGCTGCCCGAGGCCTGGATCGTCGAGTGGCACCGCAACGGCCGCGTCGAGTTCCCGCTCCGCAGATGGGCCTTCCTGCAGTACCCGATCTTCCTTGTGCTGGGGTACTCGATCATGACGGCGAGCAAGCTGCCGGACATGCTCGCGAACCACGCATGGCGTTTCGTCGGCTACCTGGTGATCGTCGCGTACGCCGGCATCGCGATCGTGACCGTCCGGATGCTCGTCACCCAACGCCCGTACGTCGTCGTCGATCACGTAGGCATCCACCGCGGACGCCGCTCCATGCCCTGGACCGAGATCGGCTCGATCGGCCTGCTCCAGGGCCCGCTGGCCCGTCAGCTCCCGATCCACCCGAAGAACGTGTGGGCCAACGACCTCGTCCTCAGCCGCGAACACGTCAACGACCTCCAGTCCTTCAAATCCTGGCTCGAAAACCTCCTCGACGAAGTCCGCACATCAGCCACCCGGCAGGACAACAGTCGCCGCGGGACCGACTGACCTGCTCGACGAACACCGCCGTACGGCGTCCTCCCGCGGCGCGTGGCGTCGTACGCCTCCACCGCCCCCGGCTCCACCATTCGCCGTCCCCGCAGACCAACCCACCCAGTCCGATCAGTCACGTCAGTCCTCGGTCACCGAGACCACAGACCGGTCAGCTGAGGCCGAGGCGCTTTGTGAGGCGGGGGCCTCGTTTGATTTTTATTTCGCCGAGGATGGCGGTGCCGCGGATGTGGAAGCGTTTGGGGGCGGCGGGCTGGGTGTTGGGGTCGGGGACGGCTTTGAGGCCGGCTTCCTGTTCGGAGACGGAGCCGAGGATGGGGTTGCTGTCCAGCAGGACGATCGCGTTCTGCGGGACGCGGATCTTCACATCGGCGAGGATCGACTTCACGTCGATCTGGATCTCGTCGTACGGGATCTGCGCCTCGGTGTAGTCGAGCGTGACGTCGCCGAGGACCGCGTGCACCTCCTGGCGCTGCGGGACCAGCCAGTTGCCCGTCCGCTTGGTGTCGGACAGGAAGACGTTGATCACCGGACCGGATTCCACCAGCGCGCCGCCGTACTGCGGGGTGGTGGACGGCACGCCCTGCGCGTGCGGGGCCCGGGGACCGTTCGGCAGATCGGCGGTCAGTTCGACGAGCTCGCCGTACGTCTTGGAGGCGTACAGCGTCTCGAGCCGCTCCTCGAGTTCGGCGTACGACAACCGGCCCTCGCCGGCGGCGTCGCGCAGTACGTCGGCGACCTCTTCGCGCTCGAGGTCGGACACCCGCCGGCGCAGTACGGGATCGGACGCGGCTTGCGCGGGCACGACATCCTGCGGGCGGTTCTCCTGGGGAACATCATCCTGAGCCACGCTCAAACCATACGACCGCCACAGTCCCCCGCCCGTCCGTCACCTCCCCCATTCACCCCTGACCCAACCCCTGCCCCCTCGTCCGCCGAGTCGTGGAATCCGGCTGCCGACACGCCGCTCACAACAACCCCGATCCACGACTCGAACCCCCAGCTCCAGGCAGTGAGACGGAGGTCGCGTCGGTGGGTGGGGTGGGAAGAACTAGGCTTTGACGGGTTCAGTCCAGTCTGTGTGGAGGTACGCCCGGTGTCTGCCGACTTCAACTACTCCGATCTGCTGCCGTTGGGTGCCGACGAGACGGAGTACCGGCTGCTGACGACCGACGGGGTCAGCACGTTCACGGCGGGCGATCGGACGTTCCTCCAGGTGCAGCCCGAGGTCCTGCAGGCGCTGACCGCGGAGGCGATGCACGACATCTCGCACTACCTGCGGACCGCGCACCTCGAGCAGCTGCGCCGGATCATCGACGATCCGGAGGCGTCGGGGAACGACCGGTTCGTGGCGCTCGACCTGCTGAAGAACGCGAACATCTCGGCCGGCGGCGTACTGCCGATGTGCCAGGACACCGGCACTGCGATCGTGATGGGCAAGAAGTCCGAGGGCGTGCTCACCGGCGCGGTCGACGAGGAGTGGATCAGCCGCGGCGTGTACGACGCCTACACCAAGCTGAACCTGCGGTACTCGCAGATGGCCCCGCTGACCATGTGGGACGAGAAGAACACCGGCTCCAACCTGCCCGCGCAGATCGAGCTGTACTCCACGCCGTCCACGGGCGACCCGGCGTACAAGTTCCTGTTCATGGCCAAGGGCGGCGGCTCGGCGAACAAGTCGTTCCTGTACCAGGAGACGAAGGCGGTCCTGAACCCGTCGCGGATGATGGAGTTCCTGGACGAGAAGATCAGGTCGTTGGGTACGGCGGCGTGCCCGCCGTACCACCTCGCGGTCGTGGTCGGCGGTACGTCGGCCGAGTACGCACTGAAGACCGCGAAGTACGCCTCCGCGCACTATCTCGACACGCTGCCGACGACCGGATCGCCGGTGGGGCACGGGTTCCGGGACGTGGAGCTGGAGGAGGAGGTCTTCAAGCTCACGCAGCAGTTCGGGATCGGGGCGCAGTTCGGCGGGAAGTACTTCTGCCACGACGTCCGCGTCATCCGGCTGCCGCGGCACGGCGCGTCCTGCCCGGTCGCGATCGCGGTGTCCTGCTCCGCGGACCGGCAGGCGCTGGCGAAGATCACGCCGGAGGGTGTGTTCCTGGAGCAGCTCGAGCGGGAGCCGGCGCGGTTCCTGCCGGACACCACCGACGAGCACCTCGACGACTCGTCGGACGTCGTCCGGATCGACCTGAACCGGCCGATGAGCGAGATCCGCGCGGAGTTGTCCAAGCTGCCGGTGAAGACGCGCCTGTCGTTGACCGGGCCGCTGGTGGTGGCGCGGGACATTGCGCACGCGAAGATCAAGGAGCGGCTGGACGCGGGCGAGCCGATGCCGTCGTACCTGCGGGATCACGCGGTGTACTACGCGGGGCCCGCGAAGACGCCTGAGGGGTACGCATCCGGTTCCTTCGGGCCGACGACCGCGGGGCGGATGGACGCCTACGTCGACCAGTTCCAGGCGGCCGGTGGATCGTTCGTGATGCTTGCCAAGGGCAACCGGTCGGCGAAGGTGACGGCGGCATGCAAGGAGCACGGCGGGTTCTACCTGGGGTCGATCGGCGGACCGGCGGCGCGGCTGGCGCAGGACTGCATCAAGTCGGTGGACGTGATCGAGTACCCCGAGCTCGGCATGGAGGCGATCTGGAAGATCCAGGTCGAGGACTTCCCGGCGTTCATCGTGGTCGACGACAAGGGCAACGACTTCTTCACCGACACGAAGAAGCCCGTCCCCCTGACGGTGCGCCCCCGCAGCTGAGCAGATGGTGGGTTTGCGTCCAGCATCCCGGAGCGTAAACCCAGCAGGTCGGGCGTCGACCCACGAAATGCAGGGCGTTGACGGGGGCACGGGTCCGCCGGATGCTCGGAGCTGGGGGTGGTTCGGATGGGGCGGCGGATGGTGCGGATCGGGAATCGGATCGGCGTGTGGATGTACCGGACGCTGGACGGGCGGCTGGCGAGTGGGAGCAAGGACGTACACGTCCTGATGCTCACCACGCCCAGCCGGCGAACCGGTGTACCGCGGTCCACCTGTGTGCGGTACCTGGAGACCGCGGACGGGCTACTCGTGTGGGGCACCGGGTCGGGTTCGCGGGAGGATCCGGACTGGTTCCGGAATCTGCGCGCGGTGGAGACCACCGACGTGCAGATCGGCGCGAAGCACACGCGGATGCACCCGCGTGAACTGACCGGTCCCGAGCGGAACACCGTGTGGAGCGACGTCATTCTCCGGACGGATCGGCGGATCGGCCGCTTCGCGACAAAGGCCCGGCGAACGATCCCCGTCGCCGTCCTCGAACCCGCGCA
>DASXXB010000279.1:0-15926 GCA_036503355.1 Kribbella sp. | reverse complement strand
GCTCGTAGCCTTTGATTGCCTGGGGCAAGTAGGTGAACAGGTTCGGTCCGTCGGCCGTCCACAGTGTGCCTTCGAGGTCGACGCCACGGGTGTACAGCTCCGGGTGGTTCTCGAGCTGCCAGCGGACCAGGTAGCCACCGTTCGAGATCCCGGCCGCGATCACCTCACGCGCCGGACGTCCGTAGTACTGCGCGACCGTCGCGCGGGCCGCCCGCGTCAGTTGGGTCATCCGGTTGTTCCATTCGACGATCGCGTCGCCGGGGCGGACGCCGTCGGTGTAGAAGGCGGCGCCGGTGTTCCCCTTGTCGGTCGCGGCGTACGCGTAGCCGAGCGAGAGCACGTAGTCCGAGATCGCCCTGTCGTTCGCGTACTGGGCCCGTACGCCGGGAGACCCGGACACCACGAGTCCGCCGTTCCACGTCCGCGGCAGCCGGATCACGAACTGCGAGTCGTGGTTCCAGCCGTGGTTGGTGTTGGTGTGCGAGCTGTCCGGGAAGTACCCGTCGATCTGCACCCCTGGTACGCCGGACTGCTGCGGTAAGCCCGAGTGGGTGAGGCCCGCGTAGTCGGCCGGATTGGTATGACCGGACGCGACCGTGCCTGACGTGGTGAGGTCGTCGAGCTGCGCGACCTCCTGGTACTCGGCACCCGGGACGCGTACAGCCCGGTGCGCATCGGCCGGCATGGTCAGACCTGTGAGCAGGACAGTGACGGTGAGCAGGATGATGAGACGGCGCATGGCGTCACGCTAGGAGTCCGCCGTCGCTCCTGATATGGGATCACGACACACATCTCGCGGTGTCCGGCTGGCGTCCGGGGCTACGCCTGCTGGTCGAGTGCGGTGAGCAGGCCTGCCAGTAGGCCAGGCCGGTCCCGGGCGGGCAGGCTGGCCCGCTCGAATCGTCCGGTCCGTTCGTTGCGAACGTCAAGGGTGACCAACTCGTCGCAGAAGGACGCTCCGTAGGCTCCGCCGAGCAGCCGGCCCCTGCGCCTGTCGGCCTGCCGTTCGGCCGCGACCTGCGGCGCCCGAGCACCGACGCGTGCGGCCAGCTCCGGGGTGGCCCTCGCGGCCAGCATGCGCACCCAGTCGGGTTCGATCGCCGCCACCGGAACCCGGTCCGTCCCGACGCGCAGGGTCTGCCGCGTGATGGTGACGGTGCCGCGCCAGGTGAGGGCCGCCAGACTCAGCAGCCAGATGCCGAACACTCCCGACGGACCGAATACCGCAAGGCCCACCTGGGTGCCGGTCAGCTCGACCTTGGAGCTGAGCAACAGGCCGGTGGTCGCCAACGCCCAGAGCACGATCGGCCAGAGCCACGCCCGGCGCGAGACCGGCCGATGCCTGTAGATGATCTCGGCCAACTGTCAGCGCACCGCCTTCGCGGCGGCGCGGCCCGCCGTACGGCCGGTGAACAGGCAGCCGCCGACGAAGGTGCCTTCCAGGGAGCGGTAGCCGTGGATGCCGCCGCCGCCGAAACCGGCGACCTCGCCGGCCGCGTAGACGCCGGGGAGGGGGGTGCCGTCGGCCCGCAGCACCCGGGAGTCGAGATCCGTCTGCAGGCCGCCCAACGACTTGCGGGTCAGGATGTTCAGCCGTACGGCGATCAGCGGGCCCGCCTTCGGGTCCAGGATCCGGTGTGGCGGGGCGACCCGTATGAGCTTGTCGCCGCGGTAGTTGCGTGCCCCGCGCAGCGCCGTCACCTGCAGGTCCTTGGTGAACGTATTGGCCAGCTCCCGGTCCCGCGCGACGATCTGCCGCTCCAGGTCGTCGAGGTCGATCAGCTTGTCGCCGGTCAGGTCGTTCATACCCCGGACCAGATCCGGAAGGTTGCCGCGGACAACGAAGTCCGCGCCGTTGTCCATGAACGCCTGGACCGGCGCGGTCGCCCCGCCGCGGGCCCGGCCGAGCACGCCGCGGATGTCCTTGCCGGTCAGGTCCGGGTTCTGCTCCTGGCCGGAGAGCGCGAACTCCTTCTCGATGATCTTCTGGGTCAGCACGAACCACGTGTAGTCGTACCCGGTCCGCATGATGTGCTCGAGCGTCCCGAGGGTGTCGAACCCGGGGAACAACGGCACCGGCAGTCGCTTGCCGGTGGCATCGAACCACAGCGACGACGGCCCGGGCAGGATCCGGATGCCGTGCAGCGGCCAGATCGGGTCCCAGTTCTGGATGCCTTCGGTGTAGTGCCACATCCGGTCCCGGTTCACGTACCGGCCGCCGGCCTGCTCGGTGATCGCGAGCATCCGCCCGTCGACATGTGCCGGGACGCCGCTGATCATCCGCTTCGGCGGCTCGCCCATCCGCCGCGGCCACTGCGATCGCACCAGGTCGTGGTTGCCGCCGATCCCGCCCGAGGTGACGATCACCGCCTGCGCCTTCAGGCCGAAGTCGCCGACCTCGACCCGTGAGCTGGACACACCACGGGGTACGTCGCTGGGCTCGAGCACCTTGCCCGCGACACCGTCGACCACCCCACCGGTGACGGTCAGCTCGTCCACCCGGTGCCGGAACCGGAATTCGACCAGCCCCTTCGCGTGGGCCTCCCGCACCCGGCGCTCGAACGGCGCGACCAGCCCCGGCCCGGTGCCCCACGTGATGTGGAAACGCGGCACCGAGTTGCCGTGGCCGTCTGCGTTGTAGCCACCGCGCTCGGCCCACCCGACCACCGGGAAGAACCGCACGCCCTGCGCGTGCAGCCACGGGCGCTTCTCGCCGGCCGCCCAGTCGACGTACGCCTCGGCCCACTGCCGCGCCCACTTGTCCTCGTCGTCCAGCCGGTCGAACCCGGCCGAACCGAGCCAGTCCTGCAGCGCGAGATCGCGGGAGTCCTTGATGCCCATCCGCCGCTGCTCGGGGGAGTCGACGAACAGCAGACCGCCGAACGACCAGAACGCCTGGCCGCCGAGCGACGCCTCGGGTTCCTGGTCGAGCAGCAGCACCTTCCGGCCCGCGTCGGCCAGCTCTGCGGTCGCGGCCAGCCCCGCCAGTCCCGCCCCGACGACGATCACATCAGCGTCCATGTCGACCATGTATAGCGCACTTGCGAGGATGTGGCTGTGACGATCCTTTCTGCGCAGAACGTCGTACTTCCTGCAGCTTCGCTCGGTCCGGAGAACCCGCTCGCACCGCTCCGCACGCAGCGTGAGGTCCACGAGGTCGTGAACCTCGCGGAGCTCCCGGCCGACCTGCGGGAGAACATCGAGTACGGGCGTCTGCACAGCCCGCTCCCGTGCCTGAACCAGGACGGCTACGACCGCACGCTCGTCGAGACATCGCTGCCCGCACTGGTGCTGGAGAACGAGCATGTCCGCGCGACCGTGCTGCCCGGCCTCGGTGGGCGGTTGTACTCGCTCGTCCACCACGGGACCGAGCTGCTCTACCGCAACCCGGTGTTCCAGCCGGCGAACCTTGCCCTGCGCAACGCCTGGTTCGCGGGCGGCGTCGAGTGGAACGTCGGCAGCACCGGCCACTGGACCGGCACCTGCACACCGATGCACGCCGCGCGGGTCGACGGCCCGGACGGTACGCCGGTCCTGCGCCTGTGGGAGCTCGAGCGGACCCGCAACCTCGTTACGCAGCTCGACTTCTGGCTCCCGGACGACTCCGAGTTCCTGTACGTCGGCGTACGGCTGCAGAACCCGTCGGACGTCGAGGTCCCGGCGTACTGGTGGTCGAACATCGCCGTACCGCAGTCACCGGACCGGCGGGTGCTCGTGCCGGCGGACCAGGCCTGGCAGTTCGGGTACGGGAGCCGGCTGGACCTGGTCGACGTCACGACCGACCTGACGTATCCGATGCGGCACCCGCGGGCGATCGACTACTTCTTCGAGCCGCTGGCCGGGGAGGCGTCGTGGATCGCGTCCGTCGACGGCTCGGGTCAGGGGCTCGTACAGGCGTCGACCGAGCGGCTGCGCGGCCGGAAGCTCTTCGTGTGGGGGCAGGGCGATGGCGGGCGTCGGTGGCAGGAGTGGTTGTCGCCCGGGTTGGAGGGTGACGGGTACGCCGAGATTCAGGCGGGACTCGCTCGTACGCAGATGGAGCACCTGCGGCTGCCCGGCCGTACATCGTGGTCCTGGTTGGAGGCGTACGGGCGTCTCTCGATGGACGGCGAGGTTGCGCACTCCCAGGAGTGGACGACAGCTCGACGCGGAGCCGCTGAGGAGTTGGCGCCGTTGCTCGACGGACTGGGTGCGCGGGCGGCGGCTTGGGCGGAGGTTGTTGATTCGGCTCCGGTGGAGCCGGTGGCGATCAGGTCCGGATGGGGTGCGTTGGAGCTGAAGCGCACCGGGTGGACGGTGTCGGACGGTACGCCGTTCAGCGACGACACGCTGACGTCACGGGAGCAGGCGTGGTTGCCGTTGCTCGACGGGCGGTTGCCTGCGACCGACGACGTACCGGACGGGACTCTCGTCGCTTGGCGGGAGTTGTTGGAGGCGGCGGAGGACAACTGGCTCGTCTGGTACCACCGGGGCGTGGCACGGCACTACAACGGTGACGTCGACGGGGCGATCGCGGCGTGGCAGCAGTCGGGGGACAACCCGTGGGCGCTGCGCAACCTCGGTGCGGTCACGGGCGAGCTGGACTACTACGAGCGCGCTGTCGAGCTGCGGCCCGCGTTGGTGCCGCTCGTCGCGGAGGCGGTGGCTGCTGCGCTCGACTCCGACGTACCGCGGGCGGAGCGGATGCTCGCGAACGCGCCTGACGATCCGCGGATCCAGTTGCTACGGGTCCGGCATGCGCTGGAGACGGGAGACCCGGCGGCGGCCCACGAACTGCTGGCGGCGGGGATCCAGTTGGCGACGGTCCGAGAAGGTGCGAACCCGCTCACGGACTACTGGCTGGCCGTCGAGGAAGCGCTCGGCAGCCGGCGGCCGGTACCGCCGCAGTACCAGTTCGGAATGGGCGGAAACTGACAACTACACGTCAACTCTACCCCTAGCAACACCGCTCCACCGGACTCTACTATGGACCTGTAGAAGAGAAGATGGTCCTGTAGAGAAGTTTTTGTACTTACCTGGAACCAAGTGGAGTTCGGTGGCGTCCCACCGGTAAGCGGCAAACGCCGCACAGGCAGTTTCGACAAAACGACCGCGTCGCTCGCGGGCGGCGCGTCGGGGGTGAGTGCCATGTTGACGATCGTTGTACTGGGTGGGTTCGGCCTGGTGCTGGTGGTCGCGGCTTTCATCGTGACCGAGGTCCTGGCCGGTCTGCGCCGGGACGTTATCCCCGCCGGCACAGAAGAAAAGACCGCGGGACGAGTGATCCGGGTGCGTGGCCCGGTCCGCGGCCAACTGGCGAACGGTGCACCGGCGGTCTACACCGAGGTCATCGTCGAGTACTACACCCGCCGGGGTGAGGGACCGTACGAGGTCGCTCGCAAGTTCCCGGTCGGGAGCAGGATTACTTACGCCAAGGGTGACCGGGTGATCGTCGCGTACGACGTCCGGAGCCCACGCCGGGCGCGTCTGGCCGGCCGGGTCAGCCACTGGCCGGCCCTGGGCCTCCCGTCCGCAGCCTGACAGCTCACCTGCTTGAGCCTCCTCTCGGGCTCAAGCAGGGAGATGAGGGGCGAGTAGGCCGTACAGCACCGGCCGGCCCTGGTTCAGGACGTACTGCGCCTCGTCCGCGGACAATCGGTCCGCCAGGTGTGCCAGCGCCTCGCCCATCGTGATGCTGAGCGTCACCGCCAGCCGGAAGTCCCGTGAATCGCGAGCGCCGAAGCGCGCCACGAGCAGCTCCGCGAACTCGCCGGCGTGCTGGTCGTCGAACTCGCCCGGCTTCGCCTCCAGCTCTGGATCGCCGAGCCCGCTCAGTACGACGGTCTTGAAGCCGGGGTCGGTCCGGTGCATCTCCCGGAACGTGTCCAGCGTGACGTCGACCGCCGCGCGCCAGCTCGCCACCTCGGCCAGCCGTTCCCGGACCGCGTCGGTGTAGCGCGCCTGGTTCCGCCGCTCGATCGCCTGGATCAGGCTGCGCTTGTCCGGGAAGTACCGGTACACGCTGCCGACCGCGATCTCGGCCCGCTTGGCGATCCCGCTCGTCGACGCGGCGTCGTACCCACGCTCGACCACCTCGGCGCAGGCCGCGTCCAGGATCCGCTCCACCTGCCGGCTGGCCCGGTCCTGCGTCGGCGTACGCCGCAACGGATACGCCCCCGATGTCACCATTCACTTATTGTCCACGCATCCGGGGACATCGTTGCCACCTCTGTGTGACAGATTGCCGACAGTTGGTTCTGAACAGGGGAGGCTTGTTATGCGCGT
Organism: Kribbella sp.; assembly: GCA_036503355.1. Classification (GTDB taxonomy): domain Bacteria; phylum Actinomycetota; class Actinomycetes; order Propionibacteriales; family Kribbellaceae; genus Kribbella. Next base: position 9,662 of record DASXXB010000279.1, on the reverse strand, counting down.
CAACAAAGCTGTGGTGGCGGGGCTCGCGTCCGCTGCGCTCGCGGCGTCCGGTGTTGCGGGTACGGCGTACTCGCGGAACGGATTGCAGGGCAACGAGCTGCGGCTGAACCAGATCCAGGTGGTCGGATCGCACAACTCGTACCACCGCGAGCTCAGCCCGGCCGAGCAGAAGGTGCAGCAGCAGCTGAACGCCGGCGCGGTCGACCTGTGGTACTCGCACGCCCCGATCTCGCAGCAGCTCGAGGACCAGAACGTCCGCTCGCTGGAGCTCGACCTGTTCCCGGACCCGCAGGGCGGCCTCTACACGTACCCGCTGATCCGGAAGCTGACCGGGCAGGGCCCGCTGACCGACCCGGCGATGGCCCAGCCCGGGATCAAGGTCATGCACGTCCCGGACTTCGACTACAACACCAACTGCGACACATTCGTGGTCTGCCTGCGGCAGGTGAAGACCTGGTCCGACGCGCACCCGGGACACGTGCCGATCGCGATCAACCTCGAGCTGAAGCAGTCCGACCCCCAGGTGGTCGCGGCGGGCGGGGTGAAGGCACCGCCGTGGAACGCCGCCAACCTGGACAGCGTTGACACCGAGATCCGCTCGGTGTTCAGCGAGAACGAGATCCTCACCCCGGACGACGTACGCCGGACCGGCCTGACGCTCGAGCAGTCGGTCCTGACGAAGGGCTGGCCGAAGCTGAACAGCGTCCGTGGCCAGGTGATGTTCTACTTCGACAACGGTGGACCGGGCGAGATCCGCGACACCTACACCGCCGGCAAACCGAATCTCGAGGGCCGGGCGGTCTTCACCCGCGGTCCGGAAGGCGCACCGGACGCCGCGGTCACCGAGGTGAACGACCCGCGCGGCGCGAACCAGGCCGAGATCCAGCGGCTGGTGACGAAGGGGTACCTGGTCCGCACCCGCTCCGACGAGCCGATGGCGACGATCCGGGACAAGGACTACACCCGGCTCGGGATCGCGCTGGCGAGCGGAGCCCAGTGGGTGACCACCGACTTCCCGGTCGCGGGGATGGCGGCCCGCTACGACAGCGACTACGTCGCCAAGCTGCCCGGACACGTCGGCGTACGATGCAATCCCGTCACCGCCTCCGCGAAGGCGGCCGTCTCGGAAGGATGATCCATGTCGGAGCACGTGGTCGACGTCAGCTGGAGCCGTGGTGAGTACGACTTCGCCTACGACAGCTACAACCGCGACCACGAGTGGCGCTTCGACGGCGGTATCACGGTCCCGGGCTCGGCGAACCCGAAGTACCTGGGCAACCCCGGCCCGGTCGATCCGGAAGAGGCGTTCGTGGCGGCGCTGTCGTCGTGCCACATGCTGACGTTCCTGTCGATCGCGGCCCGCAAGCGGCTGGTCGTCGACGCGTACGACGACCACGCGGTCGGCGTGATGGCGAAGAACGCGGACGGCCGGCTGGCGATCACGCAGGTGACGCTGCACCCGAAGATCGTCTGGAACGGTGCCGAACCGGACGCCGCGACGATCGAGCGGATCCACCACCTCGCGCACCGGGAATGCTTCATCGCGAACTCCGTGACCACCGAGATCACCGTCGCGTGAAACCACCCACCGACCGGCCTGAGCCTCGCGCAAGCGGCGTCAGGACGGTCGGCGGGTGGTCGCGGTGCACCTGAGGTGGCGGTGCACCGGTAACGGATCCGGGGGCGCCTCGCACTGGGGCGCCTCTGCGTTTGGTGTGCGACTTCCGTGCGGTCTGGCTCGGTGGGCAAGACCGTCCGGGTGCGCCGCCCGGGTCCGTTCGTCCGGCTGGCGCCTGCTACTGCTCGGCGGCGGCGTCTGTCCGGTCGTCGGTGGTCTGGGTTCCGGCCAGGAGGTCCTCGAGCTCACGCACCTGCTCGGTGGCCATCGTGGTCATCAGTCGGTGGATCGTCATGCCGGTGAGACGCGGAGAGTGACGACCTATGACGGGAATCCTGGATGTGATCTGAGTCACCCTCGGTGACGGCTACTTCTCGTCGAGCCCGTCGAGGCGGAGCGGGACGAGCTTGCGCGCTTCGTCGTACGACGTGCCGCTCAGCTCCAGCAGGTCGACGATCGTCGAGCGGAGCTGCCCGAGGACGACCACGGCGGACAGACCGGCCGGCAGCGGCAGTTCCGCCGTACGGCGTCCGAGCTCGCCCAGGACCCGGTGTGCGGCGACCTCGGCGGCCGGTTCGAACAGCGACTCGCCGATCAGGCGGGTGCCGTCCGCGAGGCGGTCGAGCAGCATCGGGTACTCGTCCGGCATCGCCTCGTCGCGCCACACCGACACGGCGCAGCGGCGTACCAGCACCCTGGTGTTGCGGATCGCCCGGTCCAGCGGGAGGACCAGGTCGGCGATCTCCTGCACCCGGCCGCGATGCCGGCGACGGAACGGCGACAGCCGCACCACCGCGACACCTTCCTCCGCCGCGGTGCGCAGCACCTCGAGTTGCGAGTCGCTGGCGCGGGCGCGGCGCAGGGCGTCGGTGACCGCGTCCTCGTCCCGGGTGCGCAGGCCCTCGGCCGTCTCGACGAGGATCTCGGCCAGCTCGTTGAGCACGCCGGCGGCCTGCTGGCGCGGGCGCCGGATCGCCGCGGCGGGCGCGATCGTGGCCGCGGCCAGGGCCACCAGCCCGCCGAGCGCGGCGTCCTGCCAGCGGCTGAAGCCTGCGTTCGGATTGGGCAGCAGGGTCGTGACGATCGCCGCCTGGACGCCGGCCTGGGTGGTCATCAGATTCCCGGCGCCGAGCAGTACGGCGACGCTCATCGCGAGCGCGATCACGAAGACGAGCTGCGCGATGCCGGTACCGAACGCCTTCACGAACAGGTCGCCGACGCCGACCCCGACCGCGACGCCGACCATCACCTCCGCGACCCGGCGGAGCCGCTGACCGAAGCTGAACCCGAGGCAGACCATCGCCGCGACCGGCGCGAAGAACGGCTGCTTGTGGCCGACGACGTACCGTGCGAAGGCCCACGCCACACCGGCGGCGAGGGCGCACTGGGCGATGAAGAACGCCCGGCTGCGCCAGCGTTCGACCCGCCGCCGGACCGAGGCCCGCGACCGCTCGGCGGCCCGCGGCGCGATGTCGTCGCGCAGCTCCCGCAACTGGTCCAACGTCAGCCTGACCGGATCCACAGGCCCCATTCTGCGTCCCGCTTGATTCTGCTGCTTGCGGCGCGCCAAGGTTGGGCCATGACCGACAAGAACCGTGAGGACTACGGCAGCTACTCCGTGGACGACGAGGATCAGCTGCAGGCGGAGGACACCCTCGACGACCGGGGCGTGGCCGATCTGCTCGACGAGGGGTACTCGCCGCCGGAGAAGTGGTCCGCGGGCGAAGGCTTCGGCACGACCGCCGACGAGGCGCTGCAGGGCGAGTCGCTGGACCAGCGGATCGCGCAGGAGGTCCCGGACGCGGACCCGTATGCCGAGGACGGCGAGGACGTCGGCGGCCCGGAGGTCGGCGTGGTCCGCTCCGGCCGGCTGGTTGCCTCCGACGAGGGTGCGCACAGTGACGACGACGACGAGCTGTACGCCGAGGACGTCGGCATCGACGGCGCGGCCGCCGGCGCCGAGGAGGCCGCGGTACACGTCGTCGACGACGAGGACGACTTCGAACTGTCCGACGACGACGAGGGAGACCTGGAGAACTACCGCGACGTAGACCTCGGCGACGTCGGCGACCTCGAGGACTGACCCGGTTCTTGCGGAAGGGGTGGGCTCGCGGAGCTCACCCCTTCTCGTTGTGTCTGAGCCCGTCCATCAGCACGCCCACCATCCGCGGCCCGAACGTCGGGTCGGGGCCGGGCGTGCAGAGATGGGCGATGGCATGGAGCAGATCGTCGGTCGAGATGTCCGAGCGGACCTTGGCTGCCTGGAGGAGTTCCGTCAGCACCGGACCGATGCGAGCCCGGAAGTGGTCCGCCAGGCCGTCGAAGGCCGGGTCGCCTGAGTGTAGTGCGGGCGCCAGGCCGCGCTTGGTCCCCAGGAACTTCGTGTACGCGTCGATCCAACGCCGCAGCGCCTCGTCGGGCGGATGCTGCGCACTCAGCGTCGTACCGAGCTCGGCCATCGACTCGATCCCGCTCTCCACGACCGCCTTGACCAGGTCGGAACGCTTCGGGAAGTGCCGGTACAGCGTGCCGACCCCGACGCCGGCCAGGTCCGAGATCTGCTTGGCGGGCGCGTCCACGCTCACCCGCTCGAACACGATCCGCGCGGCGTCGAGCAGCAGGTCGACGTTCCGGATCGCGTCCGCGCGCCGCTGCCGCGTGGGCTCCTCGGGCATTGCCACCTCCACATCCACAGGCCCGCTTGCGCAACCGGAAAGGCTTTCCGTATAGTCTCAAGCGGAAAGTGTTTCCGATTAGTTCGATCATACGGCAGGGAGGACGTCCGATGCAGTACCGCACACTCGGCCGGACCGGGATCAAGGTCAGTCCGTACGCTCTGGGCACGCTGATGTTCGCCACGTCGGTCGGCAATCCGGACCCCGGCGAGTCGGCCCGGATCATCCACAAGGCGCTCGACGCCGGTATCAACTTCATCGACACCGCCGATGCGTACGGCGACTCCGAGGATGTCGTCGGCAAGGCGCTCAAGGGGCGTCGCGAGCACGTCGTGCTGACCACCAAGTTCGGTCGCCCGATGGGCGCCGATCCGAACCAGCAGGGTGCCTCCCGGCGCTGGATCCAGACCGCCGTGGAGAACTCGCTGCGACGGCTACAGACCGACTACCTCGACCTCTTCCAGCTGCACCGGCCGGACCCCGCGACCGACATCGAGGAAACGCTGTCCGCGCTGACGGACCTGATCCGCAGCGGCAAGGTGCGCGCGGTCGGTACGTCGGGGCTGCCGGCGTCCGACCTGGTCGAGGCGCACTGGGTCGCGGAACGCCGTGGCCTGGCCCGGCTCCGGACCGAGCAACCGCCGTACTCGCTGCTGAACCGTGGGATCGAGCGGGAGCTCCTCCCGGTCGCACAGCGATACGGGATGGGCGTGTTGGTGTGGGGCCCGCTCGGCCAGGGCCTGCTCACCGGGCGGGTTCGCAAGGGGCAGGAGATCGACCTGGTGCGGGCGAGGTTCGTGAACCACGTGACCGACGAGCACCGCATCGATGTCGTCGAGGAGTTCGTGAAGCTGGCCGCCGACGCCGGAATGCCGCTGACGCACCTTGCCACCGCGTTCACGATCGCGCACCCGGCAGTGACCAGTGCGATCGTCGGCCCGCGCACCATGGCGCACCTGGACGACCTACTGGCCGGCGTCGACGTCCAGCTGTCCGACGATCTGCTGGACCGGATCGACGAGATCGTCCCACCCGGCACCGACGTCGGCACGCTCGACCAGGCCTACCAGCCACAGTCCGTCGTCGACACCACCCTCCGGCGACGGACGACCCTCGACCGCTCCGCGGCCTAGGTCTAGGGCTCGGGGTCGGGAGGCGGGGTGCGGCGGGGGGTGACGGTGATTTCGGCGCCGTGGCGGGGGACGAGGGTGACGTTCTTCGGCTGGGCCGGTTCGGGTGTGGGGTGCGGCGCCTGGATGTCGTAGACGGCGAGGGCGGCGCGGAGGATCTCGGTGCCCTCCATCAGCGAGAAGCCGGCCCCGATACAGCGCCGGGCCCCGCCGCCGAAAGGCATCCAGGTGCCGGGCGCGGGCGGGTCGTCGGACAGGAAGCGCTGCGGGCGGAACTGTTTCGGCAGCGGGAAGTGCTCACCGTCGCCATGGACCAGACCGATCGCGGCCATGATCGTCGTACCGCGGGGGAGCCGGTAGCCGGCGATGTCGGCGGTCTCGGTGAGACGCCGGCCGACCTGGTAGACGACCGGGTGCAGCCGCAGCGCCTCCTTGACGATCGCCTCCAGTTCGTCGTCCGCGCCGGCGTCGGCCGCCCGTTGGCCGAACTCCAGATCGGCGGGCCGGCGCGCGAGCTCGTGGAACGCCCAGGCCATCGCGGTCGCCGTGGTCTCGTGCCCGGCGAGCAGCAGCGTCACCAGCTGGTCGCGCAGCTCCACGTCCGACCAGTTGCCCGCAGCAAGCAACCGGGACAGTACATCGGTGCGCCCGGCGTACGTCGTGCGGCGGCCGGCGATCTCGTCGTACAGGATCTCGTCGATCCGCTGCTGGGTGTCCAGGAAAGTCTTCCACGGCCGGACCTTGAGCAGCGGCCGGTAGAACCCGCCGAGCATGATCACCGGCGAGACGGAGACGATCTTGTCCAGCAACGGGCGCAGGGTGTTCAGCCGGTCGACGTCGGTGACGCCGAAGATCACCTGCAGGATGATCTCGAGCGTCAGGTTCCGCATCCGCTGGTGCACCTTGAACGGCGTGCCGATCGGCCATTTCGCGACCTCGGCGCGGGCGAGCTCGTGCACCATTCCGGCGTACCCGCGCAGCGCCGGCCCGGAGAAGGCGGGCATCAGCTGCTTGCGCATCCGGACGTGGTCCTCGTCGTCGAGCAGCAGCAGCGAGTGCGAGCCCATGATCGGCTCGAGCACGGTGTTGCCCTCGCCGGCGTGCATCACCGACGGCGGGCTGCCGAACACCTCCCGGATGTGGTCCGGGCGGCTCAGGACCACGCAGACGCGGCTCGACGGCACCAGCCGGATCGTGAACACGTCGCCGTACTTGTCCCGCATCCGCGGGAAGAACGTCCGGCGATGACTCGCGAACAGGAACGTCTGCAGCAACGTCGGCCACTTCGGCCCGGGCGGCAGCGTCCGCGCCGTCTGCCGGTCGAGCGTCCGGGAACCGAGCAAAGGTGTCGGAGCCATGCCTTTCACGCTACGTCAGCCGGGTAAACGCTGGGCGTCGAACGCGACAAGCGCGGCGACGATCCGCGGCAGTTGGTCGTCGCGGACCGGATCCAGCCCGGTCAGCCGCCCGACCTGCCGCAGCCGATAGTCCACTGTGTTCGCGTGAACGTGCAGGTCAGCCGCAGTCTGCCGCCGGTTGCGCGCGTTCTCGAGGTAGCACCGCAGCGTCGCCAGCAGATCGTCCCGCTCCGCCAGCGGCACGAGCATGGTTGCCAGCCGATCCCGCGCCGGCCCAGGTCGGCTCAGCTGATACTCCAGCAACAGATCGTCCAGCTCGTAGACGCCGGGCGGCCGTCGATGCGTACGGACGACTTCCAACAGCTCCCGCACCAACGCCACCCCGGCCGGAACGTCCCTCGGTGCGGCCGCCGTACTCGTCAGCGTCACCTCGACCCCGGCCACCTGACTCAACCGCGCCCGCAACCACCCGAGTGCGATCCGCCCTACCCCGTGTACTCCACCGGGTGGTCGAGTGGGGATGATTGCGATGCCGCCGTCGGCTGCGAGGCCGGACATGCTGTCGGGGATCCGGTCCAGCTCGACCCGAATCCTGCGGAGCTTGCGGCGGGCAACGATCTCGCGGTCGACGCCGGGGCGGGTCTCGTCCGGGTGCGGGCCGATCGCCAGACCCACTACGACGTACTCCGCGGGCAATCGCACCGCGGCGTCGACCGGACGGCCCTGGACGAGTGCGGCGAAGACGGACTGCCGGGTCGCTTGGTCCTCGCCGGCGATCGACTGGCGCTCCTCGAAGTAGCTGGCCGACACCACCGCCGTGACGCGTTGCAGGAAGTCCAGGATCAGCCGGTTGAGTGCGATCGCGTCCGGCAGCTCCGCCGGCCGGAACCGCGCCGCGACATGATCGGCGCAGACCTTCCCGCCCAGGTGGTACGCCGCCAGCAGCGCCTCCAACGGCACCCCTTCCTCGGCCCGCCGGGTCGCGGACTCCCGGAGCGGGTCGAGCGCCTCGCCGGCCGGTACGACGCCCGTCCGGAACGTCTCGCTGAACGCGCGCAGCGTCCGCTCGGTGATCCGCCGGATGTCGCCCTGCAGTTCCTCCTCGGGGAGCTGCGCGTACAGCGGGATGTCCGCGACCAGCCGCCGCAGTACGTCGTCCACCAGCGGCGCGAGGTCGGTGCGCAGGATCTCGTGCACGGGTACGCCACCGGACCGGAGCTCCTTGTGATCAGTCACAACGATCACCCTTCGAAGTCTGGGTCTCGCCCCAGCGACCAGCGGGCGAATTGTGGCCGAACATTACTACTCGAAGGTAGTGACTGGTCGACGGCGAAGGGTGACGATGATGAGACGAGGCGTTCTGCTCGCGGCGGGTGTACTGGTGGCCGGATTGGTGAGCGGTCCCGGAGTGGCGCGGGCGGACGGCCCGCTCGAGTACGTCGCGCTCGGCGACTCGTCGGCCGCGGGGCCGCTGATCCCGCCGCAGGTCGACGTACCGTGCCTGCGGTCCGGCGTGAACTATCCGCAGGTCGCGGCCGCGGAACTCGGTGCGGAGCTGACCGACGTGACGTGTTCCGGGGCGGTGATCCCGGACTTCAGCGGGAAACAGTTCGGCTTCAAAGCCCCGCAGTACGACGCTCTGACGCCGGCGACCGACCTGGTGACGGTCGCGATCGGCGGAAACGACACCGGGCTCGTCGCGGCGGCGCTGAGCTGTATCAACCTGCTGCCGCCACCGGCCGGCGCTTCGTGCAAGGAGCGGTTCACAGCCGGCGGTACTGATCAGCTGGCCGCGCGGATCGATGCGACCGCCGCACCGTTCGGCCAGGCGCTCGACCGCATCCGGCAGCTCGCGCCTGACGCGCGTGTGCTGGTGACCGGGTACGGCACGTACATCCGCCCGAACGGCTGCTACCCACAGATCCCCGTGTGGCCGGCCGACGCGAACTACCTGCAGGCCACGATCGACCGCCTCAACACCATGCTCGCTACCCAGGCCGCGGCGCACGGCGCGCACTATGTCGACCTGCGCACCCCCAGTATCGGCCACGACGCCTGTGCCTCCATCACGTCCCGCTGGCAGGAGGGCCTGGTCCCGACCTCGGCCGCCGCACCCCTCCACCCGAACGCCCGAGGCATGCAGGCCTTCGGCGAACTGGTCGCCGCAGCCGCCAGCTGACCCACAAACACCCGCGCCCGGCACCGCTGCGCGGCGCCGGGCGCGAGTTGGAGGCGGGGGGAGCCTCCGGGGATGGGGTGGGCCGAGCCTCCAGGGTGGGAGGGAGGAGGCCAGGGACCCCGGTCAGGAACGCTTGAAGCGGAGGGTGAGGATCTGGAAGGGGCGGAGTTCGAAGCTGACTCCGTTGTCCTTCAGTTCCCGGTCCTTCAGATCGCGCTCGAGGAGGTCGACCTCGGTCACCGACGCCGCCTGGAACGACGGCGTGACGGTGGCCCGGGCGCGGCCGCCGGTGGATTCGTAGAGCCGGACGACGACGTCGCCCGACCGGTCGTCGGCCAGTTTGAGCGCCTCGACGATCACGTTGTCGTTGTCGATGGCAACGATCGGCTCGACGCCCTCGGCCCCGGTGACGACCCGCTCCGGCAGGTTGATCCGGTAGCCCTCCTCGATCGCCTCCGGAATCCCGGCGCCGACCACCAGCGCGTGGTTCACGGTGTGCACGCCCTGGTCGGTCTTCGGGTCCGGGAACCGCGGCGCCCGGATCAGCGACGTCCGGATCGTGGTCGTCGTACCACCGTCCTCACGCGCGGTCCGGTTGATGTCGTGGCCGTACGTCGAGTCGTTGACCACGGCAACGCCGTACCCCGGCTCGCCGACGTGCACCCAGCGGTGCGCCGCGATCTCGAACTTCGCCGCGTCCCA
>DASXXB010000278.1:0-73781 GCA_036503355.1 Kribbella sp. | reverse complement strand
GTGAGTGGGGGTCCTGGGCGGGGGACCCCCACTCGGCTTGGGGTTAGCGGGTTACGGCATCGAGGGCGTCGGCGATGCCTTCGCCGTAGAAGGAGTTGTTGGCGGTGGTGCCGGTGCAGCGGGCATCCGGGGTGGTGGTGGGGCAGGCGACGTCGTCGGCTTCGGTGTGGAGGGCGCGTTCGATGTCGCGCGGGCCCCACGACGGGTGGGTGGACTTCATCAGGGCCGCGACACCGGTGACGTGCGGCGACGCCATCGACGTACCGCTGAACTTGGCGTAGCCGCCGGGGACCGTGGACAGGATCGAGCTGCCTGGGGCTGCGACGTCGATCTTGTTCAGGCCGAAGTTCGAGAAGCTGCTCTTCACGCCGGCCTGGGTGGTGCTGGCGACGGTGATGACGCCGGGAAGCTCGGTCGGCAGGTCGAGGCAGTCGTTGTTGATCGTGCGCGGGACCGCGGGCGAGTCGTCGGGGCTGTTGTTGTCGGTGGTCTTGTGGGCCAGGTCGTAGTTCGAGTTACCCGCGGCCGCAACGGACAGGGTGCCCTGGTCGGTCGCCCACGCGTATGCCCGCCGTACCGCTTCCTGTACGGCGCCCTGGTCGCCGTTGTCGTTGCACCAGAACTCGAACGGGTCGATGAAGTAGCTGTGGTTCGTGACCGCCATGTGGTGCTCGGCGGCCCACACGATCCCGCAGATCGAGTACTCCGGGTAGATGAAGCCGGCGTCGTTCACCACCTTGACGGACGCGATCCGCACGCCGGGGGCGACGCCGACGATGCCGACGCCGTTGCGCGCGGCCGCGACCGTGCCGGCGACGTGAGTGCCGTGCGCACTGGTGGTCGGCCGCCACGCTCCCACGGTCCGATCCGGTACGCCGTTGTTCACGCAGCTGACGGAGTCCGCCGCGTCGAAGTTCGGGGCGAGATCGGGGTGGGTGTCGTCGACGCCGCTGTCGTTGATGCCGACCAGCACGCTGCGCGAACCATCGGTCACCGCGTGTGCTTGGTCCGCCTTGATCTGGGCCATGTCCCACTGCTCGCCCTCGCGCGGGTCGAGCGCGGGCGTCCCCGAGGTCGCGTTGAGCCCGCCGGCGCCCTCGCTGACGGCGACGGTGCGGGTCGCGCCGACGGTCTCGACCTCACGGCCGTTGTGCGTGGCGCGGATGTCGGTCTTGAAGTCGGGGTTCGTCGACTGGGCGATCACCACGCCGAGTTGCCGGTACGACACCAGCACGGTCCCGCCCGCGTCCTTGACCGCGTCTTCGGTCTTGCGGACGTGGCCGGGCGTGGCCTTGGTGTTGACCACGTAGTTCATCAGCGGGCCGGGTGTAGTGGCGGCGTGCGAGCTGGTCGCCGTACCGAGCGATACGCAGGCGAGCGCGACGGCGGACAGACCGGCGGCCAACCGGCGAGGACGGGATGTTCGGGACACGAGGCCTCCTCAGGGCAAGGTCCGGGCGGACGGGCCCGGGCCGGTAACCCGAGACTCTAGGCCGGATCGCCGCCAAGCGGAGTGCTTCATCCACAACGCACGGGAAACCCTGCAAGGAATGACGACATCACGCTCAGTTGCCCACATCCTGTGGATCTGCCTGTGGATAACTCGTGGACAAGCTGGGGAATACCTCGCTTGGACAGTGGATTGAAGGTACAGGTAGGATAGATACAACAAAGATACGAGTCGTATGGGTGGGAGAGCAGTGGCAACCGGGGACGCGGCGAACGACGCGTTGACATTGGGTGAACAGACCGCGGAGATCGCGCGGGTGGTGGTCGAGGCCGCGCCGGGGGTGGAGAAGATCCCCGCGGCCGAGCGCGTGTACGCGTACGTGAAGGCAGCGATCCTGGATCGGGTCTACCCCGGCGGCGAGCTGCTCACCGAGGGTGAGCTGGCGACCGCGGTCGGTGTCTCCCGTACGCCGGTCCGCGAGGCCCTGCTCCGCCTCGAGGAGTCGGGCCTGGTCAAGCTCTACCCGAAGAAGGGTGCGCTGGTCCTCCCGGTGCTGCCGCAGGAGATCGACGACGTCCTCGAGTCCCGCGAGCTGATCGAGACGCACGCCGCCGCCAAGGTCTGGCCGCGGCGCAAGCAGCTGATCGAGGCGCTGACCGAGCGCGTCGACGAGATGCGCGCGCACCGCAAGGCCGGTGACACGAAGAGCTTCCTCGAGGCCGACCGCGCCTTCCACGAGGCGATTGTCGATGCCGCAGGCAACCAGATCCTGGCCAAGCTCTACAACAGCCTCAGGGACCGCCAGGTCCGGATGGGGGTGCCCGGGATCGAGGTCCAGCCGGCCCGGATGGACAAGTCGATCACCGCGCACCAGGAGATGATCGACGCCCTCGGCGGCAACAGCGTGAAGCGGTTCCGCGAGCTCGTTGTCGCCCACATCGACAGCGCTGCGGCAGATCTGCGGGGCACGCGGTGACCGAACTCCTCTACCCCCTGGGCGGACGGCGAGCCTGGGCGGTGTGGGCCACTGCTGTCCTCACGTACCTCGTCACCGTGCTGCACCGCGGCTCGATGAGCGTCGCCGGCCTGCAGGCCGCGGAGCGCTTCCACATCTCCGCATCGGCCCTCGCCAGCTTCACCGTCGTACAGCTGACGGTGTACGCCGCAATGCAGGTCCCCGTCGGCGTACTACTCGACAGGTACGGCTCCAAGCGCCTCCTGATCGCCGCGTCCGGTCTGCTGTTCGTAGCGCAGTCAGCGTTCAGCACGGTCGACTCGTACCCGGCCGCGCTCGCTGCCCGCGCAGTGCTGGGTGTTGGCGACGCACTCGTGTTCATCAGCGTGCTGCGCGTCGTCATGTCCTGGTTCCCGGCCCTGCGCCAGCCGGTGATGTCGCAGGCGACCGGAATGCTCGGTGGTCTCGGCGCGATCATGTCGACCGTTCCGATGGCCGCTGCCTTCCATGCCTTCGGCTGGACGCCGACGTTCGCCGCTGCGAGCGTGCTGAGCGTCGTCACCGGTCTGCTCGTACTGTTCCTCGTCAAGAACACGCCGTACGACGAACCGCTCCGCCGTGCCAAGCAGCCGCTCAGCGAGGTCAAGAAGAACCTGCGCCGTGCGTGGAAGGAGCCGGGCACACGGCTCGGCCTGTGGACGCACTTCACCACCAGCTTCTCCGGCAGCACGTTCGGTCTGCTCTGGGGCTTCCCGTTCCTCGTCCAAGGACAGGGGGTCGCACCAACGACCGCTGCGGCGATGCTGATCATCCCTGTGCTGGCAGGCCTCTGCTACGGACCCCTGGTCGGTCGGTACGCCGCCAAGTTCCCGTTCTACCGGTCGTGGATCGTGCTGGCGGTGATCGCGGGCTCGGTCGTGATGTGGACCGTCGTACTGCTCTGGCCGGGGCGCGCGCCGATGCCGGTGCTGCTGGCGCTGATCGTCGTACAAGCGGCTGGTGGTCCGGGGTCGATGCTGGGCCTGGATTATGCGCGGACGTTCAACCCGACGACGCGGTTCGGCGCCGCGAACGGGATGGTCAACACCGGTGGGTTCATCGCCACGCTGCTCTGCATCGGCATGGTCGGCGTACTGCTGGACGCGTCGTCCGGTGGCGCACCGCAGTCGATCGACGACTTCAAGTTCGCGCTGGCCTTCCAGTACGTCCTGTGGGCGATCGGGACCCGGCAGATCCTCAAGTACCGGCGGAGGGCGCGCGGGAACCTGGCGCGCTACAACCCGGAGGCGTACCAAGCGTTGCTGGCCAACCAGATCGTGCCGCTGAAGGGCTGAGACAGCGGGCCGTCAGCGGAGTGACAGGCCCGTGCCAGCAGCTCAGGAGACGGTAGTCCCAGTAGATCCAACACGCCGGCCTTTCGGCCGGGTTGGGGTTTCTGGGGAGGAACCGATGACCACAACGAACCAGGTCGCCATCGAGGCGGTCGGCTTGGTCAAGAGATATGGCAGTACGACCGCGCTTGCCGGCGTCGACCTGAGCGTGCCCACCGGCACCGTTCTCGGGGTCCTCGGCCCGAACGGCGCCGGCAAGACGACCGCGGTCCGCATTCTCGGCACCCTGCTCCGGCCGGACGCCGGCCACGCGGTCGTCGGCGGGTACGACGTCGTACGGGAAGCCGGGAAGGTCCGCAGCATCATCGGGCTGACCGGGCAGTACGCGTCCGTCGACGAGGACATGTCCGGCCGCCGGAACCTGATCATGATCGGCCGGCTGCTCGGGTACTCGCGCCCGCAGGCCCGCGCCAAGGCGGACGAGCTGCTGGAGCGGTTCGAGCTGACCGACGCCGGCGACCGGATCGCGAAGACGTACTCCGGCGGTATGCGCCGCCGGCTCGACCTGGCCGCGAGCCTGGTCGGCGACCCGAGCATCCTGTACCTGGACGAGCCCACGACCGGTCTCGACCCGCACGCCCGCAACGGTGTCTGGGAGACGATCCGGAACCTGGTGCTCGACGGTACGACGGTGCTGCTCACCACGCAGTACCTCGAAGAGGCCGACGCACTGGCCGACTCGATCGTGGTGTTCGACAAGGGCTCCGTGGTCGCGAACGGGCGGCCGGCCGAGCTGAAGGCCCAGGCCGGCAAGCAGTCGCTGGACGTGCGACCGGCCGAGCCGTCGCACATCGAGCGGGTCGCCGCGATCGTGGCCGAGTCGGTCGGGACGCGGCCGACGGTCGACGTCGTGAACGCGCTGGTGAGCGTGCCGGTGACGGACGGTTCGTCGATGCCGGTCGTCGTACGGCGGCTGGACGAAGCGGGGATCGCGGTGACCGAGCTGTCGCTGCGGCTGCCCAGCCTGGACGAGGTGTTCCTGGCGCTGACCGGTCACACGGCCGAAGAGAAGAAGCCCGAAGAAGTCCTGGAAGGAGTGGGCCGATGAGCACGGCAACCCTAGAACCGGCGGCCCACCTCGGGCGCCGTACCAATCCCTTCGCGTGGGCCCAGCAGAGCCTGACGCTGGCCTGGCGGAACATCGTCCGGATCCGGCAGAACCCGGAAGCGCTGGCGGACGTGACCTTCCAGCCGATCATCTTCCTGGTGCTGTTCCTGTTCGTGTTCGGCGGAGCGATCGCGCAGGGCGCCGGGTGGCGTGACTACCTGCCGTTCCTGCTGCCGGGTCTGCTGGTGCAGACGGTGGTGTTCTCCACGATGGGCACCGGCGTGGCGCTGAACGACGACTTCGCGAAGGGCGTTTTCGACCGGTTCCGGTCGCTGCCGATCGCGCGGGTGGCGCCGTTGATCGGTGCGGTGCTCGGCGACGCGGTCCGGTACACGCTGTCGATCGTGATCCTGATGGGGACCGGGTTCGCGCTCGGGTTCCGGTTCCAGAACGGCGTCGGGTACGGCGTCCTCGCGCTGCTGGTCGTACTGGCGTTCGCGTTGTCGATGTGCTGGATCTGGGTCTGGCTCGGGCTGTCGCTGAAGACTGCGCAGGGCGTGCAGGGTGTGGCGTTCCTGGTGATGTTCCCGCTGACGTTCGGCAGCAACGTGTTCGTCCAGACCGACACCCTGCCGGGCTTCCTGCAGGCGTTCGTGAAGGTCAACCCGGTCAAGTACCTGGTCGACACGATGCGCGGCCTGATGCTCGGCGGCGACATCCAGCGCCCGCTGCTCATCACCCTCGCGTGGATGGTCGGCCTGGTCGCGGTGTTCGCCCCGCTGGCGATCCGCGCGTACCGCCGGCGTACCTGAGTGGTCGTCCAGGCAGGCAGAACCCCGTCGATCCAGCGGTTCAACCCCTGAATCGACGGGTTCTGCCTGCCTGCACGTCCACGCCTACCCGCGCATGAGTTCAGCGAAGGCGAGGGGTTCGCGGGTGCAGAGGTAGGTTGCCCAGTGCAACTTTGTGGGGTGGCCGGCGGGGTCCCGGGTGATTTGCAGGAGCTCGCCGGTCTCGCGGCCGGAGACGGTGCGGTAGGTGTCTTCGGAGAGGCGTTCGAAGACGGCGGGGGACTGGTACTCGGCGGCTGCCGGGGACTTGGCCTCGAGGACGCCGTTCCGCACCGAGAACACGAACGGCGAGCCCTCCGTGAACCAGGTGCCGAGGACCTCGACCAGTTCGTCGGGGACCGCGGTGCCGGGGACCCAGGTCTCGGGCGGCAGGGGGTCGTCCTCCAGCACCTTGATGATCAGGTCGCTGGCCAGCGCGCCCGGATCCGGCGACGAGGTGGCGCCGAGCAGCGCGATCCCCGCCGTACCGGAGGAACGGTCGACGAAGGTCGACGTGATGTGTCCGGGCATGCCGCCGTTGTGGCCGACGAAGAGCCGGTCGCCGCGGCGCAGCAGCATGAACCCGAGCCCGAACGCGAGCTGCCAGCGGTCCACGTCGGCCATGATCTGTACCTGGCACATCTCGTCCAGGGTGTCCTTCGACAGCACCTCGTCGACCGGGTTCGCGATGAACATCGCCCACTTGGCCAGGTCCTCGGCCGTCGACGCCAGCCCGCCGCACGCGTCCATCGCGCCGATGTCGAGCAGCGGCTCGCGGACCGGTACGTCGGAGAACGGCGGCACGTAGTACCCGGTCTGCGCCGGGCCGCCGTCCATGCCGACCGTCGTACGGCGCATCTCCAGCGGGTCCAGGATCCGCGCCTTCACGGCGTCGTACCAGGACCGGCCGTCCAGCCGCGCGATGATCTCGCCGAGCAGTGAGAAGACCAGGTTCGAGTAGTGGAACCGGTGGTGTGGCTTGCCGATCCGCTCGGCCCCGTTCCAGCCCGGGACGAGGTCCTCGCGGGACGGGAACGTCATCAGGTCCCACACGTCGCCGACCGGCTCGCGCTGCATCCCGCTGGCGTGGCTGAGCATCTGCCGGACGGTGATGCCCTCGTGCTGGCTGTCCGGGATCAGCTTCTCGATCGTGTCGTCGAGGCTGAGCTTGCCCTCGTCGCGCAGCGCCATGATCGTCACTGCGGTCAGCGTCTTGCTCTGGGACGCGATCAGGAACTGCGAGTCGGCGGTCGGCGGTACGCCGGGATTGTCCAGGTCGGCCGACCCGACCCCGGTCGACCAGGCCAGCGACCCAGCGCGGGCGACCGCCCCCACGACTCCGGGCACCCGGCCCTTGGCTTGACGTTCGGCGACGATTCTGGAGAGCGCGACCTGCGTCTGCGCGGTGATTTCTGTCACGGCTCCCGACCCTAGAGGGTGTCTGGGGACTCTGCACCTACTGCGCGCCACTGGTCGGGGCGATGCACCCCGCCCAGTACCTGCTCGCGACGGTGCAGAGTCCCCAGACACCCTCTAAGGGAGCTGAGTGACAAAAGGCAGGGGTGTTTGGTCGGGGTGATGTGCGAGGCTGGTGGAGTGCGCATAGCGGTGCTCGGTCCTCTCGCGATGTGGGCGGCCGACGGGACTCCGCTCGACATCCGCGGCGTCCGCCTGCGCGGGCTGCTCGCGCGACTCGCGCTGTCCGCAGGTCGCCCGGTCAGTGTCGAGACCCTGGTCGACGGGCTGTGGGGCAGCGAGGCTCCGAGTGCGAACGCACTGCAGTCGCTGGTGTCGAGGCTGCGGGCGAGCCTGCCGGCGACCGAGTCAAGCATCTCGGTCCAGTCCGGCCCGGCCGGCTACACGCTGACGATCGGCCCGGACTGTGTCGACGCGCTCCAGTTCGAAGAGCTGGTACGTCGGGGCCGTGCGCTTCTCACGTCCGACCCGGAGCAGGCGCACGTGCTGCTCACCCAGGCCGACAAGCTGTGGCGCGGCGAGGCGCTGACCGACCTCCGCGACCTCCCGTTCGCGGCCGTCGAGGCGGATCGGCTCGCCGAGCTGCGCCTGTCCGCCGAGGAGGACCTGGCCGAGGCCGCCGTCAGCTGCGGCCACGCCCGTGACCTGATTGCCGACCTCGAGCATCTCGCCGTGAGTCATCCGCTCCGCGAGCGCGTCCACGAGCTGCTCATCCGGGCCCTGTACGCCGACGGTCGCCAGGCGGAAGCGCTCTCGGCGTACGAGCGTGTCCGGACCACACTGGCCGAGGAGCTGGGTGCTGATCCCGGCAGCCGTCTCCGCGAGCTGCACGTGTCAGTGCTGCGTGGCGACTCGGTCGACCCGGCCGCGAACGCCACTCCGGTTCCCACGCCGGCACCTCCCCGCAGCAACCTGCGTGCCCCGTTGACCAGCTTTGTCGGCCGCCGTGAGGACGTCGCCGAGCTGACCCGGCTGCTGAGCAACGGGACCCGGCTGGTGACCATGGTCGGCCCAGGTGGTGCCGGTAAGACCAGACTGGCGACTGAGACGGGCAGGTCGCTGGTCGATCAGTCCGGTGACGGCATCTGGTTCGTGGAGCTCGCACCGCTGGGTGACGCGGCCGACGTGGCGCCGGCAGTGCTGTCCACGCTCGGTGCCAGCGAGTACGTCGACATGTCGCCGGCGCACTTCGCGCCCAAGCACATCCCGACGAGCCGGGCGGCGACGCAACGGCTGGTCGAGGTGATCGGCGACCGCCGCATCCTGCTGGTGTTCGACAACTGCGAGCACCTGGTCCAGGAGGTCGCCGGGCTGGTCGACTCGCTGCTCGCCTCGTGTCCCCGACTGCGGGTGCTGACAACGAGCCGCGAGCCGCTGAGCATCCCCGGCGAGCACCTGCATCCGGTCGGTCCGCTCGGTCTGCCGCCGGAGGACACGATCCCCGACGAGTACCCGGCGATGCAGCTGTTCGTGGACCGCGCTCGCGCCGTACGCCCGGACTTCCAGCTGACCGATGGGAATCGCGGGGCGGTCGCCGAGATCTGCCGACGGCTGGACGGTATGCCGCTGGCGATCGAGCTCGCGGCGGCAAGGCTGCGCGCGCTCAACCCGCCGCAGATCGTGGAGCGGTTGGAGGACAGGTTCCGCCTGCTCACCAGCGGTTCGCGGACCGCGCTGCCGCGTCACCAGACGCTGCGGGCCGTGGTGGAGTGGAGCTGGGACCTGCTGGATCCGGACGAGCAGGCCGTCGCGCGACGGCTCTCACTGTTCTCCGGCGGCGCCACACTCGACGCCGCCGAGGTGATCTGCAGCGACGAGAGCATCCCGGCCGAGTCGGTGCTCGGCGTTCTTGCTTCGCTGGTCGACAAGTCGCTCGTCGAGGCTGCCGCCGACGAGCGGTCGGTGCGCTACCGGATGCTCGAGACGGTCCGTGCGTACGGCGGCGAGCAGCTGAAGGCCTCGGGTGAGTACGACCGCTTCCGTCGCGCACACACGGCGTACTTCAGCCGGATGCTGCGCAAGGCGCGGCCGAAGCTGCGGACCGGTGAGCAGATCGAGTGGATCACTCGCCTGGACGCCGACAACGAGAACCTGATCGACGCGCTCCGGACCGCGATCGACACCGGCTCCGCGCGGGTCGCCGTCCAGATGGTCGCCGTACTGGGGGAGTACTGGACGATGAGCGGCCGCCCGGCCGAAGCGGTGAACTGGATGCAGGCCGCGCTCGCGGTCCCCGGCAAGAGCGTCCCGCTGGACAAGGCCGAGGCGCTGTACCTGCTCGCGCTCGGCCGGATGTCCACCAGCCAGGACCCGGTGAAGGCGTTCCAGCAAGGGATCCGCGGGCTGGCCACGGTGCGCTGGATGACGCGCAAGCACCGGATCCTGGTCGACTCCGGCATCGGCCTGTTCACGAACGCGGTCTGGGCCGCCGTACGCCGGGACAAGGCGACCTGCTTCGCCGAACTGGAGGCCGCCGGACGGCACCCCGATCCGTGGATCCGGAACATGGGCGTGATGACCAGCGCGATGTTCCGCGAGAACGAGGGCGAGGTCGAGGAGATGGCGACGAACCTGGCCATCGCCCTCGACGGGTTCCGCCGGATCGGCGACCGCTTCGGTACGTCGATGGCGCTGCGCGGGCTGGCCGGGTACCAGGCGACCACGGGTGACCACGCGGCGGCGCTGGAGTCGCTGGTCGAGGCGCTCCGGTTGATCGAGGAGCTCGGCACGACCGAAGGCGTCGGCCAACTGCTCGGTAGTTGTGCGATGAGCCGTATCGAGCTCGGCGACTTCGACGGTGCCCGCGCGGACCTGGAGCGCGCGCTGCGGCTGTCCGACGAGACCGGGTCCCGCGGTGGCGAGGCGATGGCGTACATGGGCCTGGCGAAGGTGGAGTTCCGGCTCGGCCGGGTCGACGAGGCGCGCGAGCTCGCCGAGCGTGCGTACTCGACCCTCGACCTCGAGGCCGAGCAGATGGCGCCGCACGGCCAGGCGATGATGCTCGGGGCGCTGAGCCGGATCTACGCGACCACCGGCGACGTCGAGAAGGCGCAGCAGTGCGCCCGGGAGGCGGTCGGGCTGGCGCTCGGCACCGAGGACATGCCGGTCGCGGCGGCGGTCGTCGAGACCGCGATGGACGCCGACCTGCTGACCAGCAAGCCGGAAGACGTGGCTCGCATCCTGGGCCTCGCGGCGACGATGAAGGGCCTGCGGACGATCCCGGACGCCGACGTGCAGCGGCTCGTCGACAGGCTCCGCGATGCCCTGGGCAACGAAGCCTACGAGGCGGCGTACGCTACTGGCGCCGCCGTCCCACGCGACGAGGCCCTCGCCGAACTCCGCAAGCGGTACGTCGACTGAGCGGTACGTCGATCAAGCCGTGATCAACTGGACCGCGAGGTCACGCAGCGAGCTCTGGACGCGCTGCTCCGACGGGCGCGGATCGGCCGTCATCCAGTCGTGGATGACCGCGTTCACCGCACCGAAGAACGCCAGCGCGAGGAACCGGAAGTCCTTGCGCTTGATCTCACCGCGCTCGACCGCGGTGTCGCCGAGGTCGCGGACGTTGCCGATCAGCAGCTCCCGGAACGCGTTGCGCTGCTCCTCGACCGCCGGGCTGGTGCCGACCACCTCGACGAACGAGATCCGCGCCCGGCGCAGGTCGTCCATGACGGTCCGCAGGTAGGAGTCGACGGCCGCGGTGATCCGCTCCCGGACCGGGCGGTCGGCGGTCCGGCGCAGGGCGTCGCCGGTACTCCGGACGGCCAGCTCGATCACCTGCGCATGCACTGCGAGCAGCACGGCTTCCTTGTTCTGGAACTCGTGGTAGAAGTGCCGGGTGGACACCTTCGCCTGTGTACACAGGCGTTCCACGGACGTCGCCGGGTAGCCGTCGGTCCCGAAGAGCTCGAGCGCGGCGGCCAGCAGCCGTTCCCGGCGTGCGGCCTTCCACTCCTCGACTGACCGCCCAGAATAACGGCGTACGGAGGGTTCCCTCATCACACCTCTTGTCGCTACCCCGTGCCAGATGCCGGACATCCTATCCACCCCTCGGCCCGGGCGTAACCACGTTGTTTGATCAAACGTGTCAAATCCGCTGGAGGGAGAATCTGGGCAAGTGGTCAGTTCGGCCTGGTGTAGCCGGTGGTGCCGTCGAGGAGTTCGCGGATGATGTCGAGATGGCCGACGTGCCGGGCGGTCTCCTCGATCATGTGACACAGGACGTACCGCAGCGAGGCTGCCTTCTCCGCGGGCTGTCCGCGCTCGACGACCTCGAGCGCCAGGTCGGCGATCGTGGCGTTGGACCGGGCGCACTCCTCGTCGTACTCGTCGAGCAGCTGGGCGAGCGGTACGTCGTCGACGAACATCTCGGCGTCGACGTGTGCGCCCTCGGTCCACGGCGTCTGGCCGGTGTCGGGTACGCCGGCGATTCCCAGCTGGAACCACGAGTACTCGACCCAGCGGAGGTGGGCGACGAGCCCGGCCGGGGTCATCAACGGCGAGGTCGGCACGACCTTGCGGTGTGCGTCCTCCTCGCTGAGCCCGAGGCACTTCATCCGGACGAACGAGCGCTGCAGGTCGAGCCACCCGATCAGCTGCTCACGCTCTCCGGCCGTCAGCGCCGGACGTTGTACTTCAGTCATGTGCGCGTACCGTACAGCTCGTCTTTGAGACCCCACCAACCATTTTCCCGGCACCCAAACGGTTGGTGGGCGCTCAAGGTTGGCCGCGGGCGCTTATCTGATAGTGCAGGAGCTCAGTGTGCCCGCAGGTCTTTGATGCGTTTTGCCTTGCCGAGGGAGCGTTCCAGGGCGTGGGGGTCGACGACCTCCACGGTTGCGGTGACACCGACGCGGTCCTTGATCCGGCGGGAGAGCGTCGCGGTCGCGGTCGCGCGGTCCGTCAGGCCGGGCGCGGCTTCGACCTGGACGGTCAGCTCGTCGAGCCGGCCGGGGCGGGTGAGGACGCAGAGGTAATGCGGGGTGAGACCCTCGACGAGCAGGATCTGTTCCTCGATCTGGGTCGGGAAGACGTTGACGCCGCGGACGATCATCATGTCGTCGGTGCGGCCGGTGATCTTCTCCATCCGGCGCATCGCCGGCCGCGCGGTGCCGGGGAGCAGACGGGTCAGGTCGCGGGTGCGGTAACGCAGTACCGGGAAGGCTTCCTTGGTCAGCGTGGTGAAGACGAGCTCTCCCTCCGAGCCGTCCGGCAGCACTTCCCCGGTGACCGGATCGATGATCTCCGGATAGAAGTGGTCCTCCCAGATGTGCAGACCGTCCTTGGTCTCCACGCACTCCTGCGCGACACCGGGCCCCATCACCTCCGACAGCCCGTAGATGTCGACCGCGTGGATCCCCGTCCGCTCCTCGACCTCCTGCCGCATCTGCTCGGTCCACGGCTCGGCGCCGAAGATCCCGATCCGCAACGCGGTGTCCCGCGGATCGAGCCCGCGCCGCTCCATCTCGTCGACGATCGACAGGAAGTACGACGGGGTGACCATGATGATCCGCGCGCCGAAATCGCGGATCAGGTCGACCTGGCGTTCGGTCATGCCACCGGAGACCGGTACGACGGTGCACCCGAGCCGCTCCGCGCCGTAGTGCGCGCCGAGCCCACCTGTGAAAAGACCGTAGCCGTAGGCAACATGACAAACGTCCCCCGCACGCCCGCCGGCGGCGCGGATCGACCGCGCCATCAGGTCGGCCCAGTTGTCGAGGTCCCGCTGCGTGTACCCGACGACCGTCGGCCGCCCGGTGGTCCCGGACGACGCGTGGACCCGGGCGACGTCGGTCCGGGGAACCGCGAACATTCCGAACGGGTAGTTGTCCCGCAGGTCCTTCTTGGCCGTGAACGGCAACCGGCCCAGATCCTCCAGCGACTGGAGGTCACCGGGCTTGAAGCCGACCGAGTCCAACGCGGCCCGGTAGTGCGGGACGTTGTCGTAGGCGCGCCGTACCGTTGCCTGGAGCAACGACAACTGGCGGGGCCGGAGCTCGTCGACCGTCAGCCGTTCACCGGCGTCGCGCAACTCCGACGGACAGGCATCACCGAGCATGAAGACTCCTCAGGGACGGGCGAGCAGGGTGGCGATGCCCTGACCGACGCCGATGCACATGGTGGCCAGCGCGTACCGGGCGTCGCGGTGCCGAAGCTCCAGGGCCGCGGTGAGCGCGAGGCGGGCGCCGGACATCCCCAGCGGGTGGCCGAGGGCGATGGCGCCGCCGTTCGGGTTGACGTGCTCGGCGTCGTCGGGCAGGCCGAGTTCCCGCAGTACGGCGAGTGACTGCGACGCGAACGCCTCGTTCAACTCGATCACCTCGATGTCGGACAACGCGACCCCGGTCCGCCCGAGCACCTTCCGGGTCGCGGGCGCCGGGCCGATCCCCATGATCCGCGGCGGTACGCCGGCCGCAGCAGTCCCCACCACCCGAGCCAACGGCGTGAACCCGTACCGCAGGACAGCGTCCCCACTCATCACGAGCAAGGCCGCCGCCCCGTCGTTCACCCCCGAGGCGTTTCCTGCCGTAACAGTCCCAGGCGATCGGAAGGGGGTCTTCAGCCCCGCCAGAGCGTCGAGCGACGTCTCGCGAGGGTGCTCATCGGCGTCGACAACCGTCACCGCGCCACGCTTCCCGGGAACGTCGACCGAGACGATCTCCTCGGCCAGCCGTCCGTTGGCCTGCGCCTTCGCCGCGCGCTGCTGCGACCGCAGCGCGAAAAGATCCTGGTCCGCACGGCTGATCCCGAACTCGGCGGCCACGTTCTCGGCGGTCTCCGGCATCGAGTCGATCCCGTACTGCGCCTTCAGCGCCGGGTTCACGAATCGCCACCCGATCGTGGTGTCGAAGACCTCCGCCTGCCGCGAGAACGCGGTCGTTGCCTTCGGCATCACGAACGGCGCCCGGGACATCGACTCGACGCCACCGGCCACGACGATGTCGTTGTCGCCGGCAATGATCGAGCGGGCGGCGGACGCCACCGCGTCCAGCCCGGACCCACACAGCCGGTTGATCGTCGTCCCGGGAACGGTCTCCGGGAGGCCGGCGAGCAGCACGGCCATCCGGGCGACGTTCCGGTTGTCCTCGCCGGCCTGGTTCGCACACCCGAGGATCACGTCGTCGATCTCCGCCGGGTCCAAAGGTGTCCGGTTCAGCAGCGAGGAGATCACGTGCGCGGCCAGGTCGTCGGGACGGACCGACGACAGCGCACCGCCGTACCGGCCGATCGGCGTCCGCACCCCGTCGACCAGAAACGCCTCACGACTCATGCTTCCTCCGAAAGGATCGTTCCCGAGAGTTGCCGGCTGCGGCCGCGGAACTCGGCGATCACGTCGTCGCCGCGGGTGACCGTGATGTCGTAGATCGCGTTCCGGCCGAACGTCGTCCGCTCGCGCGCTTCCGCGACCAGGACGTCGCCGCGCTGTGCCGGGGCGACGAACACGATGTCGCAGGCCTGCGCGACCGTCACCCGGTTGCGGGAGTTGCACGCGAACGCGAACGCCGAGTCGGCCAGACTGAACACGAATCCACCATGCGCGATCCCGTGCCCGTTGACCATGTCCTCGCGCACTGTCATCTCGAGTCGCGCCGTACCCTCGCCGACCTCGACCAGTTTCATGCCCAGCCCGGCGCTGGCGGTGTCGTCGGCCCACATCGCCGCCGCCACGCGCGCCGCCAAGTCGCTCATACGCTTGCCCCATCGAGAAAGTAGGCTTGTGACACACTAGTACCGGTTGCGCGATCGACTGTAACATCGCAGGCATGACCTCGGACCTGCTCTCCTCCCACCGTGAGCGCCTCGACGGCGCGCTGAAGGCGATCCACGACCGCGGCTACCACTCCGCGTTCCCCGAGTCGCCGAGTCCCCGCGTGTACGGCGAGACCGCGGCGGCCGACGGCAAGGCCGCGTTCGAGGCCCATCTGGGGACGACGTACCCGCTCGACATCCCCGGTGCGCGCGGCACGGTCGTCACCGAGCAGTCGCCGTACGGGATCTCGATGGATGTCTCGTACCCGCGGGTGGTTGAGGAAGGGCTGGACGAGCTGCTCGCCGCGGCCCAGCGGGGCCTCGCGGACTGGCGGCGCGCCGGCGTCGATGGTCGGACCGGCGTCGCGCTGGAGATCCTCGACCGGTTGCACCGGCGGATCTTCGAGCTGGCGAACGCGGTCCAGCACACCAGCGGGCAGGCGTTCGTGATGGCGTTCCAGGCCGGCGGCGCACACGCGCTGGACCGCGCGCTGGAGTCGGTGGCGTACGCGTACGAGGAGATGAACCGCTACCCGGCCACCGCGACCTGGGAGAAGCCGGCCAAGGGCGACCCGATCCGGATGGAGAAGACGTTCACGGTCACCGGCCGCGGCGTCGCGCTGGTGATCGGCTGCAACACGTTCCCGACCTGGAACTCCTGGCCGGGCCTGTTCGCCTCGCTGGTGACCGGCAACGCGGTCGTCGTCAAGCCGCACCCGCTGGCCGTCCTGCCGCTGGCGATCACAGTCGAGGTCTGCCGCGAGGTGCTCGCGGAGGTCGGCTTCGATCCGAACCTGGTCACCCTGGCTACCGAGCGCGCCGGCGACGGCCTGGCCAAGCCGCTCGCGACCCGGCCCGAGGTGAAGCTGATCGACTTCACCGGCGGCAGCGAGTTCGGTGAATGGCTCGAGCAGAACGCGACCCAGGCGACTGTCTTCACCGAGAAGGCCGGCGTCAACGCGGTGATCATCGACTCGACCGACACGTTCAAGGCGATGACCGGCAACCTCGCCTTCACCCTGAGCCTGTACTCGGGCCAGATGTGCACCACCACCCAGAACATCTTCGTCCCGGCCGGCGGCATCGAGACCGACGAGGGCCACAAGTCCTTCGAGGAAGTCGGCGCCGCGCTAGGGGCCGCGATCGGCAAGTTGCTCGGCGACGACGCACGCGCCGTCGAGATCCTCGGCGGCATCGTCAACCAGGCCGTGATCAGTCGCCTCGAGCTCGCTCCGGAGTACGGCGACGTCGTGCTGGAGTCCCGCGCGATCCAGCACCCGGCGTTCCCGGACGCGGTCGTCCGTACGCCGTTGCTGGTCGCCATCGACGCCGACGACGCCGACGTGTACGGGCGCGAGTGCTTCGGCCCGGTTTCGTTCCTCGTCCGGACCGCCGACACCGCGCAGTCGCTCGAACTGTTCCGGTCGACCGTCACCGAGGGCGGCGCGATGACCGCGGGGATCTACTCGACCGACTCCAAGATCCTCGACGAGGCCCGGGACGCTGCCCTCGACGCGGGCGTCGCGCTGTCGGAGAACCTGACCGGCGCGGTGTTCGTCAACCAGTCGGCGGCGTTCAGTGATTTCCACGGCACCGGGGCGAATCCGGCGGCGAACGCGACATACACCGACGGCGCTTACGTTGCGAGTCGCTTCCGCGTCATTCAATCTAGGCGTCATGTCTGAGGCCTTGGATTCTGAGAACCTGCGCGAAGCGCTCACCTATTTCGACAGCTGGCTGCGGTACAACCAGCGCTACCAGCGGATCCCCGGGGTCCAGGCTGCCGTGTACGCCGGGGACGGCATCGTGTTCTCCGGCGCGTACGGTCACGCCGACGTGGAGAACGGCGTACCGCTGACCGATCAGCATCTGTTCCGGATCGCGTCGCACTCCAAGACGTTCACCGGGACCGCGGTCTTCCAGCTGGTTGAGCAGGGCAGGCTGCGGCTGGACGACAAGGTGTCACAGCACGTCACCGAGATCGTCGGTACGCCGGCCGGCGAGCGGACCGTACGGGAGCTGCTCGCGCACGCCGGCGGCCTCACCCGGGACAGCGGGGACGCCAACTGGTGGCAGTTGTCCACAGCCTTCCCGGACCGCGACCAGCTGCTCGCCGTACTGCGGAACGAGTCGTCCGCGGTGATCCCCGAGAACGAGCGTTTCAAGTACTCGAACATCGGCTACGGCCTGCTCGGGCTCGTCATCGAAGCGGCCGGCGGGACGTCGTACAACTCCTATGTCCAGACGCAGATCGTCGACAAGCTCGGGCTGTCCGCGCTCGGCCCGGAGCTCGACCCGAAGCGGCTGTCCGAGTACGCCGTCGGCTACAGCGCGCTGGCGTACGCCGACACGCGGGTGCCGATCGAGCACGTCGACACCCGGGCGCTGGCCTCGGCGACCGGCTTCTTCGGCAACGCCCGCGACCTGGTGACCTACTTCTCCGCGCACCTGCCCGGCGACGACCGGCTGCTGTCGGACAAGTCCAAGCGCGAGATGCAGCACCCGTTGTGGGTGACCGGCTCCGACGAGAAGGCGCGGTACGGGCTCGGGATGGCGGTCACGAAGGTCGGTGACCGGGAGGTGTTCGGGCACGGCGGCGGATACCCGGGCCACATCACCCGCACCCTCGTCGACCCCGAGCAGCGGGTGGTCGTGTCGGTGCTGACGAACGCGATCGACGGCCCGGCGTCGCAGCTCGCGGAGGGTCTGTTCCGGCTGCTCGACCTGGCCGCCTCGAAGGACCGTGGCGAGCAGGACCTGGGCCGGTTCAGCGGGCGGTTCGCGAACCTGTGGGGTGTCACGGACTTCGTCGTGCTCGGCGGCCGGCTGTACGCGACCGACCCCTCCGAAGCGAACCCGGCCGAGGAGCCGCAGCCGCTCGAGGCGGACGGCGACACCCTCCGCGTCACCGGCGGCAACGGCTACGGTTCGTACGGCGAGTCGTACCGCTTCACGTTCGACGCGAACGGCGCCGTCGAGTCGGTCCGGGGCTCCAGCGGGCTCACGTCGTACCCGATCGACACCTTCTCCCTGGGAGAGCGCGTTACCGTGGCCCAGTGACGATCCACGGTGACCATCCGTTCCTGCCGCCCGAGTCCGAGCGGAGTCCGGTACGGCGGTTCCGCGGCCGGCTCCCGTCGCCGGTCGGGTTGTGGACGACGGCGTACGACGGGAAGCGGGCCGGGCTCACGGTGTCGTCGATGCTGGTCGCGGACGGTGAGCCCGGGATCGTGATCGGGCTGCTCGACCCGGACTCGGACCTGTGGGAAACGTTGCGTGAGGCAAGAACCGCGGTGGTGTCGCTGCTCGGCGAACCGCACCGCCAACTGGCCGACGCCTTCGGGTACGTCGCGCCCGCTCCGGGCGGACCGTTCCGGTTGATCGACTGGACAGACACCGCCTGGGGCCCGGCGCCGGTCGGCGTCAGCACCTGGGCCGGCTGCACGCTGGTCGACCAGAACCCACCCGAAGCCGGCTGGAGCCTGCAGGTACAACTCGAGATCGCCCACGTCGAGTTCGCCGCGGACGACCTACCCGCCCTGATCCACCGCCGCGGCCACTACGCAACGATCTAGGTCAGTAGGGCGTGTTGGTGTCGAAGGTGGCCAGTCCCAACGTCTTCCACGCATCGAGGAGCCGCTTGTCGCCGGACGCGACGACAAGATCGGGATCCTCGAGTTGTTCGGCGGAAGCGCAGTGAATGGCGTCGTACCCACGCAGTGCGAGCAGGTCGGCGACTTCGGCCGCGCGCCGCACCAGTGCCTCATCCGCCTCGATGATGTCGAGTTGCGGCCACAGCCCGTCCAACAGCCGTCGGCACGACGCGTACGCGCGGTCGTCCAGGCGCGCCATGCGATGCGACTGTGCGAGTGCGGCCGCCGTTTCCACATACAGCAGCCTGCTTGAGACCACCGCGTCGGCGTCGTCCCAGAATCGGCGACTCGCCGCGCTGCCCGGCTCGCTGACCAGCAATGGGACGAAGGCCGACGTATCCAGGTAGCCGATCACCGGCGCTGCTCATCGACGAGCTCGCTGACCGAGCCCTCGCCGCGGATGGGGTCGGGTGCAGGCTGCTTCTTCTGCAGAGCGGATTGGACGCGCCCTTCGGCGCGAAGCTGCTCCAGTCGTGTCGGCCGTCCGACGGGCACGATGCGGGCCACCGGTTGCCCATGGTCGGTGACGGTCACCGTACGGCCGGCGCGGACCTCCGCCAGATGGCGACTGAGGTTGTCGCGCAGTTCCCGGATACCGACGTCCATGCCGCCTCCTTATGTGGCTATCTAGCTACCGCACATTGTAGCCACATCCTCCGTGCACTCATCCCTGAGTTTTGCGCAGCGCAGGTGTGCACAACGCTCGTTCGCACAAGCGATGTGCGCGCTCTCACACTGTCAAGGAGCGCGGGGTCACGGCTGCGCAACGCGACTGCGCGGAACGTTGACACTCGCTGCGCGCCGTCCCAGAGTTGCACAGTCAAGGGGGCATCGTTGTCACAGGCGGCTCCATCCAATGATCGGAGAGTGAATCATGCGTGGTGGTCTGAGCAAGACCCTGGCGCTGGTGGGCGCGGCGGGTCTTCTCGCGGTGAGCGCCTGCGGAAACAGCGACGACAGCGGCGGTGGCGGCGGGAGCTCGTCGGCGAACAAGGACGTCACTGTCTTCACCTGGTGGGCCGACGGTGGTGAGAAGGCCGGCCTGGACGGCATGGTGTCGGTGTTCAAGACCGACTGCAAGGACTACAAGTTCGTCAACTCCGCCGTCGCCGGTGGTGCGGGCTCGAACGCCAAGCAGGTGCTGGCCAACGACCTGCAGGCCGGCAAGCCGCCGTCCACGTTCCAGGCGCACGCCGGGGCGGAGCTGCGGGACTACATCAACGCCGGTCAGGTCGACGACGTCAGCGGCCTGTACAAGGAGTTCGGGCTGGACAAGGCGTTCCCGCAGAACCTGATCGACAACCTGACCGTCGACGGCAAGATCTACTCGATCCCCGCCAACGTGCACCGCGCCAACATGGTCTGGACGAACCCGTCCGTGCTGAAGAAGGCGAACCTGGACGCCACCAAGGCTCCGGCCACCGTGGACGCGTGGATCGCCGACATGGACAAGCTGAAGGCAGCCGGCGTGAAGGCGCCGCTGGCCATCTCCAAGGGCTTCGCGCAGGAGATGGTGATGGAGGTCGTGCTGCTGGCCGAGCTCGGTCCGGACAGCTTCAAGGGTCTGTGGGACGGCAAGACCGACTGGTCCGGCGCGAACGTCACGGCGGCGCTGACCAAGTACAAGAAGCTGCTGTCCTACACCAACACCGACCGCGAGGCCGTTGACTGGCCGGACGCGCTGGGATACCTGAACAAGGGCCAGGCCGCGTACTTCGTGATGGGTGACTGGGTCGCCGCGCAGCAGTTGGCCGACAAGGTTCCGGACACGGCGTACACCTACTGGCCGGCGCCGGGTACGGCGGGCAACTTCCAGTTCCTGTCGGACTCGTTCACGCTGCCGACCAACGGTGCGGACCCCGACGGTGCGAAGTGCTGGCTGAAGACGGTCGGTTCGGCCGAGGGCCAGAAGGCGTTCAACACCAAGAAGGGCTCGATCCCGGCCCGCTCGGACGCCAACCCGGCGGACTACCCGAAGTACCAGCAGTCGGCGATGGCGGACTGGAAGAAGGACAAGATCGTGCCGTCCTGCGCCCACGGTGCCGCGTGCACGCTGGGTCAGAACAACGACATCCTGTCCGCTCTGAGTCAGTTCAGCGGAAGCCAGGACATCGCCAAGCTGCAGACGGCGCTCGGCAACGCGATGAAGACGAGCTGATGCAGCCAAGAAAATTCAGCGCGGCGTTGCGAACCGAGCTGGAGGACTGAGCGTGCACGGAAGAATCCGCACCTGGGGACCTGGAGCCCTGGTGCTGCTGCCGACCGTG
Source organism: Kribbella sp. (assembly GCA_036503355.1). Lineage (GTDB taxonomy): Bacteria > Actinomycetota > Actinomycetes > Propionibacteriales > Kribbellaceae > Kribbella. The sequence goes on along the minus strand of DASXXB010000278.1, from coordinate 52,962 downwards.
CTCCTGCTCGGGTACTTCGTCTACGGGCTGATCGCCTGGTCGTTCAACACCTCGCTGACGAGCCGGCACACGGCGCGCAAGGGTCCGGCCGACTACGTCGGGTTCGAGAACTACGGGCACCTGTTCGGTGAGGACCGGTTCCTCAACTCGCTGAAGAACCTCGGCGTGCTCACGGTGGCGTTCATCGTGGGCACGCTGATCTTCGGCCTGCTCTGGGCGCTGCTGCTGGAGAAGGGCGTGCCCGGCGAGTCGATCTTCCGGTCGATCTACCTGTTCCCGATGGCGATCTCGATGATCGCGTCCGGCGTCGTCTGGGGCTGGTTGCTGAATCCGTCCACCGGCGACGACGCGCGCGGACTGAACCGGTTGTTCGAGATCCTGCATCTGAACTTCCTGGAGAATCCCTGGTGGACCGCGGGCAGTAGATGGACGACGATGGCGTCCATCGCGCTGCCCGCGGTCTGGCAGATGTCGGGCTACATCATGGCGCTGTTCCTGGCCGGGTTCCGCGGGATCCCGCCGGAGCTGCGGGAGGCGGCCCGGGTGGACGGCGCGTCGGAGTTCAAGCTGTACCGGCACGTGCTGTTCCCCCAGCTGTCGCCGATCGCGCTGTCGGCGCTGATCATCCTCGGTCACATCTCGCTGAAGCTGTTCGACCTGATCTACGCGATCACCGGGCCGAACCAGTTCCGTACCGAGGTGCCGGCCATCTTGATGTGGAACACGTTGTTGCGCAGTGACCAGGCCAAGTCGGCCGCGATCGCGATCGTGATGCTCGCGGTCGTCGCCGTCCTCGTGATCCCGTACCTCGCGTTGACCGTCCGGCAGGAGGAGGAGCGATGAGCGCGGATACCGCCGCCGCGACTGGGCAGGCGGCGGCAGCGATTCGCCGTACGCCGAAGAGCCGCGGGGTGATCGCGGACGGGTCGACCCGGCGCAGCCGGACGATCCGGTACATCCTGCTGCTGCTGTTCCTGCTGTTCGTCCTGATCCCGGTGTACGTCGTACTGGTCACCAGCTTCAAGACCTCCGGCGACACCACGGCCGCCTCGCAGTGGAACCTGCCGAAGGAATGGACGCTGGAGCCCTGGCGCAAGGCCTGGGACGTGCTGCAGCCGTACATGGTCCGGTCACTCTCGCTCGCGATCCCGGCCGCGATCATCTCCTCGGTCATCGGGTCGATGAACGGGTTCGTGCTGGCCCGCTGGCGGTTCCCGGGGGCGAACATCGTGTTCGCGTTCATCCTGTTCGGGATGTTCATCCCGTACCAGGCGGTGATGCTGCCGCTGCGGACGACTTTCACCGAGCTGGACGTCACCCGCGGCGTACCGACCCTGATCATCGCGCACTGCATCTACGGCATCCCGATCTGCACGCTGATCTTCCGGAACTACTACGCCACGATCGTGCCGAACGAGATCATCGAGTCGGCCCGGGTGGACGGCGCCGGGCTGGTCCAGACCTACCTGCGGATCATCCTGCCGATCTCGATCTCCGGGTTCGTGGTGACGCTGATCTGGCAGTTCACCTCGGTCTGGAACGACTTCCTGTTCGCGTTGTTCCTGACCCAGCAGAACAACGGCCCGGTCACACTCGGGCTCGCGGCGCTGGCGGGCGGCCAGAAGGTCGACTACGCCGCGAGCATGGCCGGGGCGTTGATCACGTCGTTCCCGACCCTGATCGTCTACATCCTCCTCGGCCGCTGGTTCATCGGAGGCCTGATGGCCGGGGCCCTCAAGGGCTGACGGCCCGTCCTTGGGCACCCACCAACCGTTTCGCGACGCCGAACGTGGTTGGTGGGTGCTCAAGGACCGTGGAACGGAGTTGTCCACAGGACGCGCCTGGGGGACTGCGGGGGAGTGGCTCCGGACGGTAATCTCACGGAGGTGACCAAGTCTCCCCATGGACGGGACGGACGGCGCAGCCACTTGCGGCTCGTCGGCTCCGAGCCCGGCGAGCCTTACGCGCCGACGGCGGGTGTCGATGTCGACACCACGCCGAGCGTCGCTGTGCTGGAGACCCTGCTGGAAACGCTCGCCCTCGACCTGGCCGCGGTGCCGGCCGCGCTGCACCCGGTGATCGCCGAGGCGTCCGTGGCCCGCTCGGCGGCGATGCTCGCCGACCAGCTGTGGCCGGCCGGGCTTCCCGACGAGATCGGTGAGGTGGAGCGGTTCTTCTGGGCCGATGCAGCCCGGGTGCTCGGTGAGCGCCGTGATCCGGAGTCGTTCGTGCTGCTGACCAGCCTGGCCCGGACGGTCGGTCCGGCGGGGCGGCTGCCGCTGCAGCGCGCCCACGTGTCCCGCCTGCGCACCCAGGACGAGGTGCCGGAGTGGGTCACGCGGATCGCCGGGTTCCGGCTGACCAGCGCGATCGTGTCCGAGGACATCACCGGCGACGGGCTCAGCGTCGTGCTGGACTACGACGACGAGCATCATCCGCACACGATCGTGGTGTTCATCGACAACAATGTCGGCGCGATCATCAAGGACGTGTTCGTCGGCCCGCCGGTGGACCGTGTCCTGGAGGCCTACGAGCGCGGCGGCCGAGTGACCATCCGGACGGTGCGGCCGCCGATCGCCGCCGGGATCATCCTGCAGGCGCTCGGCGAGACCCGCGACTACGACGATCCGCCGGTCAGCGAGGATTTCGAGTTCTTCACGGGCCTGCTGGTGAACCGGCTCACCCAGATGCCGGAGCGCCCGGTCCGTCCGCCGATGCGGCCGCTGCTGTCCCCGCGGCAGCGCGAGGAGCTGGTCGAGGAGTTCCTCGAGTCGCGGTTCGCCGTTGGTCTGCCCGACGATGCCGCGGACATCGTCCGGCTGTGGGTGGATCACGCCGTCGACCACACCGTCGGCGGTCCGTTGCGGGTCAGCGGCGTCCTGGTCGAGCTGTTCCTGGCGCACTGGCTGCCTCGCAAGGTGCTTGCCGACAGCACCTACTTCGACGCGGTGCCGGTGGTGGTGAAGGCCTGGCTCGAGTTCGCCGGCGACCGGACCCAGCTGCCGCTGGACACGATCGACGAGGCGGTCGACGCGGTCGACGTCTGGCAGCCTGCCCTGGAAGCGGCCGCGATGATCGACCCGGTCGGTTCGAAGCCCGGCGAGCGCGTCTTCCTCGACGACACGACGAACGACCTGGAAGACGCTTACCGCGCACTGGCCGGCCTCGGGTCGCCACCGCAACCGGACCTCCGTGGCCTGGACAACCACCAGGCCGCCACACTCTCGGTGCTCGCGCCGCACGCCTGGCTGATGGCCGGCGAAACCCTGGGTACGGCGTACGCGCCGGACGCCTTCGACATCGCCGAACGCCTGGTCCGCGACGCCCCCGACCTCCTCGCCAAGGCCCGCCTCTCCACCTGGCCGCGCGCCATCGTCTGGCTCATCGCCCACCGCCACCGCCTGGTCGGCCCCGGCGAGACCCTGACCCCCTACGCCCTGGCCACCGACCTCTCCTCCTCCCCGGCCACCCTCAGAAAAACCGCCAAACTCCTCACCGACACCCTGATCCTTCCGCGCTGATCTCATCGGCCGGGCCCGCGGCCGCCGCTGTTGAGCAGCGACGGACAATGGGGGCATGCATGTGCGTGCGCCGGAGCTGCGAGGTCGTGGGTGGTTGAACACGGGCGGGCGGGAGCTGGCGCTGGCCGACTTCCGTGGACGCTTCTTGTTGCTCGATTTTTGGACGTTTTGTTGTGTGAACTGTCTGCATGTGCTGGACGAGTTGCGGCCGTTGGAGGAGAAGTACGGCGACGCGCTGGTGATCGTGGGGGTGCATTCGCCGAAGTTCGCGCACGAAGGCGAGGAGGCGGCGGTCCGGGCTGCCGTCGAGCGGTACGAGGTGGGGCATCCGGTGCTGGACGACCCGGACCTGATCACCTGGCAGAACTACACGGCGCGGGCCTGGCCGACACTGGTGCTGGTGGATCCGAACGGGTACATCGTCGCGCAGTACTCCGGCGAAGGACACCTGCACGCCCTCGACGCGCTGCTGGCCGAGTCGATCGCCGAGCACGAGGCAGCCGGTACGTTGACGCGCGGCAAATCGCCGTACGTCGCTCCCGCGGCCGAGCCGACCGACCTGCGCTTCCCGGCGAAGGTGGTTGCGCTGGACAACGGGTTCCTGGTCGCGGACGCGGGGAATCACAGCATCGTGGAGCTCGCCGCCGACGCGACGACCGTCGTACGGCGGATCGGGACCGGGGAGCGTGGCTTCACCGACGGGCCGCAGCCCCGCTTCTCCGAGCCGAACGGCCTCGCCCTGCTGCCTCCGGACGTCGCCGGCGAGCTCGGGTACGACGTTGTTGTCGCAGACACCGTCAACCACGCGTTGCGCGGCATCACGCTGGCGACCGGCGAGGTACGGACGTTGGCCGGCACCGGCAAGCAGTGGATGGACGGCGACGGCACCGACGTTCTCAGCTCGCCGTGGGACGTCGCGTGGTGGGGCGGCAAGGTATGGATCGCGATGGCGGGCGTCCATCAGCTGTGGACGTTCGATCCGTTCACCGGCGTGACGTCGGTTGCTGCGGGGACGACGAACGAAGGACTGAAGGACGGGCCGCTCGGTGAGGCGTGGTTCGCGCAGACCAGCGGGCTCGCGGCGGACGGTGAGCGGTTGTGGCTCGCGGACTCCGAGATCTCGGCGGTGCGGTGGATCGACGAGACCGCCGTACACACCGCTGTCGGGACCGGGCTGTTCGACTTCGGGCTCCGGGACGGCAAGGCGAGTGAGGCGCTGTTGCAGCACCCGCTCGGCGTGACGGTGCTGCCGGACGGGTCGGTGGCGATCGCGGATACGTACAACGGCGCCGTACGGCGGTACGATCCCGCGACCGAGACGGTCGAGACGATGGCGACCGGGCTGGCCGAGCCGAGCGGTGCTGTTGTCGTCGGCAACGAACTGCTGGTGGTCGAGTCGGCCGGGCATCGGCTGACCCGGATACCGCTAGGTGCTTCGGCGACCGCGGACGAGTTCAGCACCCGTGCGCAGCGCCCGCCGATGGAAGTCGCCGCGGGCGAGGTGACACTGGAGGTCGTCTTCACGCCGCCGCCCGGCCAGAAGCTCGACGACCGCTACGGCCCGTCCACCCGCCTGCTGGTCTCGTCCACTCCCGACAACCTGCTGCGCGAGGGAGCCGGCGATTCGACGGACCTCGTACGCCGGCTCGTGATCGACCCGCACGCCGGTTCCGGCGTACTGCACGTTGCCGTTCAAGCCGCTTCCTGCGACGACTCCGCCGAGGTCGAATACCCCGCCTGCCACATGCACCGCCAGGACTGGGGCGTCCCTGTCACCATCGCTCCCACGGGCTCCGACCGCCTCGAACTGGTCCTGTCCGGCTCCAAGTAGGCCGGCCGCTGTTCAGAGTTTCGTGTTGGGGTACTGGGAGGTCGGATTCAGCTAGTGGCCCGCCGGAGGGAAGGTAGGACGTCGATGAGCATCGGTGTGGGGATCTTTCTGATGGTGGTGGGCGCCATCCTGGCGTTCGCCGTACGGGACAGCTGGGACGCGGTGAATCTGCAGGTCGTCGGCTACATCCTGCTGCTGGCCGGAGTGGCCGGCATCCTGCTGTCCTTCTACATCACCAACCGCCGGCGCCGCGTCGAGACCAACGCCATCGACCCGGCCGTCGAAGAGGAATACCGCGTGGTCGAAGAACACCACCGCGACACCACCGAGTAGCCGCGGATCCGTCAGTTGGCGCGAAGTTCTATGTCGCCGGAGGTGGTGGTCGCGTTGAGGGTGTGGCCGGCCGTGGGGTTGCTGCCGAGATCGTTCTCCACGTCGCCGTGCTTGGAGTCGGTGCTGACCTTGTAGTCGCTGCCGGGCGCGGTGATCTCGATGTCGCCGCTGGTGCCCTTGGCGTTGACGTCGCTCGCCTCGGCGAGCTTCAGCTCGATGTCGCCAGAGGTGGTCTCGACGTCGACCGGACCGCCCTTCAGGTCCTTGCCTTCGATGTCGCCCGAGTTCGCCTTGACGTCGAACTTGCCGTTCAGGCCGTGCACGGAGATGTCTCCGGACGTCACGTCCAGGTTGACGTCGCCCTCGATGTCGCGGAGCTCGACCTTGCCGGACCGGGACTTGGCGTCGACGCCCGCCAGACCTGAGAGCTGCAGGTCGCCGCTGCCGTTCTCGCCGGTGACCTTCGTGCCACGCGGCACCGTCACCTCGTAGTCGGCGGTGCACTGCCAGCCGCAGTCACCGTCCAGCTTCAGTACGCCGTCGTGCACGGAGTACGCGTCGCCGTGCTTGAAGAACCAGAACCGGCGCTGCTCGCGCACACTCGTGGTGTCGTCGTCGGACACCTTGATCGTGATGTCGGAATGGCCGGCCGCCAGCTGGACTGTGGTGATCTTGTCGTCGACCTTGTGGGTGTCGTCGGAGTCCCGGTCCCCGAACTGCCAGAACGCCAGCCCGGCCGCCGCCACCAGCAGGATCACGCCGAGCTGCTTGTTCTCCGCCATCGTCCGCCTCTTCTCGAGCCCACCCACGTTGTCGCAACGACAGTAGGCGCCGAGACCCGGCTGCTGGATCAGGCAGATCCCCCGAGCCGCCCCTGAGCCCTCCTCAGGGATCCACCGACGCAGGGCCTGCCGGGATCACCGATGCAGCTCGCCCCGCGATACCGCCGCGGCGAGATCGTCGCCGGTGGTGCCGAAGAAGGTCCGCGCCCAGAGCGAGTCCTCGTACCAGTACGGGCCGTCCTTCCCGGGCAGCGACGCCGGCGCCGCACCGCGCTTGAGCGCCTGCCGGCATTCGTTGCACAGCGGAAGCGTCAGCGTGGTGCCGTCGGACTCGACCTTGGTCGGCCGCCCGGACGAGCGCCCGTGCAGCGGGTTGAAGGCACACAGCTCCGGTACGTCGGCAACGCGCCGGCCGGCCGTGACGGCGACCGCGGCGTCGTACTCGCGGCGGCCCTTGTCGAGCAGCACCATCGCGCCGACCAGCTCGACGAGGTCCGGCGTGGAGGAGTCGAGGATCTTCGAGGCCGCCGCGTGGTCGTCCAGTGCGGCCTGCTGGTGCACCAGCCCGGCGCCTTCGGTCGTCGGCAGCGCTGCAAGTTCGGACCCGAGCCTGGTGAGCTCCGCGGTGGTGTCCCGGGTCAGCTTCCGGCGCCGCTCGGCGGCCACGGTCGCGGCCACGTGCGGCGGGATCTGGAACGCCTTCTCGCGCCGCGGCCCGGAACCACGCCGCCGTCCGATCACCAGCCCGAGCCCGACCAGGACGACGAGTCCGCCGACGATCGACACCGCGACGATCCATCCGTGACCGCTCGGCCCGGAGTCGCGATCGGAGCGGCTGGACGTCGGCCGCCGCGAGGTTTTGGGGATCCCCGGCTGGGCGAGCAGCTCGTACATCCGGGACAGCACCTCGGTCGGCCCCGCGTCGTACCCCGTGTCGTCCAGCGCGCGCTGACGCGATGCGTCCAGCTTCTCGTCGCTGAGCTGCGGCACGTCCCGCGCCTCGTACCACGGGAAGCGGCTGCCGCCGTCGACCACGACGTACAGTCCCGGCTTGTGGAGCGCGTCCATCACCAGCGTGAGGACGTTGTCCTCCTTGCCTTCGAACTCGTCGCTCGGCGTCAGCGGCAGGATGATCGTGTACACCGGGTATCCGAGCGCGCCCGCCTTCTTCTGGACGTCCGCGCGCAGGTTCGCCGGCAGCGCGGTCTTGTACGCCGCGTCGATGTAGAGCGGGTCCTTGGTCAACGCGGTCGCGATCTCGCGCGCCCGCTCCGCCGGCGTCCGTGTCGGGCCGGCCTGTGCCGGCGCCGCGACCAGCAGCGTCAACGCCGCCGCGACGAGGCTGAGCAGAATACGGAGCTTCACGCGCGTCCCTTCTTTCGTCGTGGCGAGGCGATCGCCGCCACGATCAGTACGATTCCGCCGAGGATGCCGCCGCCCATCAGGCCGAGCACGGTACCGCCGAGGCCGTTCGCGATCGCCTTGCCCACGGTGAACTTCTCCTCCGGGTACGTGCGCTCGGACTCGGTCGGCGTCGGCGTCGGTGTCGTCCGGGCCGGCTCCGGGGTGCTCCATTTCTTCTCCTCGACGCCGCCCAGGTAGTCCCGGAGTTGCTGGCTGAGCGACTCCTTCCCGTCCGGGAAGGTCCAGCCCGGCGCGTAGACGCCTTCCTCGTGCGCGACGCCGTACGTCCGGTCGCCGTCGGTCACGACGTACACGCCCGGCTTGCCGTACGCCGCCGCCATCCGGCCGGCCAGCAGTTCGGTGTCACCAGCCTCCGGGAACCACTCACCGATCGGTACGACGGCCACGTACACGGGCACCTTCTGCTCGGAGATCACCTTCAGCATCTCGTTGCGGTCGGCAATCGACGTGAAGTCCGGGTCGACGTACAGCGGCTCGTGCGCCCAGGCCGCGACCGCGCCGGTGATCCTGGAGTCTGCCGGGGTCGCCGCCTGCGCGGTCCCGGTCAGCAGGAAGGCTGTTGCCATCAGCAACAGGACGATCCGCCTCATCGCACCTCGTCCTTCCGGGCCGCGATCCGCTCGGGCAGATCGTCGGACAGCGCGCCGAAACCGGCCGCGACCATCGGGTTGTCCTCCGGATCGAGCGTCCAGTACGGCACCTGCGTGCGGTCGTGACCGAGGAGGCCGGACTTGGACCACACCCGCAGACCGCGCGGCGTGTCGCCCCGCCGTACGACGGTCGCGCACTGCTGACACGCGGGCACCTCGACGTCGTCCGACCAGTCGACCGTCGCCGTACCGGGACTGTGTGTCGGGTCGAAGAAGCACGGCGGCTGGAGAGCCGCACCGGAAGCGACCCGCTCGGCCTGCCGGGCGAGCACGAGCGCACCGACCGCCGCGAGTACGTCGTCCGGCTGGTCCGCGCGCAGCCTCCGCGCGGCATCCAGCCGACGGTACGCGTCGTCGCGCTGGTCCAGCTGCTGGGTGGACCGGTTGCGTCGCTTGTCGAGGCGCGCCACGGCTCGCTCGGCCGCCTTGATCTTGCCGTCCGCCTTGAGCTGCGCGTCCCACGTCTCGATCGGCGGCTCGTCGTCGGCGGGCTGCTTCGTGCGCTTGGCCACCCGCCGGCGGCGCCGCAGCCCGAGCAGGAGCGTCAGCAGGAACCCGAGGAATCCGCCGATCCCGAGACCGACGTACACCGAACGGTCGGCCTTGTCGGTCACCGACAGCCCATGGTCGCGGTACTCGTGCTCCGGCTCCAGGTCGCCGGCCGGGACCGGCGGCAGCGCGCGACCGTCGAACGCGGTCGACGCCTGCTGGATCATGCGCACGATCTGCGGTGCCGGACGGTCCGTGACGAGGTCGAGGCGCTGCTTGTCGTCGCCCCGGACACTGGTCAGGTCGCGTCCCCGCAGCCCGCCCTGGCGGTACAGCTCCCCGTTCGTCGACCAGTACTCGTCGTTCACGACCGCGACGACGTACAGCCCCTGCTCGCCGATCCGGGCGTGCAGCAGCGTCGGCAGCTCGTACGAGTTCTTCGCCAGGTACGGCGTCCGCGGCACGATCGCGACGTACACCGGAAGGCCCGCGGTCCGCATCGCGGCGCGGACCCGGTTCAGCTCGGTCGCGGGGATCGCCAGCCGCGGGTCGACCGACAGGTGATCGGTCCGCCAGGCGGCCGCGATCCGGTCGGGCAACTCGGGTGTGTCGGCCCGGGCCGGGAGGGCAGGAAGCAACGCGAGGACCGCGAGCAGGGCCGTGAAGAGTCGGACGCGCATCGCGGACAGCGTACGACGACCAGGGCTCGGCACATTCACACCGACGCAGAACCCCCTCTCCACGTTCCCGTCTGTGCAGTAGACGCGACCCTGGCTCGGACAGGGGAGACCAAGCCAGGGTCACGGTGTTTCAGGGCAGAAACGTTGCTACACCTGCACGCTCCGCAACAGGGCAGATCGTGGGGCAACCTGGGGCAGATCGGGGAAATCATGCCCCGGCGGTCGGGGCCCGAAAGCCGGGACCTCCGGCTCGACCCGCGCAAGTGGCCGAGCCGGAGGGGTTCCGGTCAGAACGCGGACTCGGGGAGATCCATCACGTCGAGGTCGGTGAGCTCGGCCTTGACCCGCTCGGCCCGCACCGACGGCATCGTCGTACGGACGAACCACTGGGCGGCAGCGACCTTGCCGGTGTAGAAGTCCTGGTCGGCCGGGGACAGCTCGCCGCCCAGCTTCTCCAGCGCGATCTCGGCCTGCCGCAGCATCAGCCACGAGCAGACCACGTCGCCGAGGACGAACAGCAGCCGGGAGGTGTTCAGGCCGACCTTGTAGATGTTCCGCGGGTCGCCGTTCTCCGCCTGGGGGTTCGCGGCCATCAGGGCCTGCCCCATGATGCCCAGGATCTTCTGCGTGTCCTCGAGGCCCTTGGCGAGCAGTCCGCGCTCCTCCTTGAGGCGGCCGTTGCCCGCCTCGGAGGCGACGAACGCCTGCACCTGCTCGGCGAGATGGCCGAGCGCCTTGCCCTGGTCCTTGATGATCTTGCGGAAGAACAGGTCCTGGCCCTGGATCGCGGTGGTGCCCTCGTAGAGGGTGTCGATCTTCGCGTCCCGCACGTACTGCTCGATCGGGTAGTCCTGCAGGAAGCCGGAGCCGCCGAACGTCTGCAGCGACTCGGTGCCGAGCAGCGTCCACGACTTCTCCGAGCCGTACCCCTTCACCAGCGGCAGCAGCAGGTCGTTGACGCCCTCGGCCAGCTTGTCGTGCTCACCGGCGTACCGCGCCTGCTCGGCACGGTCCTGGTACGTCGCGGTGAACAGCACGAGCGCCCGGAGCGCCTCGGCGTACGCCTTCTGCGTCATCAGTGAACGCCGTACGTCGGGGTGGTGGGTGATCGTGACGCGCGGGGCGTCCTTGGCCGGCTGGGTGAGGTCGGCGCCCTGCACCCGCTCCTTCGCGTACTCGAGCGCGTTCAGATACCCGGAGGACAGCGTCGCGATCGCCTTGGTGCCGACCATCATCCGCGCGTACTCGATCACCTGGAACATCTGCGCGATGCCGTCGTGCACCTCGCCGAGCAGCCAGCCCTTCGCGGGCACGCCATCGCCGAAGGTGATCTCGCAGGTCGTGGACACCTTGATGCCCATCTTCTTCTCGACGTTCGTGACGAAGGCGCCGTTGCGCTCACCGGTCAGCTCACCGGTCTCGAGGTCGAAGTCGTACTTCGGAACCACGAACAGGCTGAGGCCCTTCGTGCCCGGGCCGCCGACGCCCTCGATGCCCTGCGGGCGGGCCAGCACCAGGTGGATGATGTTCTCGGTCATGTCATGCTCGCCCGAGGTGATGAACCGCTTGACGCCCTCGATGTGCCAGGAGCCGTCGTCCTGCAGCGTGGCCTTGGTCCGCCCGGCGCCGACGTCGGAGCCGGCGTCCGGCTCGGTCAGCACCATCGTGGCGCCCCAGCCGCGGTCGATGATGTGGTGCGCGATCTTCTTGTCCCGCTCGGTGCCGTTGCGCCACAGGACATGCGCGAAGTTCGGGCCGGCGGCGTACATGTGTACGGGCGGGTTGGCGCCCAGCACCAGCTCGGCGGCGGCCCAGCGCAGCGACGGCGGCGTCGGCTGACCGCCCAGCTCGGGCGGAAGCTCGAGCTTGAACCACTCGGCGTCCATGTAGGCGTGGTAGCTCTTCTTGAACGCCTCGGGCATCCGGACCTCGTGGGCCTCGGGGTCGAAGACCGGCGGGTTCCGGTCGGCCTCGGCGAAGGACTCGGCCAGCTCGTGCTTGGCCAGCCGGTCCACCTCCGCGAGCACCTCGCGGGCGGTGTCGACGTCCATCTCGGCGTACGGGCCCTGTCCGAGCACGTCACCCCGGCCCAGCACCTCGAGCAGGTTGAACTCGATGTCCCGCAGATTCGACTTGTAGTGGCTCACAGAGACTCCCTGCCTCTTGGCTGCAACTATACTCACCAGTAACTTAAGTATATACCCGCCGGTAATGACCTCCAAGGGAGATTGACTGTGAGGTTATGAAGCTGATTTACGAGACGCACTCGATCACGGTCGACAACGAGCGGGGCATCGCGACCGGATGGCTGCCGGGTGAGCTGTCACCGGAAGGTGTGCAGCTCGCGAAGGAGCTGGGGGAGCGCCGCAGGGACGTCGACGTGGTGTTCAGCTCGGATCTGCTGCGGGCCGTGCAGACCGTGGAGGTGGCCGGCTTCGTGGTGCCGCACCTGCAGGACTGGCGGCTGCGCGAGTGCAACTACGGCGAGCTCAACGGCGCCCCGGTGGACGCGCTCGCCCCCAGGGTCGAGCGCGTCCGGAGCCCGTTTCCGGGCGGTCAGTCGTACGCCGACGTCGTCGACCTGACCCGTTCGTTCCTCGCGGATCTGAAGCAGTGGTACGACGCCGCAACCGTCCTCGTGGTTGCACACTCGGCCAACAGATGGGCGCTGGACCACCTACTCGGAAGCGGCCGCCCCATGGAAGAGCTCATCGAAGCCCCCTTCAACTGGCAACCCGGCTGGGAATACGAGTTGTAGATCCCGAGGAACCGTCGACGGCCTTCTCTCGTCCTAGGCTCTCGTCAACTACCCGATGAATCCCACAGGAGGGGCAGATATGAAGACGCCGAAGTGGTTGAGTACCAGCTCGGGTGAGCAGCCCGAGGCAGGGTCCAGGGACGACCAGGCGGGTGACAAGGCGATCAGCCTGATGAACGCCCACAACGCGGTCCTTCCCAAGCTCGACGAGCGTGCGAAGGCGGGGGATTCGACGGCCGCGAAGGCCGCCAAGAACATCCGTGAGAAGGGCGGCCGGTCCGACGGCGCCCGCAACGACGGTCGTTCGTAGTCGTCCCAGCCGGAGAAGCTGAAGGATCGCCCTTCAGATTCTCCGGCCAGGTCGATGCCTACGGCTTGTAGACCGTGGCGCTGCCGTAGAGCTTCTGGGTGAAGGCGGACATGTACGACGAGGTGTCGGAGTCGGTGAGGTTGTAGGTGAGGAAGACGCCGTACCCCTCGCTGACCGTTCGCTGGGCGAGGCTTGCGGCCGTCGACGAGCTGGTCGCGGTGTACGAGACGGCGGCCGGTGAGACCCGGGACTTCTCGCTCGGTGCACTCGGGACCGACCAGCTGCCGTAGTACGGGTTCCAGCCGTAGTCGAAGGTCTCGACGATGCTCTGGCCGTTGTAGGTGAGGCGGTCCGCGGCCGGGCCGATGTCGTAGAGCGTGATCAGCTTGTCCGGGAGCTTCGCGCGCAGCGCCTGGACGAGGTAGACGAACGAGAAGTCGTTCGGCTGGCCGGTGCCGTTGTTGCCGTACTCCGCGTACTCGTCGTCGAAGTCGATGCCGTCCAGGCCGTACTGGTTGACGGCGTCCGCGAGCTGCTGCGCGAACGCGTCGGCCGACGCCTGGTCGGGGAAGTTCGCGAAGCCGGCGCCCTGGTGGTTGCCGAGGATCGACAACAGCACCTTGATGCCCTTCGCCTGCAGTGGACGCACCTGGGTTTCGACGTTGTCGAGCACGTTCGTCACCTGGTCGTTGAAGTACAGGTACGCGTTCGAGCCGTCGTAGTTGATGTTCGCCGCGAAGATCACCGCGACGTCGATCACCTGCGCGCCGCTGTTCGCCAGAGTGTACTTGCCGACGTTCAGCATGCTGTAGTTGTTGACCTCGATGTAGGCGACGGTGACCGGGCCGGTCTTCGCGCGCGGCCGGCGCTTGCCCGCGGCCTCGGCCGGCAGCGCGGCACCGGTGGCTGTTACGGAGATGGCTGCTGTACCGGCGGCCAGGGCTGACAACAGGGTCCTTCGCTTCATGAGCTGATCGACTCCTCGTCAAAGGTGGGCGGACCTCTACCGGCTGAGTACTAAACCGGTATAGCGACACCGATCATCGGGCGAGCACCAACCGCTGTCAAGAGCACCTGTCCACTTCCCCGGGTTCGCGGAGCCCGGCGTGATGGACCAGACTGAGGGTTGCTACCGGCCACCGACGGGAGTGACATGCGAGTGATCGGGCTGATGTCCGGGACGTCGTACGACGCGATCGACGCCGCAGCCGCGGACCTGCGGCTGGACGGGGACCAGTTGGTGCTGACGCCGCTGGGGATGCTGAGCCAGCCGTACCCGGACGAGCTCCGGGCCGCGGTCGCGGCCGCGTTGCCGCCGGCACCGAGCTCCGTCGAGGAAGTGTGCAAGCTCGACACCGGGATCGGGCAGGCGTTCGCGGCGGTGGCGCGGCAGGCGGTCGAGCAGCTCTGCGGCGGGTACGCGGACCTGATCGTGTCGCACGGCCAGACGATGTTCCACTGGGTCGACGGCGGGTCGGTGCGCGGGACGCTGCAGCTCGGGCAGCCGGCCTGGATCGCGGAGGCCACCGGCGTACCGGTGGTATCGGACCTGCGGGCGCGGGACGTCGCGGCGGGCGGGCAGGGTGCACCGCTGGTCAGCATCATCGACGTGCTGTGGTTGCGCGGGCGTCCCGGCGTACCGGTGGCTCTGAACCTGGGCGGCATCGCGAACATCACCGTTGTCCACGGCGAGCCTGTCGCGTTCGACACCGGTCCCGCGAATGCGCTCATCGACGCGGTGGTGGCCGAGCTGACCGGGCAGTCGTTCGACGCGGACGGGGTGATGGCCGCGCGCGGGCAGGTGCATCTCGAGCTGCTCGAGCGCTTGATGGCCGAGCCGTACTACGGGCGCCCGGCACCGAAGTCCACGGGCAAGGAGCTGTTCAACCTCGGGTACGTCGCGCACGCTCTCGAAGGGCTGCCGGTCATCCCGGCCGAGGATCTGGTCGCGACGGTGACCACGCTGACGGCGCGGACGGTGGCCGATGCGGTACGCCGGTACGGCGGGACCGAGGTCGTGGCATCGGGAGGCGGCATCCGGAACCCGGTGCTGATGCACCTGCTCGCGGACGAGCTGGACGTACCGGTCCGGACCACCGACGAGCTGGGGATACCGTCGGCGGCGAAGGAGGCGTACGCGTTCGCGGTGCTCGGCTTCCTCACCGTCCACGGCCTCGGCGGCACGGTCCCCAGCTGCACGGGCGCCCGGCACGCCAGCGTCCTCGGTTCGGTCACCCCCGGGCCCAGCGGACTACCAACGATTTCCGGCGAAGCACGACCTCCCGTGCGCCTCCTGGTCGACTGATCGCACACTAGGACTGTGACGAGGTTGTTCGTGGTGACCGGGGCGCCCGGTTCGGGGAAGACGGCGGTGGTGCCGGAGCTGGTTCGGCTCAGCCCGGGCAACCTGGTCGTGATGGACATGGACGAGCTGCTGGACGACAACGGGCGGCTGCTCGGGATCAGCATCGCCAGCCCGACGGCGGCGCCGATCTGGCCGGCGTACAACGCGCTGTGGCTGCGGATCACCGAGCTGATCCGGCGCTCCGGGATCCCGGTGCTGCTCCTGTCGCCGCTGCTGCCGACGGAGCTGCCCGAGGGCCGCTGGCTGCACCTGGACTGTCCGGACGCGGTACGTCGCAAGCGGCTGGCCGCGCGTGGCTGGATCGAGGCACAGATCGAGGAGGCGCTCGCGGACGCGGCGGAGATCCGCAAGCTGGTGCCGCGGTCGGTGCGCGGGGACGTCACGCCGGAACGGTCCGCGAAGAGCATCCTGGACTGGATCCGCGGCGAGCGCTTCGGCAAGACCCTCAACCTGTGGGGCCGGATCCGCGGCTGATGTTTCCGGAACCTTTTCGTCAGCCGGCGCAGGATTGTTTCCGGAAAGCCGGGTTGACCTTCGAGTTGGTGCAGGGCCGAAGGTCGAGCGCATGAGGCTGACGATCAGTGAGTTCGCACGACGGGTGGGGCTGGCGCCGAGCGCGCTGCGGTTCTACGACGACTGCGGGCTGCTCCCACCCGCCGACGTCGACGCGACGAACGGTTACCGGTACTACGACCCATCGCAGGCGGAACGCGCCCGCCTGCTCCGCGACCTGCGCGAGATCGACCTGCCGCTCCCGGACGTCCGCCTGGCGCTCGACGCCCCGCCCGCGGAGGTCGCCGAGCTCGTCCGCGCCCACCTCCGCACCCTGGAGGCCAGGTCGACCGCGACCCGCGATGCCGCGACCCGCCTGCTGACCCAGCTCCTCTCGCAGCAGACGACCGCGGTTCTGGGCGGCCCCGAGTTCGCGAGTGCTGTCAGGCAGGTGGCGCCGACCGCCGCGGCGACGGACGAGTACCCCGGCCTGGACTGCGTGCTGATCGAACTGTCGGACGAGGAGATCACGTTCGTCGCGACCGACCGGTACCGGTTGGCGGTGCGGACGGTACGGCCGGTCGAGTTCGGTGGGGCGCGGGGGAGGGTGCTGGTGCGCGCGGCGGACCTGATCGCAGTGGCCCGATGGGCCGCGGCAGGAGACGTCGTACGGGTGGAGGTGGACGGCGGGCTGGTGCTCGCGCGCGACGACGAGTCTCGCGCGCTTGCCGTTTCCGGTGCGGAATATCCGGCGTACCAGCAGATCCTCGAGGGGCTGGCGCCGCCGGTCTGCCGGGTGGTCGTGGATCGCGTGGCGCTGCTGGAGGTGCTCGCCGGGCGGGACGTCGTTGCCTTCGACATCGAACCGGGGGCGTTGCGGATCGGCGACGAGGTACGGCTCGACGCGATCGGAACCGGCGCGGTGCGGGTCGGATTCACCGCGAGCATGCTGACCGCGGCGTTGGAGGCGAGCGTCGGCCCCGACGTACTGCTGGAGATCTGCGAGCCGGCGCGCCCGGTCGTCGTACGGTCTGCGGATCAGGGCACGTTCACCACCCTGGTCATGCCCGTCCGGCTGGACGGGTGAACCGGGCCTACTACGGCTGGCTGGCAGGCTCCACCCTCTCGGCACTCGGCGACACCGCGCTCTTCTTCGCGCTCGGATGGGCGGCGACGGGCATCGGCCCGCGGGTCGCTGCGCTGGTGCTGACCGGGTTCACCCTGCCGCGCGCCGTACTGCTCCTGCTCGGCGGCGTCCTCGGCGACCGCATCGGCCCGCGCCGCCTGCTGCTCATCTGCACCGCGATCGTCGGCACGTGCTGCTTCCTGCTCGCGCTGGCGGTCGGGTTCCGAGGCGTCTCGGCCGGTCTGCTGCTGGCCACCTCGGTCGCCGTCGGGACTGTGGACGCATTCGCGCTGCCCGCGGCCGGCGTACTGCCGCGCTTGTTCGTATCGGACGATCAGTTGCCCAGGGCAATGGCTCTGCGTACGTCGGCCACCCAGGTCATCACGCTCGCCGGCGGACCGGTCAGCGGTCTCCTCGTCGCGACGGCCGGCCTGGTCGGGGCGCTGATGCTCGACGGCGCGACGTTCGCGGTGCAGTTCCTTGTGCTGTTGACGTTGCGGCCGCCGTACGACGTACCGCCCTCGACCGATCGCCCGTCGGTGGTGCGGGCTGCGCTGGACGGGCTGCGGGTCGCGATCGGCGATCCGGTACTGCGGATGGTCCTGGGCGTTGTCGCACTGGTCGCCGCGTTTGTCCTGCCCGTGACGTCGTTGTGCGTGCCGTTGCTCGCCCGATCGCACGGCTGGGCTGCCGGTCAGACGGGATTCGTTGTGGCAGGCAACGTTTGCGGCGGTCTGCTCGTGACGATCCTGGTCGCGCGTTTCGGGACGTTCGACCGGGCCGGTCGCGCGGGCGGTTTCGGATGTCTTCTGGCAGCTGCCGGGATCATGGGTCTCGCGCTGGGGCCGTCGGTCCCTGCCGCGGTCGGCGCGACCATCGCGCAAGGCCTCGGCGTCGGCCTCTTCACGTCGCACCTCGCGCCGGTGTTCGTCCGCAGTACCCCGAAATCCCACCTCACGAGACTGCAGTCCCTGCTGTCCTTGGTCCAGACCGTCCCCCTGATCGCGTCGACCAACCTGCTCGCAACCCTCGACATACGCCACGCACTCACCCTCGCCGCCACCGCAACCGCCCTCGCCGGCGTCAGCCTGCTAAGGCTCTGAAAGCGCTGCGCGACTGGCTGGATGAGCGGGCCGAAACGGCTTGGGTCAGTTCGGTGCTCGCGGAGATCGAATGCACCTATTGACAACATGCTGTCGTGATGACAGCATGTTGTCTATGAAGACGGCATATGTGGCGGTGTATGAGACGTTGGCGGACTGGGAGATCGGGTATCTCTCGGTGGAGTTACGGACGGGGCGGTTCACCGGGGTGCCTTGTCGGGTGGTGACGGTCGGGGAGTCGCTGGAGCCGGTGGTGACCATGGGCGGCCTGCGGATCGTTCCGGACGTGACGGTTGCGGATGTCGAGCCGGCGGCGGGGGATCTGCTGGTGCTCGCGGGGTCGGCGCAGTGGGACCAAGGTGGCGGCGAGGCGTTCGCGAAGTTGGCGGGGCGGTTCCTCGACGAGGGCGTACCGGTGGCGGCGATCTGCGGAGCGACAGCGGGGCTGGCGCGCGCGGGGTTGCTCGACGGGCGGAAGCACACCAGTGCGGCCAAGGAGTACCTCCAGGCGACCGGGTATCAGGGTGCCGACGGGTACGTCGATGCGCGCGCGGTCCTCGACGGGGATCTGATCACGGCGGGGCCGGACTCGCCGGTGCAGTTCGCGCGGGCGGTGCTGCAGCGCCTCGAGCTCGCGGACGAGCGGAAGCTGGAGGCGTACGAGGGCGTGTTCCACCGCGCCGACTCGGCCGCCTACGCGACGCTGGTGGGATGACGCGCAAGGACGAGGCGGCGGTTCCGCCGCGAGACGCTTGGCCGGAGCCCGGCCCGCAGTCGGAGGGTGGTGCGGCGCTGACGGACGTCGTCCTTGCCACCTTCCGGCTGAACGCGCGGCTGATGGAGGCCGCGCAGGGCCTGGCCGCGAACGGCGGCCTGACCGCCGCCTGGTGGCAGGTGCTCGGCGGCGTACTGCGTGAGCCGCATTCGGTCGCCGATGTCGGCCGGATCATGGGTGTGAGCCGGCAGGGCGTGCAGCGGATCGCGGACCTGCTGGTCGAGCGCGGGCTGGCGGAGTACCGGCCGAATCCGGCTCACCGGCGGGCCAAGCTGCTCGCGTGTACCGAGGCCGGGTACTACGCCATCCGGCAGATCGCGGTCGCCCAGCACCCGTGGACGTCCGAGCTCGCGGAGACCGTTGACATCGACGATCTCCGGACGACGCTTCGTACGATGCAGGCGCTGATCACCAAGCTGGAAGAAGCTTGACCGCGACGCTCCTCCCGTAGGTGTGCCGGGTGGTGAACCTCAGCCGGGTCCCGGTGGCGGTGCGCGTCACCTGGACTCCGTCGACCGGTGCCGCAGGCTTCAGGTACTGCGCTGTGAGGGTGATCGTGATGCGGTCGCGCTGCGTGGTGGGATCGGAGACGGCAACGTTCACCGCGGCGCCCTCGCGGCGGATGAGCAGCGAGGCGGGACCGTCGACGGTGCACCCGGGGAGGTGATGCAGGCCGGGACTGAAGGTGTTGGCGGCCGTCAGGCGGAGGCCGTTGTGCTGGATCGCCTGGAGCCGGGTGGTGTTGGACAGCAGGGTGAGACGGTTGTGCTGGTAGGCCTTCAGGGCGGATTCTGTTGCGTTGGGCACCAATGCGTAGGCGAGCGTGTGCTTGCGCCCCGGCGGTTGGGCGTGGGTCAGGCTGAAGACCTGTTTGGTGACGGCGGTGTCCGGGTTCGACGTGCGCACCACCCGACGGCTCCGCGTCACCGTCTGTACCTGCGCCGAGACATCGGCCGCCTGCAGGAAGTAGTAGCCGACAGCAACTGTTCCGTCGGTGTATCTGAACCATCGCGGCGACCGCGAGATGTTCACCGGAGCCGTGGCGGACGCGATGCGAGTGTCGAGCGTCGTGGTGACCGACCTGGTGTCGTCGCCGACACCGGCGGCGAGTACGACGATCTCGTCGTCCAGCAGGAACCACGACTTGGTCGCCGAGGCGTTCTTGTAGACCACGAAGTCGTCGGGCAGGCTGTCGCGCGACGCGTACGCGAAGTCGTCCGACTGCACCCAGCCCACTGCGCCGTATGCATCCAGCGTCGCGCCACCGGAGTACGCGTTCGTCCCGACCGGGAAGTAGACGTAGGTGTTCTGCGACTCCGACGAGGCGGTGAAGCCCGCCGCTTCGTTGTCGTAGTACGCCGTCCCGTACAGCTCCGGCACCGACTTGCGTGTCTCGACCGGTGCCGTCACGCCGGCCAGCGCGTACGGCGACACGGTCGTGAAGTAGTCGATGCCGAACGCCTGCGTCTGGTCCTGGCCGGACAAGTACAGGTAGTGCGCGCCGTCGCCCTGGAACCACGGCAGCAGGTTCTCGCCACTCATGTACTCGTACTTGCTGATCCGCTCCGAGTTCCGCGCCAGTGCGAACGCGTAGCCCGGGCGCCGGTGCACGGTCCGGTCCATCGCGTTGAACGCAGTACTGAGAGCGGCCGGGTTGAGATCGGCCGGCACGATGGACGCGTCCGCCTTGAGGTCCGCGAACCGCCCGATGCTGACCGGGGACGTGAAGCTGTTGACGTTGATCGTCGGCCGCGCGGTGAACTTCGCGAACGCCTTCAACCTGGCCGCGTCGGCCCCGGACGCGTAGTCCGCGAGGTCGACGATCGCCTCCACGATCACCGCCACGTCGTCGTACCCCGTGCCCGTCCGGGAGACCGCGCGGCCCTTGACGATCTCCATCATCCAGCCCTCGAAGATCAGCGGCGCGAACCCGTGCTCGACCCAGCCCTGCACCACGCCGACCAGGTCGTCGCTCTGCGCGTACTCCGTCCCGTCGAGCACCTTGATGGTCTGCACAACCCTGCTGAGCAGGCCCTTTCCGTACGAGCCCGTGTACGCGACCGAGGCATGCTGGATGAACGAGCCGTCCGCGTAGTACCCGTCGGTGACGCCGTGCTGCAGGTTGTACGGGTCGACCGTCGCGAAGACCGTGAACTGGTCCTGCAGCGCCTTGCGGATCCGCGCGTCGTCGGTCAGTAGGGCGCCCTGGAGGACCCGGTTCGCCGTGATGTCGACGAGGTTCGCGCCGGTGTGGAACCGGGAGTCGAGGTCGACGTCGCCGTCCTTGCCGTTGCGCAGGTACGCGTCCATCGAGGCGACGTACTGCGTGACCAGCTCGGTCGGTGCGTCGATCAGGGCGAGCGTCTTCGACACGTACGTCGAGATGCCGATCTCCCACGTGAACCAGTTGCCGTAGTACCCCTTCGACTGGTCGCCGTAGTAGTTGTCGTGCAGCCACACCAGCCCGTCCGCGATCCGTTGGCGGATATCCGGGTTGCCCTGCAGGTCCGACGCCGGACCAGGACGTCTGAACGCGAGTGCGATCTCGTACAGGTGCTGGTACGACGCGCTCAGGTTCGGATCGCTGGTGCCGAGCGGGAGGCCGGCGAACAGTTCGCCGCCGGCGGCGCCGTTGAGTGCGGTCAGCCAGGTACGGGCGGTCTTGTCGATCGCGGCGATCTTCGCGGCGACTTCGGGTCGGGCGTTCGATTCCGCCGTACCGGCGTAGATCGCGATCGCGTTGGCCAGGAGTTGTCCGGGTTCGGCGGTCGCAGCGCTCCCCACGGCGCGGACAGGATTCACCGCGGTCAGCAGGGCGGTGGCGGGTACGAAGGACAGCAGGCGGCGACGGGTGAGCTCCACTGGTACTCCCGGGCGGATGGGAAAACCTGACCCCGGGAGTCAATCAGTCGAAACTATCCTTCGACAAGCGTTTGCCGCCGACTTCTCTAGGCGCCGCCGGCGCCCACGAGTTGCGGGTCGATCGCCAGCACCTGGACGGCCTTGCCGGACTCCTTCGTCGGGATCACCACGGCGACCTGGTGCAGGTAGTCCTGGTGCAGGCTCTGGGTGTACTTGACCATGCTGCTGAACGCGGTCGCCTCACCGCTGGTCCAGTACGCGTTCGAGCCCGGCTCGACGCGCTGCAGGTACTGCTCGGTCAGCGTCAGGAAGACCAGCGCCGCCCCTGACTGCGTGGTGAACGCGAGCGGCGTGCCGGACGGCTGGAAGGTGTCGGTGACGCTCGCGATGTACGGCTCGGCGGTGTCCGCGACCTTCGACTTGGCGCGCAGCTCGAGCAGCTTGGACAGCCCGGGCGACGGTGTGAAGGCGCTCGCCTGCGGGGCCTTCGCGCCACCGGTGAGGTACGCCGCGAGGTCCTTCGCCACCGCTGCCGGTTGCGCCCGGAGGTTGTCCAGGTCTGCGGCGTCCGGGGTGCGCAGGCCGTCGACGGACGGCATCTCGACCGACTTCGTCGGGTACACCGAGTGGGTCAGCAGCCACGGGCTGCTCGCACTCTCCCGCTGCCAGACGCCGAGCTGACGGCTTCCCGGGTCGTCCGAGACGCCCGAGCTGACCACGAACCTCATCGGGTACGCCGTGAACTGCGGCGCACCGATCTCCGGGTTGGTGTAGCTGAACGGCTTCGACACCTCCTTGCCGGCCGCGTCGAGCTTCCGGCCGATCACGAAGCCCGCCTGGGTCTGGGTGAGCGTCGGGACACCCTCGATCGTGCCGGCGAGCTTGGCGTCGCGGGTCTGGTTCGCCTGGTTGTTGACCTGGTTGTAGTGCTGGACGACGGCCTGTGCGTCGGCGAGCGTGACGGCCGGGCGGCTGTCCGGCGCGGTCAGGCTGTTCTTCGGCGGCATCAGCCCGCAGCTCGTTGCTGTCAGCAACAGTGCGCCGCTGGCCAGGAGCGCCGCTGTCCGGCGTACCGCTTCGTCGCTCTTCACGAACTCCGGCGACTCGGCGAGCGGCAGGGTCTCCGGGGCGGTGGCCGTCGGCTCGTCGTACGCCGGCTGCTCGGGCTCGTCGTACCGCTGGGGGGCGCCGGCGCCGATCAGGACCGGCGACTTGGCGCGCGCGACCGCGGCCGGCGACATGAACATCGGCGCCGCCGGAACCGCAACGGGCGTGGGCCGCACAGGCGTGGGGCGTGCAGGTGCCGGCGTGGTCGTCGGCTGGACGGGCGCCGGCTCGGTCTCGGCGGCCGGTTCGATGGGGGTCGGCTCGACCGGGTTCTCGGCTGCGGGCTCGCGGTCTGCCAGCGGCGCGAACGGGCTCACGCGGTCAGGCGCGAACGGGCTGACCCGCTCCGGAGCGAACGGCGAGACCCGGTACGCCGGGGCGAGCTCCTCCTCGTCGCGCTCCACCGGAGCGGTCGACACCAGAACCGGGATGCGGGTGCTGATGACCGGGATCTCCGTGGTGTCGGTGACCTCGTCCAGCACCCGGCGGCGGCGCAGCATCAGCATCGTCCCGAGCGCCAGCACGACAACCCCCGCGCCGAGCACCAGCAGACAGATCCCGAACAGGCGGTGCACCTGGATCCCGAACGTGACCTGCGCGCCGACCGCCGGCGACCCGTCCGCGTTCATCACCACGACGTCGTACCGGCCGTCCTGGATCGGCCAGCTGAGCGACTGCGCGCCGGTTGCGGACTGCGCGACCCACCAGTCCAGCTCGCCGGGCGGCGTCAGCTTGGTGGTGCGGCCCCGGAGGTCCTGCGTGCCGAACGTGGCCGGCGGGTCGAACCCGACCACCTGGGTGTGCGCGACGCCGGACAGGTAGTCGCGGACGTCCAGGTCCTGGGCGACGCCGACGAACAGCGGCTTGTCGCCGGAGACGCTCACGTGCAGCGTCGGTCCGTGCCGGTCCAGCAGCGACGGCGCGCTGACGACCGCGAGGCCCGTACTGGCCAGCTTGCGGTCGGGCGTCGAGATCGTGTTGTCCGGCCCGACGAGCCAAAAGGCCGCGACGGCTCCGGCGACGGTGGCCACCAGGCCGGCCAGCGCCAGCAACAGGCCCAGGGTGATGCGGGCGAAACGCATGAAGAGGCTCCCGTTGGTACGACGTGTCCGGCGACGGACGGGTGCACCGGACGGCGGGATCGCGGCCCGGACCCCTCTCCAGGTATCCGGATGCTCACCTGCTGTCACTGAATAACTGATCCCACAGGGATCTGTTACGATTTCATGTATTAGCGAATGGCCATTCACAAATGGGGGGAGCCGAGATGGCCCGGCCGCGGCTGGTCAGTGACGACGTGATCCTCGACGCGACCCGCGAGGTGCTCGCCGAGTTGGGGCCGCTGAAGCTGACGCTGGCGGCGGTCGGATCTCGCGTCGGGCTGGCGGCGCCGACCCTGATGCAGCGGTTCGGTTCGAAGCGCGGACTGCTGCTCGCGTCCGCCGCCCGGTCGCCGCTGATGGTCGAGCGCCTGGCCGCGGAGGTGGCCGGCCGGAACACGTCGCCGCTGGCCACCCTCCGGGACTTCGCGCTGTCGGCGGTCGCGCACATCGAGCGCCGCGAGCAGCTCGGCAACGGTCTCGGGTTCGTCCAGCTCGACGTCGCGGATCCGGAGTTCCGGCAGCACGCGCTGGCCCACTCCGCCGCGATCGTCGACAGCTGCGACCGGTTCTACCGGGCGGCAGTGGCCGCGGGCGAGTTGCGCGCGGACACCGACGTACCGGCGCTGGCGCGGCACACCCTCGTCTGTTTCAACGGCGCGCTCCAGGTCTGGGCGGTGAACGGCTGGGGCTCGCTGACCGAGTTCCTGACCGAGCAGCTCGACCTGCTGATCGCGCCCCATCTCATCCAGGAGTGACGGTGTTCTTGCGAGTGGTGGTCTTCTACCTGGCCACGATGGTCTTCAGTGGGATCCTGAACGCGCTGCAGTCGGCGACCGGCCCGAGCCCGGACCTGATCCAGCTCGTGCAGTTCGCGCCGGCGCTCGGCGTGGGCGTGATGTTCCTCGCGTTCCGCCGTACCACTCGGGTCGACGCGCGGCTTACGCCGGTGAAGGTGGCGGCCGGGCGGAGCGCACTGGTGGTCGGCATCGTTGTCGCGGCGATGCTGGTGTCTGTGCTGGTGCATGTGATCGCGGGGCGGTCGTGGCGGGCGGAGAGCCTGCCGTTCCCGTTCTGGGCGCTGGTGATCACGATGGTCGTCGGTGCGGCGGGCGAGGAGCTCGGCTGGCGCGCATACCTGCAGCCCTACCTGCAGACGCGGTTCCCGGTGCTGGGGTCCTCGCTGATCGTCGGCGTGCTGTGGGGCCTGTGGCATGTCGGTGGGTTCGCCAACGGTGTCGTGTACATGGGCCTGTTCGTCGTGATGGCGACCGCGTTGTCGGTGGTGATGGGCGCGGTGCTCCAGGGTGCCCGCCGTACGAATCTGGTGATCGCGACGGCGGGGCACGCGGCGGTCAATCTCGCGCTGATCCTGGTGTTCGACGAGGAGGGCGGCGACCTCTTCCCGATGGCGGTGCTCGCCGCGGTCTGGACGGTCGCCGCCGTCGTCGTGCACTCAGTGCAGGTACGACGCTCCGTTGAAGTCGAGGACCGCGCCGCTCGCCCAGTTCGCCTGGGATGAGGCGAGCCAGTAGATCGCGTTGCCGACCTCTTCGGCGGTCGCGACCCGGCCGAACGGGCTCTGCGCGCGGATCGCGTCGCCGTCCGGGCCCGCGAGGAACGACTCGGTCATGTCGGTGGCGATGAATCCGGGCGCGATTGACGTCACGGTGATGTCATGTGGTGCCAGCGACACCGCCAGCGACTGCCCGAACGAGTGCAGTCCCGCCTTCGACGCGCCGTACGCCGGCACGTCGGGCTCGCCGCGGTAGGCGCCCCGCGAGCCGACGTTCACGATCGCGCCCCGCCGTACGCCGTCTGCGGGGTCGGCGTCGAGCATCTGCCGGGCAACGCACCAGGTCACGTGCGCGGCGCCTTCGAGATTGACGGCCAGCGTACGGCGCCACGTCGCGACCCACTCGTCGTACGACGTCTCGGCCAGCGGGTGACCGACCCGCCGCGAGCCCGCGACCGGCTCGTCGACGAACATCGCGGCGTTGTTCACCAGTACGTCGATGCGACCGAGGGCGGCGGCCGATTTCTCAACCAGGGAAGGGATTTCGGCCGGATCGCCGAGATCCGCGGCGATCACCGCGTGCCCCTCGCCGGGGAGCGCGGAACGGATCTCCTCGGCGCGGTCGACCGCACCCCGGCAGTGCAGCACCACCCGGTCGCCGGCCTCCGCGAACGCCCGCGCGGCGGCCGCGCCGACACCCCGGGACGCGCCGGTGATCAGTACTCCTCTGGACATGGGGCCTCCTGTCGGTGACTGCACGCCATTCTGCCTTTGCCGCCACGCTGACATCAGAAGGGGTTGACAGTGACGTCACGATGACGTCATGCTTGCTGTCATGGAACTTGACCACTACCTCGAGTCGGTGCGGCGGAGCGTCGAGAACGCGACCGCCCTGGCCGATGAGCAAACCCGCTCCGTGGCCCAGCGCCTCGGGGCCACGCTGGATGACGCGGGCCGCCTGGCCCTCATCTCAGCCCTGTCCGACGCCGCCGGGGAGATCAGCCGTGAGCTGTCCCCGGGTTCGGTCGAGCTCCGGATGGCCGGCGGCCACCCGGAGTTCGTGGTCACGCCGGCGCCCAGCCAGCTGACCGGTCCGGACGAGACCGACGACATCGACGACGAGGCGGACGCCGAGGCCGACCAGCAGTTCGTGCCGGAGGCCGACGAGCCGACCGCCCGGATCACGCTGCGGCTGCCGATGTCGATCAAGAACAAGGTGGACGAAGCCGCCAACGCCGAGGGCATCTCGTCGAACGCGTGGCTGATGCGCACCGTGATGACCGAGCTCAGCGCCGGCCGCCGCGGTCCGCGTCCGCCCCGGCCGCCGCGCCCGCCGCGCGGACCGGTGTTCGGCCCCGAGGGCCCCCTGGGTCCGAACGGACCGCTCGGCCCCGACGGGGTCTTCGGCCCGAACGGCGTGTTCGGTCCGAACGGGCCCTTCGGTGAGGAGGGCGTGTTCGGCCCGGACCGTGGCCGGTTCGAGCGGGACCGCCGCCGGGACGACCGTGAGCGCCGGCGCGAGGACAAGGAACGGCGGCGGGAAGACAAGGACCGGAACCGGGGCGGACGTGGCCCGGGCCAGCGACTGACGGGATGGGCGGAATGATGGGCGGCTTCAGCCAGCAGATCGTCGACGACGAGAGCGACCGGATCGATCGGATCCGGATCGACATCGGCTCCGGCCTGGTCGAGATCGCCGCCAATTCCGACGGCGAGGGCACCGCCGTTGCCATCGATGTCGACAGCGGGTCCGAGGAGGACGTGATCGTCGAGATCGCGGACGGTGAGCTGATCGTCGAGGCCCCGCGGAACATGCGGCGCGGGCCGGAGATCCAGGTGCGGATCGCGACCTCCGCGGTGCTCGACGCCCGGGTCAAGACCGGCTCCGGCGACATCACCGCCGAGGTGCCGCTCGGCTCGGCGCGGCTCGCGACCGGCTCCGGTGACGTCCGGCTGAGGCGGGTCGAGAAGGAGCTCGGCATCAACACCGGCAGCGGTGACGTCAAGGTCGAGAGCGCGGCCGGCGCGGTCCGGGCGAGCACCGGGTCCGGCTCGATCGACATCGAGGAGGCCGGTGACGCGCTCGGCCTGAGCACTGGGTCGGGTGACGTCACGATCGGCGACGCTGCCGGCCCCGCCTCGGTCAAGGTCGGCTCGGGGGACATCACCATCGAGCGGATCCGCGACCACTCGGTCGCCACCTCCGGTTCCGGCGACGTCAAGGTCGAGATCGCCGACGGACCGAGCGTCCAGGCCGAGACGGCCCGGGGCGACGTACAGATCGGGGTCCCGGACGGACTCCCGGCGTACCTGGACCTGAAGACCGTCACCGGACGGATCCGGTGCGACCTGGAGCCCGGCCAGAAGCCGGCCGAGGGCGAGCCCGCCCTGATGCTGCGGGCCCGCACCGTCTCCGGCGACATCACCGTCGTCAAGGTCTGATCAGCACCGCACCTGTCGAACCGGCGGGATCACGTTCGTCGGATTGACGTAGGGCCTGGAGGTCCCGCCGGCCTGGCGGGACCTGGGCGAAGCACTGCCTGAAACCACCACACAGCACGGGGACCAACAGCACGGGGACCACGCGAGGGGAGCACCATCATGATCACCGAACAGCAGGAAGTTGCCAGGTACCGCGTCGCCGAGCAGTTGCGCGCGGCCGAGGCGAGGGCGCACCGGAACGAGGGCAAGATCCGCCGTACCCCTCGGGAGGGGCTGGCGGGCGCACTGCGCCGGCTGGCGGACAAGCTGGAGCCGGCGTCACGCCGCCTGACCGAGCCGGCGACCCGGGCGATGACCGAGCCGCAGCCCCGGCACCGCGGTACCGGCCTCTCGATCGTCCGGTGAACGCACCGATCGGCGCCGGCCCGCTGAGCGCCGTACCGCAGAACGCAGTACCGATCAGCGGCGCCGCGCTCCGTGCCCTGCTGGAGCGTCTCGGGCTCCTCGGGGCGTCGCGCCACCGGTAGTCCCGGGCCTGCGTTGCAGGTTGATGCAATGCCTGTGGATAACTTCCGGGCAGACCCGCGGACACTGCTAGCGTTCAGTCGATCATTCTCGGTCGACCTGGGAGAGAAACCAACGATGTTGCGTCCGATGGTGGCGACCACAGCTGTCACCGCCGCTCTGATCCTGCTGGCCGGCTGCGGCGGCGACAAGAAGTCCGACTCGGGCTCCGACAACAACAGCGACAAGTCCACCACCTCGGCCACACCGTCCGCCCCGGCCGTCCCGTCCTTCGACCCGCCCAAGGCGTTCACCGCCGCCGCGGCGTTCCCGGTGGAGAAGGTCCGGACCAGGGAGCTGTACGACGAGGCCACGGTGGGCATGGTCGGCCCGGTGGCCCTGATCGGCCACTACGACGGGCTGATCGGCAACAACATCGCCGACCCGAGCAAGTCCTGGACCCTGAAGTCGACCGCGGCGGACACCACGACCGTCAGTGACGTGACCGACCCGGTCGGCGTCAAGCTCGACGGCAAGGACGTCGCGATCGTCGCGTACGCCGAGGCCGACAAGGGCAACGGCACCCAGAAGCCGCAGGGCCTGGTGCTGATCCAGTGGATCGATGTCGACTCCGGGCAGAAGGTCGCCGAGATCTCCACGCCGGTGAGCACGGTGGACGGGACCGGCCCGACCGCGGACGGCACTCCGAGCCTGAAGGACCTGCGGTTCGACCCCGAGAACGGCCAGGTCGCGATCGGTGTCAGCGCGAGCGGCAGCAAGACGGTGTTCGCGGACCCCAAGACGAAGAAGGCGACCGTCATCCCGGGCGTGCTCGCGGCCGCCGTGCACGGCGGAGTCGTCGCAGGCACGAAGGCTTCGAACAACCAGTCGACGGCCGACGGGACGGTCGTGCTCGCGGACGGTGCGAGTGGCAAGATCACCAAGCAGATCCCGCTGAAGCTGGTCTATCTGACCGGAATCGCCGGCGGCGCCAAGCACGCCTACTTCTACGGCACGGTGTACAAGGAGGACGCCTACGGGACCAGCGAGGTCTCCTCGCTGTACTCCGTCGACCTCTCGACCGGAGCCGTGGTGAAGTCCACGCCCGGACTGCCCGCCCGGGACGCCGGTGGCTACTCGTGCGTCTGGGACCAGGTGAGTTCGATCGTCTGCCGGGAGACCCAGCCCACCGGGCCCAAGGAGATCCTCGGGTTCGACGACACCACCGGCAAGAAGGCCTGGGGCTGGAACAGTGTGTCCGGCGGGCGCGTCGTGCCTGACGTGACCGCGGCGTACCACGGCGTCGTGTATGTCCAGACCGAGAAGCAGCCGGTGCTGCTCGACGGCAAGACCGGCCAGGACCTGCCGAGCCCGACTCCGTCCGGGGCCCCGAGCGAAAGCAGCCCGTCCGACGGCAGCACGCCCTCGGACGGCGACTCCCCGACGTCCGGTGACACGCCGTCCGACAGCGACACCCCGTCGGACGGTTCAACCCCCGGCGGCAGCGACATGAGCCAGTTCAACGGCACTCCGGTGTCGCCGGAAGCGGTCTCGCCGTACGGCGGCGTCTACACGCAGCTCCCGACCGGTGCGGGCAGCTCCCTGGAGATCGAGACGGTCGCCGTCTACCTGAAGCCGACCGCCTGACACCTGCTGAACGAAAGGGCCCCATCACTGGGGCCCTTTTCGTTTGGTCAGATGTCGGTGCGGTGGAAGTTCTTGTAGGAGCGAGACGGGGTCGGGCCGCGCTGGCCCTGGTACCGGGAGCCGTACTTCGCCGAGCCGTACGGGTTCTCCGCGGGGGAGGACAGCCGGAAGAAGCAGAGCTGGCCGATCTTCATGCCGGGCCAGAGCTTGATCGGCAGCGTGGCGACGTTCGACAGCTCGAGCGTCACGTGGCCGGAGAAGCCCGGGTCGATGAAGCCGGCCGTGGAGTGCGTGAGCAGGCCGAGCCGGCCGAGCGAGGACTTGCCCTCGAGGCGGGCCGCGACGTCGTCGGGGAGCGTGACCAGCTCGTACGTCGATCCCAGGACGAACTCACCGGGATGCAGGATGAACGGCTCCTCGCCGTCCGGCTCGACCAGCCGGGTCAGGTCCGGCTGCTCCTCGGACGGGTCGATGTGCGGATACCGGTGGTTCTCGAAGACCCGGAAGAACCGGTCCAGCCGTACGTCGACACTCGACGGCTGCACCATCGCAGCATCGAACGGATCCAGCTGGACCCGCTTCGCGTCGAGCTCGGACAAGATGTCACGGTCGGAGAGCAGCACGGTCGCACGTTAGCAGCGCACCACTCCTCCGCGCAGCCGCCGGCTGTCCCGTTTCAGAGGTTCACCCCTCAAATGCACCCTTCGCCCCCCGCATGCGAGGGGCGAACGGGCACTCGCCGAGGTTCACCACCGAAATGGTCCGGGTGGGTGGTGGGTTTCCGGAGCCCTCAGCTCTCCGGCGGACCGCACCACCAGTCCGGCGTAGCCGAACCTGGGCCTGAGGCAACTATTGTCAGTTGGCCAGCTTGTTGAACTTCGACACCTGGGTGGCGAAGGTCTTGACCTGCGTCGGCGACCAGTCCTTGAGCAGGTCCTCGATCACCTTGTGGCGCTTCTTCCGGGCCGCCGCCAGCTTGCGCTTGCCTGCCGCGGTCAGCGTCAGCAGGGTCGCGCGTGCGTCCGACTTGTCGGCCGCCCGCTTCAGCAGACCCTCTTCCTCCAGTCGCGCGCAGGCCCGGCTGACCGGCCCCTTGTCGACCTCGAGTGCCGCCACCAGATCAGCCATCCGCACCGGCGCCAGCTCTTCCACGTGGTTCAGCAACGCGTACTGTGCCGGCTCCAGGTCCGGGTGTGCCTCGTCGGACAGCGTCCGCTGCAGACCGCGCAGCCGGCGCGCCAACGTGACGAGCTCCTTCTCCAGGTTGTCCACCGCGTCGCTTGTGTCTGTTGCCACCGTTCACCCCTTCATCCAGTTGCCCCGCAACCATCTCGCCCGGTCCAGGACCGCATCCTCACGTTGCGTCAAATGTTGCCCCCGGCAACGCGTTCTAATCTGCCAGAAGATGACGAACCTGCCCAGTCCTGAGCGTGCCCTTTGTGAAAAACTGCCCAAGAAGCCCCGCTGCAAACCGTCCGCAGGTCTCTTTTCGATGCATTCGGCCACTTTCTCCGGCCGCAAGCTCCTGACTCGGCAGTCATCATCCCGGGGGTTCGTTCCAGGCCGCCCTCGGCCGGCGGATCTCGGTCCGGCGCGCGGACCCGGCGTGGTCGCGACCGCCGGTATCGGTTATGCTCTTCACCGCTACCGGGAGACCGGTCGCGCGGGTGTAGTTCAATGGCAGAACATCAGCTTCCCAAGCTGACAGTGCGGGTTCGATTCCCGTCACCCGCTCCATGCTGAAAGCCCCAGGTCACCGCGGTGGCCTGGGGCTTTTGTCAGTGCTGGGGCAGGTGGTAGGTGAGGCTGAGGATGCCCTGGCTTGCCTCTGTGGCGTGGCCTGACAGGCCGGTCAGGGCCCCGGTGCCGGAGCCTGGCACGATCGAGCCGAAGGTCGACTGTTCGGTGCCTTGGGCGAGGCCGCCGTGCTGGATGACGAACGTGCCTGCCCGCCCGTCGAGTGTGCCGGAGATCCGCTCGGAGGCCACGTAGCCGGCGCCCGCCGAGCCCTGAGCGGTCAGTACTTCGGTCACGCCCTTGCCCTCGAGTGCGCCGCGGTACGTCTTGGTGATGGTTACCCGGGTCAGCTTCGGTCCTTCGGAAGGTTCGTCGTACGCGACCTCGTCCCAGGAATCGATGTCGAACTCGATGGCGGCGGTGGTGTTCTCGGTAGTCACGGGGGCGATCTTCTCATCTCGAAGGTCAGCACAAAGTCTTGATCAAACGGTTGATCGAGACCGTTGCCTCGGTCAACTTCAGCTCCGGAGCTGCTCGGCCTGCCGGAACCGCCTATTGTTCTGCGGCATGAGCTACCAGCAGCAGCCGCCGCAGTTCCCGCCGCAGCCGCAGTTCCAGCCCCAGTTCCAGCCCCAGTTCCAGCCGCAGCAGGCGTATCAGCCGCAGGGTCCGATGGGGATGCTGCACCTGACCATCCAGGGCAGCGCGATGACGTCCAGCCTGGTCCCGCCGAAGGTGCAGCTGAACGGGTACTCCGTCCCGGTCAAGTACGGGCGCAACGACATCCCGGTACCTGCCGGACCGCTGCACATCGACATCCACTCCCAGTGGATGCGTACCTACGGGCAGGCAGCGCTCGACTGCACAGTGCAGCCGAACCAGGCGGTGCCGGTGTTCTACGCCTCGCCGTACCACCAGTTCACGTCCGGGAGCATCGGCCACAGCAAGGTGAAGCGCAAGGGGCTTGGCCTGTTCGTCGGCCTGCTCGGGGGCATTCTCGCGGTGACTCTCCTGGTGACCGTGCTCGGGGCGCTCGGCTGAAGCCCGGAGGTCAGCTCCCGTAGACCTCGAGTTCGACGATCCGGGAGTACGTGTGGTCGTTGCCGTCGAGGCAGAGGATACGGACGGCGTCGGCTCGCACCGGGGCGAAATCCGACGTGACGTGTCCCACGGTGTTGCCCCGGACCTGGGCGACCGTCTGCCAGGCGCCGTCCGCCTTGACCTGGACGTCCCAGTCGCGCAGGCCGTTCGTGCGGGCCGGGTACTTCGCGGAGTCCAGGGTGTAGAGCTCTACCCGGTTGATCGTGGCGGGCTCGGGCAGCGCGACGTCGTACGTGTCGGGGAAGGCGGCGCGGGTGCCGTCGTTCCAGCCGGTCAGGGTGTCCCAGTGTTCGGAGTCCTTGTCGCCGTCGACCGCGCCGCAGAGGGTGAAGTTGCCGTGCGTGGACGAGGCGGTCGCCTGCTCGCCGAGTGCCAGGTTGTCGCCGGCACTCTTCGGTGGGAGCGGCTCGACGGTCACCGGTACGTCGACCCGCGTCCGGTCGACCTCGACGCCGATCGTGTACGCGCCGGGCTTCGCATCCCGCGGTACCCGGACCTCGACCGGCGCCGTCACCGGCTGATCCGGATCGACTGCGGGCAGCCACGACGAGAAGAGCGTGCGGGACAGTTGCAGCGGTCCGGTCGGCTCGAGCGTCAGGTCGGCGTACCGGTCCTGTTTGCCGGTGTTGGTCATGGTCAGGTTGAGCGTGCCTGGGAGGCACGGGAGGCCGACGACGCCCAGCTGTCCCGGCGCGACGCTGACGGCCACGTCGGAGGAAGTTGCTGCAGGCATCGAACTGGAGCCGATGAGTGCGGCGGCGACGAGAGTGCCGGCCGCGACGACGGTCTGGCGGGGGAGCTTCATTCCTGGACCTCCGCGATGCCGGGGCGGCCGTCCTCGACGAGGAGTTTGGCGCGCGTGCTGACGGTGCCGCCCTGGACGGACACCTTGTCGACGACGCGGTAGTCGGAGATCCACCGCTGCGGTGTGATGTTGCAGCTGACGTAGCCGCGCTGGAAGTTGCCGAACTTGAGGTGCGGGTTCTCGCGCAGCAGCGTCGCGCCGCCCGCGTCCAGGTCCTCGCCGTCGATGCCGGACGTGATCGACGTACCGACGAACTCGGCGCCGACGGTTGCGGACGACGGGTCGGTGAAGTCCAGCTTCAGATCCGAGGCCACGCTGCGGTGCAGGTCGCCGGCGATCGACACCAGGTTGCGGACCTTGCGCTGTACGGCGCCGCCGAGGATGCGGTTTCGCGACGCCTCGTACCCGTCCCAGGTGTCCATCGGGACCAGCACCTCGGGCCCGTCCTTCGTGTCCAGCCGGGCGATCGCGGTCTGGTGCGCGAGCGCGTTCCACCGGGTCTGCGACGCGGCCCAGCCGTCGAGCAGCCACTTCTCCTGCGCGTCGCCGGTGATCGTCCGCGCCGGGTCGGCCGTCTCGGGGCCGGGTGCCTTCGTGCCGTCGCCGTACGCCTGGTCGGAGCGGTACTGGCGCGTGTCGAGCACGCTGAACTCGGCCAGCCGCCCGTACCGGATCCGCCGGTACAGCTGCATGTCCGGGCCTTTGGGCAGTTGCGCGAGCCGCAGCGGCATGTGTTCCCAGTACGCGCGGAACGCGTTGGCCCGGCGTACCCGGAACTGTGCCGGCGGCGCGCTCGGATGCGCTTCGTCCGCCCAGTTGTCCACGACCTCGTGATCGTCGAGCGTCACGACCCACGGTGCGACCGCGTGCGCTCGCTGCAGATCCGGATCGAGCTTGTACGCCGCATAGCGCTGGCGGTACTCGTCCAGCGTCACGGTCTGCTGGGTGATGTACGGCTCGTTCGAGTGCGGGCGGATGCCGCGGTCGATGCCGAACTCGTAGATGTAGTCGCCGAGGAAGAACACCACGTCGTGGTCGCGCTGCGCCATGTCGGCGTACGCCGTGTACCAGCCCTCCCACCACGCCTGGCAGGACGCGAACGCCAGCGAGAGCTCGGGGACCACCGCGTCGTACGGCGGCGCGGTCTTGGTCCGGCCGACCGGGCTGAGCTGACCGTTCACGCGGAAGCGATACCAGTAGTGCCGCCAAGGACGGAGCCCGCGTACGTCGACGTGCACGGAGTGACTCGTCTCCGGCCCGGTGCGGGTCGTACCGTGCTGGACGACGCGGCGGAAGTTCTCGTCCTCCGCGACCTGCCACTGGACCTCGACCGGCCGGCGATCCATCCCGCCGAACGGCGCGAGCGGATCGGGGGCCAGCCGGGTCCAGATCACCACCGCGTCCGGCAAGGGATCGCCGGACGCGACGCCGAGCGTGAACGGGTCCCGCCGGTCCTGACGGCCGGTCCAGCCGGCCGCCGCGGACCGGATCTCCGGGAGGCTGCCGCTCAGCGCGAGCGCCGCCGCTGCTCCGCTGACGGTGAGGAAGTTACGTCGAGTACTCAACATCGGCACCCACCCACCCGATCATCCCGAGGTGATCACATCCGTAACGAGAGATTACGAGAAGTTCACACCTTCAGATGAGAAGATGACCGATTCCGGCCGTTATCGGCGAACGATGTCTTTCGCAGCGGGCGCCTTGATGTGGACGGGCTTGCCCCAGTCGTCGGTGGTCATGGTCGCGGAGACGCCCTGCAGGCCGAAGACCACCTTGTACATCAAGTGGTCGGCCGAGCCCATCCAGATCGTGTAGACGATGGTCTTCGGCATGCCGGCCGGCACCTTCTGCCCCTGTGCCTTCAGAGCGGCCGCGACATCGACGCTGACCGCGTAACGATCGACCTTGTGGCCGCCGATCGTCTCGGTCTTGACGTAATCCGCAGTGCGCAGACCGGCGTCGAAGGCGTCGTAGATCTTCGTCGGCGACATCTCCTCCAGCATGCTGCCGAGTTCCTTGGCCATCGGGTTGTCGGAGTTGGCGTCGATCTTGACGTACTTGCCGGCCGGCAGGTCGTGGGTCGAAAGGTAGGCGACGTCGTCGACCAGAATCAGCTTCATCCGGCCGCCGAACTCTGCGCCGACCATGTCCAACTGCGCCGCGAGCGGGTTCATCGACAACACGCCGCTCATCGTCATCGTCTGACCGCCGGCGACCATCCGCATCGTCAGCCGGGCTGTGTCCTTCCCGGTCATCCCCTTCTTCATCGCCGGCATGAAACTGGCCGTGTCCAGATGCGCGGCGGGCACGACCTGCTGCGGCGCGATGGACGAGATCGGGGCGGCGGGTGTGAACGACGGGGCCGATGGCTTGTAGCCCGTGGCTTCGGGCTCGCCGCCGCAGGCGGTCAGGCCGAGGGCTAGTGGTAGGGCGGCCGCGGTGGCGATGGCGGCGCGGAACTTCATGATGCGTTTTCCTCCCCAGATGATGCAGACGCTGGATCTTATGGTCCGGACCACCCCCCGAGGAAGCCTTTTGCAACTACCTGCAGGTACGTCGATCTATTGTCGGCGCATGGTATTCACGTCGCCCGTGGAGCGGGCCACGCCGGATCGTCTGGCTGACGAGCGCGACGCCCTGACCCAGCAGCTCGACTTCCACCGGGCGACCCTGCTTCGCAAGCTGGAAGGGCTCGAGGGTGAGCAGTTGCGGCGGACTATGACGCCGTCCGGACTCAGCCTTCTGGGGTTGGTGAAACACCTGGCCGAGACCGAGCACGGCTGGTTCCTCAAGATCTACGCAGGACTGCCCGAGCCGGACCTGTTCTCGACCGGCGGCGACTTTCTCGTCGGTCCCGAGGAGACGGCCGACCTCCTGGTCGGGCAGTACCTACGGACCTGCGAGCGAGCGCGGGCCGTCGTGGCCGCCGGTGACCTCGACGACGTGGTGACGACGCCGTCGGGGGCGGAGGCCAACTTGCGGGCGATTCTGATCCATATGGTCCAGGAGACGGCGCGGCACAACGGTCACGCCGACATCATCCGAGAGGCGATCGACGGCGCGACTGGCCATTGACGCCCTCAGCTCTCACCGCGCTTCACCGAGGTGAGGAGGAGTTGCGCGACGTCCTGGACCTCGACCGACTCGCGGGCCGATCCGTCGGCCTGCTTGGCGGTGAGGCCGTCGGACAGCATCACCCGGCAGAACGGGCAGCCGGTGGCGATCTTGTCGGCGCCGGTCTCCACGGCTTCGGTGGTCCGGTTCAGGTTGATCCGGGTGCCGAGCTTTTCCTCCATCCACATCCGCGCGCCACCGGCGCCGCAGCAGAACGACTTCGTCTGGTTGCGCGGCATCTCGGCGTACTCCGCGCCCGGGATGATGTCGAGCAGTTCGCGCGGGGCGTCGTACACCTGATTGTGGCGACCGAGGTAGCACGGGTCGTGGTACGTGATCTTCTGCCCGTTGAGCGAGCTGTCGGCCGGCGCGACCGGCGTCAGCTTCCCGTCGCGCACGAGCCGGTTCAGCAATTGCGTGTGGTGGATGACGTCGAGCTCCACACCGAGCTGGCTGTACTCGTTCTTCAACGTGTTGAAGCAGTGCGCGCAGGTGGCGACGACCTTGCGGACCTTGGTCTCCTTGAAGACCTCGGCGTTCTGCATCGCGAGCTGCTGGAACACGAACTCGTTCCCGGACCGCCGCGCCGGGTCACCCGTACAGGTTTCACCATCACCCAGCACGGCGAACGACACGCCGGCGATGTTCAGCAACTCGGCCACGGCCTGCGTGGTCTTCTTCGCACGGTCCTCGAACGCGCCCGCGCAGCCGACCCAGAACAGGTACTCGACCTCGTCCAGCGACTCGACGTCCGCACCGACCTGCTTGACCTCGAACGGCAGGTCCTTGGCCCAGTCCATCCGGCCGGACGGGTTCATGTTCCACGGGTTGCCCTTGTTCTCCAGGCCCTTGAACAGCCCGTTGAGTTCGGACGGGAACGACGACTCGATCAGCACCTGGTACCGGCGCATGTCCATGATCGCGTCGACGTGCTCGATGTCGACCGGGCACTGCTGCACGCACGCGCCGCACGACGTACAGGCCCAGAGCGCGTCCTCGTCGATGACCGCGACGTCCGCGGGCCCGACCAACGGCTTCTCCTGCTCGTCGAGCACCAACTGGGACAGTGACTTGCGTTCGTCGTCGGAGGAGGCCAGCAGGTACGGCGCCTTGGCGTACGCGTGCTCGCGCAGGTTCATCATCACGAGCTTCGGCGACAGCGGCTTGTCGGTGTTCCACGCCGGGCACTGCGACTGGCAGCGGCCGCACTCGGTGCACGTGGTGAAGTCGAGCAGGCCCTTCCAGGTGAAGTCCTCGACCTTGCCGACGCCGAGCGCCGCGTCCTCGTCGAGCTCGTCGATGTTCTCGAAGTCGATCGGGGCGCCGTTGACCATGATCGGCTGCAGCGCACCCAGCGCCGTACCGCCGTCGGCCTGGCGCTTGAACCAGATGTTCGGCCAGGCGGTGAACCGGTGCCAGGCGACGCCCATCGTGGCGTTCAGCGAGATCGTGATCATCCAGGCGAACGAGATCAGGATCTTGATCATCGCGACCAGGTAGACCGCGTTCTCCAGGCCGTGCTCGCTCAGCCCGCCGAACAGGCCGGTGCCGAGGAAGAACGTCATCGGGAAGTGGAACTTGTCTCCCCCAGAATTGGACACCGCGCCCAGCTGGTACTCGAGACCGCGGAGCAGCAGGATGCAGAGCAGTACGCCGAGGATCGTGTACTCGACGTAGTACGCCTGCCACGACGTCGA
This sequence comes from Kribbella sp., assembly GCA_036503355.1. Taxonomy (GTDB): domain Bacteria; phylum Actinomycetota; class Actinomycetes; order Propionibacteriales; family Kribbellaceae; genus Kribbella. Next base: position 14,690 of record DASXXB010000278.1, on the reverse strand, counting down.
CCCGTAGAAGCGGGACGAGCGCGGGTTCTCGCCCTTCGGCAGGTGCATCAGCCGGTAGATCATCAGCCCGACGATCGACACCAGACCGGTCCAGGTCAGGGCCTCGCTGACCCACTCGAACACGAACCAGTGCCCGATGACCGGCAGCGCCCAGTGCGGGTCGAACAGCTGGCCGAACGCGGTCACCAGGGTCAGGAACAATCCGATGAACCCGAACGCGACGAACCAGTGCATCACCCCGATGTGGCTCCACTGCAGCATCCGGGTGTGGCCGAGGGACTCCTTGACCAGGGTGACGGTCCGTTTGCCCGGGTCGTTCGTCCGGCCGGCCGGCTGCCCGAGCTTGATCACGGACACGATGTGCCCGATCGTCTTGCCGAACAGCGCGACGGCGACGAGCGTCACCGCGAGCGAGACGACGATGGCGAGGATCTGCATACCAGCGATGTTATTGGTTGGTTACTCGCGAGTCATGTCTGTGTAGGGCTCGTCACGCCGCCAATTGGGCTGTCATCAAACCGACACACAGCGTTACAGAAGACTTCTTGCCGCCATCGTAGACCAATTCGTAAATTTCAAACCACTGCGACCGCAGTGCTGTCAATTGGTTTCGATGGGAGAGTCATGCGTTGTCGTCGAGGAATCGCTGCTGGGGTACTGATCGCCACCGGACTGGTGGTTCCGGGCGTCGCGTCCGCGGCGCCGGCCGCGGCCAAGAAGTGCGACACCAAGGCCGTCTACTGGTACACCCGGGGTGGTCACGAGGTGTACGTCGGGACGAACCTGCACAGCGACTGGATGGAGGGGCCGGGGCGGATCACCTACCAGAAGACCGCCACCTCGGAGTCGAACTCGTCCTGGTCCGGCGACCTCGGGGTGAGCATCCCGCTGGTGATCGCGGACATCCAGAGCAAGTACGCCAAGACGGTCGGCAAGTCCCAATCGGTCACCGACAGCTGGTCGTACACGGCCGAGGTCCCGAAGGGCAAGGTCCGTCGGCTGCAGCAGCTCAAACAGTCCTGGCGGGTGCAGGTGGTGCGCTGGAAGTACACCACCAGCGACTGCAAGAAGACCGGGGAGCTCAGCAACAAGACGGCGACATTCCCGACCAAGAACCGCGACTACATGTGGATTCTCGTCGGCCGCGAGTGAGAGGCGGACGTTCGCTCAGTTGACGAGTCGGGCGAGGCGGGCTGCTACGGCCGGGCGGCGAGGGTCGTCCGGGGGCAGGTCGGTGTCGAGGGCCTCGAAGATTTCCAGGTCCTCGGCGCCGGTCGAGGTCTGGGCGAATCGCCAAAGCAGGTCGGGGTCGGCGGTGTCGAGGACGGCGCGGCGGATGGTTGCGTCGAGCTCGTCGCGTTCGGCGCGCAGGGCCGGGGCGTCGGAGCGGGCGAGCAGCGGGCCGGCGTACAGCTCGACGGCCTTCGCCAGGTCGCCGTTGCGCAGGGCCTGCTGTACTTCGGCGACGTCGCCGGTGACGTCCGCGATGATGCGATACGGCTTGGTGTCGAGGACCCCGCCGCCGAGCAGGGTTCGCAGGCGGTGCATCTCGGCGCGGACCGTCGTCGGGTTGCCCTCGTCGCCGTACAGCTGGAGCATCAACTGCTCGGCAGTCAGACCGGTGGGCTGCAGTAACAACAGTGCGAGTACTTCGGCACGCCGCAACGTCAGCGCGATCTCACGGCCGCCGACGACCGCGATCGGCTGACCCGAGCCGAGCAGCCTCAACCGCAACGACGGGCGCGAACGGCGTACCGGCGTACCGGGCATGCGCAGCAGGAAACCCTCGTCCAGACGCTCGACGAGCCCCTCGCGGCCGTCACCGAGATCGATCCGGTCCGCGCCGTCTGGTACGACGAGGCGATCGGGCAGCCACTCGAGCGGCTGGACCGCGAGCACGCGACCGGTCGGGGTCAGCAACGCACCGGGCGCATCGCCGAGCGCCATCAGGTGCCGCATGTTGCGGGCGCGCAGCATCTCGTCGGCGGCGGCCATCCGGACCTTCAGCTGCCCTTCGGCGAGCTGGGCCGCGGCGGTGACCAGCGCGACCATCGCGGGATGGACCGTCCGCAACGGTCCCGAGACGTCGACCGCGCCGAGCAGCTTCCCGGTGTCGGGGTCGTGCACCGGCGCGGCGGCACACGTCCACTCGTGGATCCGGCGGACCAGGTGCTCGGCGGAGTGGATCTGGACAGGTCCTCCGACCGCGAGCGCCGTACCCATGCCGTTGGTGCCGATCTGGTCCTCGGACCACACCGCACCCTCCGACAGAGCGATCCGGTCGGCGGTCCGCTTCACGTCGGCGGCGCCCTCGCGCCACAGGATCATGCCCTGGGCGTCGGTGACGATCATGATGTGCGACGCCTCGTCGGCGATCGTGGTCAGCGTCTGCCGCAGTACCGGAAGCACGGCGCGCAGCGGGTGGTTGGCGCGCAGTTCCTCGACCATCTGCTGCTCGAGGATCATCGGCGGCAGGTCCAGGTCCGGGTCGACCGCGGCGGCCAGTGAGCGCTCCCAGGACGCGGCGACCAGCGGCCTCGGGTCGGCCGCGGCCGGGCTGCCGCCGAGCACGTCGTCGTACAACCCGCTCAACCGGCGGGCCTGCTCCGGTGCGTCCATGCAACCTCACTCAACGGTGCAACGTTCGTGCAACGTCACGGTCCCTAGATTCGGTCCAACGCTGGTTCCGAGGGAGGACCCTATGACGATCTTCGCAGCTCCCGGGCAGGATGGCAGCCCGGTCGCGTACAAATCGCGCTACGAGCACTACATCGGCGGCGAGTGGGTCCCGCCGGTCAAGGGCGGGTACTTCGAGAACCCGACCCCGGTCACAGGAGAGACGTTCACCGAGATCGCCCGCGGTACGGCGGAGGACGTCGACGCCGCACTCGACGCCGCGCACGGTGCGGCCCCGGCCTGGGGACGGACCTCGCCGGCCGAACGGGCGAACATCCTGAACAAGATCGCCGACCGGATGGAGGCGAACCTCGAACTGCTCGCGGTCGCGGAGTCCTGGGACAACGGCAAGGCCGTCCGCGAGACGCTGGCCGCGGACCTGCCGCTGGCCGTCGACCACTTCCGGTACTTCGCCGGCGCGCTGCGGGCCCAGGAAGGCTCGGTGTCGGTGATCGACGACGACACCATCGCGTACCACTTCCACGAGCCGCTGGGTGTGGTCGCGCAGATCATCCCGTGGAACTTCCCGATCCTGATGGCGGTCTGGAAGCTGGCGCCCGCGCTCGCGGCCGGCAACGCCGTCGTACTGAAGCCGGCCGAGCAGACCCCGGCCTCGATCCACGTACTGATGGAGCTGATCGCCGACCTGATCCCGCCGGGCGTGGTGAACATCGTCAACGGGTTCGGTGTCGAGGCCGGCAAACCGCTTGCCTCGAGCAACAGAGTTGCCAAGGTCGCGTTCACTGGTGAGACCACGACCGGCCGGCTGATTATGCAGTACGCGTCCGAGAACATCATCCCGGTGACACTGGAGCTCGGCGGCAAGAGCCCGAACGTGTTCTTCGCCGACGTCGCGTCGTCCAAGGACGACTTCTACGACAAGGCGCTCGAGGGCTTCACGATGTTCGCGCTGAACCAGGGCGAGGTGTGCACCTGCCCGTCGCGGGCGCTGATCCAGTCGTCGATCTACGACTCGTTCCTGGCCGACGCTGTTGGGCGTACCCAGGCGATCAAGCTCGGCAACCCGCTCGACACCGACACGATGATGGGCGCGCAGGCGAGCAACGACCAGTACGAGAAGATCCTGGCCTACATCGAGATCGGTCGCGCCGAGGGCGCCCGGGTCGTCACCGGTGGCGCTCGCGCCGAGCTCGACGGTGCGCTGGCCGGCGGGTACTACATCCAGCCGACGATCTTCGAGGGCGACAACAAGATGCGGATCTTCCAGGAGGAGATCTTCGGCCCGGTCGTCTCGGTCACCAGGTTCGACGACTACGCCGACGCGATGAAGATCGCCAACGACACGCTCTACGGCCTCGGTGCCGGTGTCTGGTCGCGGGACATCAACACGGCGTACCGCGCCGGCCGCGAGATCCAGGCCGGGCGGGTCTGGACGAACAACTACCACGCCTACCCGGCGCACGCGGCGTTCGGCGGGTACAAGAACTCCGGCATCGGCCGGGAGAACCACAAGATGATGCTCGACCACTACCAGCAGACCAAGAACCTGCTGGTCAGCTACAGCCCGTCGAAGCTCGGCTTCTTCTGATGGCCGAACGGGTGTCGCTCACGGACGAGGCGGCGGCGTTGCTCCGCCGCCTTACCGAGATGCACGGTCCGCTGATGTTCCACCAGTCCGGTGGTTGCTGCGACGGCAGCTCGCCGATGTGCTACCCGGACGGGGAATTCAAGACGGGGTCGGCGGACGTGCATCTCGGCGATCTCGTGGTCGACGGCGTCGAGGCGCCGATCGGCTTCTGGATGTCCGCGAACCAGTACGAGTACTGGAAGCACACCCAACTGACCGTCGACGTGGTGAAGGGCCGCGGCAGCGGATTCTCCGTGGAGGCCCCCGAAGGCGTCCGCTTCCTGACCCGCTCCCGCCTCTTCACCGACACCGAGTCCGCCGAACTAGGACTCCTCTGAACGAGCGCCGCCCGTCCGGTGGCGTTGCCGGACGGCCGGCGCTCTTCTTCGTTCCAAGCACGCAGATCAAACAAAAACGGCCCCCCGAAGAGGGCCGTTGGACCAAAGCCGTGAGGCCTTGGCGTGGTACCCACATGATAGTCATCCACAGGCTGCCTCGTCCAACCTGCGGCGGGCGACTGTGGACAGCTAGGGTCCTGCAATGCCACCAGCAGCGACCTCCGAGCGCTTGATCGTGTATGTGGATGGATTCAACCTGTACCACGGTCTCAAAGAACGATCAGGGCGACGTCTGCTCTGGCTGGATCTGGTCGAACTCGCACGGCTGCTACGACCCCGGAGTCGTCTCGTCCGGGTCCGCTACTTCACTGCGCCGGTGTTGGACGATCCGCCGGCTGCTTCGCGTCAGACGCGATATCTCGATGCACTCGTGGCGCAGAATCCCGGGTTGGTCGAGGTCACGCAGGGGCGGTATCAGAAGAAGACTCGGACGTGCCGATCGTGCGGAACGTCCTGGACGCAGTACGAGGAGAAGGAAACCGACGTCAACATCGCGACGTCGCTCGTCGCGGACACGGCACGGCGGGCGACCGACTCGGCGCTGATCCTGAGTGCGGACAGCGATCTCGCGCCGGCGATCCGGACGGCCCGGTCGCTGAACGGACAGATGTTCCTCGCTGCTGCGTTTCCGCCCAAGCGATACTCGGCCGAGTTGAGCAACCTGATGCCGGCCTCCTTCAGCATCGGAATGTCCAAACTCACCCGCGCACAACTCCCGCAGACGGTTGTGGATCCAGGCAGCGGCCGGACCTACACCCGTCCGGCGAAATGGAACTGACGGCGTGGCGGCCGGTTGACAGTTGGTGGCGGAGGGGTGAGGCTTTTCCGGAAGAAACTTTCGGAATGTGTCCTTTTGTGTGTTACCCCTTCCGCCTGAGGTGACTCGCCATGCGACCTGCCCGCTTGCTGTTGACGACGCTGAGTGCTGCGCTGGCGTTGGTCCCGATCGCTCCCGCTGCAGGGGCCGCGCAGCCCGCGGTTGCGGGAGGGCCCGCGCGGGATGCGTTGGTGCGGCTGGTTGGGCCTCGGTATGCCGACCAGGTTGTGCTGCAGACGCTCGACAAGGGGAGTAGCAAGGACTTCTTTCGGGTTGGTTCTGTGGGTGGGAAGGTGCTGGTCGCGGGTACTACGCCCGCGGTGCAGCTGGCCGGTTTCGGCTGGTATTTGCGGCATGTGGCGCATGCCGACATCGAGCTCGAGGGTGAGCAGCTGGATCTACCCGCGGAGCTACCGTTGCCGGCGGAGAGGGTCGAGCAGCGTGCCTCCGTCGACAACCGGTTCGCGTTGAACGACACCAACGAGGGGTACGCCGGTGCGTACCTCAGCTGGTCGCAGTGGCAACGCCGCATCGACGTACTCGCCCTGCACGGCATCAACCAGGTGCTGGTGTACGAAGGTCAGGAAGCTGTCTACGAACAGGCCTTCCAGAAGTTCGGGTACTCCGCTGACGAGCTCCGCGCCTGGATCCCGCAGCCGGCACACCAGGCGTGGTGGCTGCTGCAGAACGAGTGCTGCCTCGGCAGCCCGATCTCGCAGCAGTTGATCGACCGGCGGACCGTCCTGGGCCGCCAGATGACCGACCACCTCCGCGAACTGGGTATGACCCCGGTCCTGCCCGGCTACTTCGGCACGGTGCCGCCGGACTTCACCGGCAAGAACCCGGGCGCCAAGACGGTCCCGCAGGGCAAGTGGGACGGCCTCGCTCGACCCGACTGGCTCGACCCGACCAACCCCGTCTTCGCACAGGTCGCCGCGGAGTTCTACCGCGTCCAGACCGATCTGTTCGGGCCGAGCACGATGTACAAGATGGACCTGCTGCACGAGGGTGGTACGGCGGGCGACGTGAGCGTCCCGGACGCGTCCCGCGCCGTACAGAACGCTCTTGAAGCAGCACATCCAGGAGCGATCTGGGCGATCCTCGGGTGGCAGAAGAATCCGCTGCCGGCCACGCTGCAGTCGATCGACCGCTCCAAGATGCTGGTCGTCGACGGCATCTCGGAGGCGCCGAACATCACCGACCGGGACAAGGACTTCCTCGGTACGCCGTACGCGTTCGGCACGATCTGGAACTTCGGCGGCCACTCGAACCTCGGCGCCTCGCTGTCCGCGTGGAACGAGAAGTTCCATGCCTGGCTGGACAAACCCGGTACCGCGCTGAACGGCATCGCCCTGATGCCGGAGGCGATCGACAACAACCCGGCCGCGGTCGCGTTCTTCACCGACCTGGCCTGGCAGAGCGAGCCGGTCGACCTGCAGCAGTGGTTCACCGACTACGCCACCAGCCGCTACGGGGCAGCTGACCCGCATGCGGTCGCCGCCTGGCGCATCCTCGGCAGCACGGTCTACAACTGGCCGGCGGCCGCGGACAGCAAGCACCCGACCGGCCTGTTCGACTACGAACCAAGCCTGGGCGTCAGCGGTACGGCGATTCCGTACGACCCGGCAGCGTTCCGTCAGGCGCTCGGTGAGCTGCTCGCGGTGCCTGCAGCGTTGAGACGCAGTACGGCGTACCGCTACGACCTGGTCGATGTGGCGCGACAGGTGGTCGCCAACGACAGTCGCACGTTGCTGCCCCGGATCTCGGCGGCGTACCAGGCAGGCGACCTGACGCAGTTCCGGAAGCTGACGGCCGACTGGTTGCAGCGGCTCAAGCTGCTCGACGATCTGCTCGGCACCGACGACAACTTCTTGCTCGGCTCCTGGCTGGCCGGCGCGACAGCGCAGGCCGCCAGTCCAGAAGAGGCAGCAGCCTTGCGGTACGACGTACGCACGCTGATCACCGACTGGACCGCCACAGCGACCCTGCAGGACTACGCCCGCAGGGAGTGGAACGGACTGGTCGGTGACTACTACGCCGGCCGCTGGCGCACGTACTTCGCAGCGCTCGACACTGCACTCTCTACCGGTCAGCCGGCTGCACCTGTCGACTGGAAGGCCTACGCGGAGCGCTGGGCGCACACGGACACGCAGTACCCCGTGAAGCCGCGTGGCGACGCGTACCAGTTGGCGTCGCGGATCGCGGCGATCCCGGCCGGTGCCGTCCGGGTCGTACCGTCTGTACGCGGCGTCCGCCCCGGCGGGGTCGTGCAGGTCACAGCGACGTACACGAACACGAATACCCTGCGCGCTGCACGGGCCGTCCAGGTGACGCTGACCGCTCCGACGTCGTACGGCGTGAAGGCGGTCGGCCCGTCCGTGGCGGACGACGTCCCGGCGGGTGGCACGTTCACCGTGGTCTATAACGTCACTGTCCCGTCGGACGCACACGCTCTGGACCTGCCGACGCTGGCAGCCTCGGTGAAGTGGCGGTCCGGCACAGAGGGCGCGGCTGAGTCCGCGAGTACCCGGCTGCTGGTCGGTGGTGACGTGGATGCTCCATGGCGGACGGTGTCGACCAACGACGCGACCTTCGCCGTGAACGGTGACGACGTCGGGATCGCTGGTGGCGGTGACGACATGTGGAAGGGTACTGACCAGCACGGTGCCGTCTACCAGCAGCAGGTTCTCGGTGAGGGGCAGTCAGTGACCAGCCAGGTCACGTCGCAGGACAGGACTGCGCCGTACGCGCGAGCTGGGCTACTGGTCGGCAACGACCTGTCTGCCGGGTCGTACGCCAACATTGCTGTTACGCCGGACCACGGGTGCTTGTTCAGTTGGGACTCCAACGGTGACGGGACGCTGGACACCTACTCGGCCGCCGACGGGTTCACTGCACCGGTTTACGTGCGGATCGCTCGCACTGGCGGGCGGCTGAGCGGAGCCTGTAGCGAGGACGGTCAGAACTGGACTGTCGCCGGCTCGGCCGTGGTGCCCGGTGCTGCCGCGGTACAGGACGTCGGAGTGTTCATGAGCGCTGTGAACACGCACACCGGGACGACTGGTGTGGCGACGTTCCACGGGTTCGCGGTCGCGCCGTACACCCCGCGCGACAACTCACGCGACACCGTGCTGAGTGTGCGTAAGCAGGTCAGTGCCCTTGGCCAGGAGGACGGGCATCCGGCGACGGCAGCCAACGACGGGAGCCGCTCCAACAACCCGTACTGGGGTGGGCCGCTCGGTCCGACCTGGTGGCAGGTGGACCTGGGCGCCGCGGCGGCGGTGTCGGCGGTCAACGTCCGCAACTACGTGGACGGGACGCGGTACTACAACTACCGCCTGCTCGGCAGTCTGGACGGGACGCACTGGTTCCGGCTCGGTGGGCGGTTCGGTACGGCGCCTGTTGTCGACGCCGGTGACACGTTCCGTACCGAGGCGACGGCGCGGTACGTGCGGGTGGAAGGGTTGAGCAACTCTGCCAACAACACCTTCCACCTCACGGAGGTCACGGTGACCGGGTCGTCAAACGGCTAGTTTCACAGGGCTTCCGGGGGTGACGAGAGTGTCGACGGACAGGGCGGTGCCGTTGACCTGGACGGTTGTGAGGTCCAGGTGGCCGGCTTCGCAGGTCAGGGTGAGGTTGCCGGCCGTATAGGTGGCGGTTCCCCAGCCGGTGTTGGTGGTGAAGGGGAAGCTCCACTTGTCGTTCGCGCGAGCCAGGTCCAGCGGAGCGAAGGTGATGGTCTTCGTGATCGCGTTGTAGCGGTAGCCGGTCAGGGCTTCCAGGACGGACCAGCCCGCCGCGTTGCGGATGTAGTGGTCGCCGCATTCGATCGGGTTGAACGGGTTGCGGCGAGTTCCGTCGTACCTGGCCCAGAGGCCCCGCAGGATGGACATGCCCTCGTCGGTGAGGCCCTCGTAGAGGCAGTGCGCCGCGACCTGGTACTCCGAGCCGGTCCAGACCTCGTCGCAGTAGCGCGTGGGTACGTCGGGACGTCCGCCGTGCGGCCACGTACACATCAGGAGGCCGGTGTCGTCGCCGTCGGCGAAGACGCGGTATGGGTGCACGAAGTCGCGGAAGCCGGTCCGCAGGTTGTGCCGTACGACGTTGCGCAGCGCCGTACGCACGTGGTCCTCCGGAAGCAGGTGGCCGAGGTCCAGTTGGTGCGCCCACCACTGCCCGATCAGCTGGTCAGCCAGGCACCCGTCCCCCCACTGGAAGTCGCGGGTCTCGTCAGGGTCCAGGATCTGCCGGTAGTACTCGCCTGTGAACAGCAGCTCGTCGTACGCCGTGCTCCCGGTCTCGAAGAGCGCTCTGTACTCCTTGCCGTCCTCGCCCAGCAGCAGAGCCATCTCCTCCGCAGCACGAAGAGCAGCGAGCCACAGCGTGCCCATGAACGAGTTCACGCCACACAGGTCGATGTCGTGCGTGCTGGGCTGGATGCCGCGCAGTACGCCGTCGCGCAGCCATTTGCCGTGGATGTGGTCGAGCAGCCGTACGACGTTGGGCCAGCGGCCACGCAGCCAGTCCAGACCGGCGCCCTGGCGTACTTCTCTGTACGTCTTGAGGACGCTGCCCAGCATGCCGTCCAGCGCAGGTTCCTCGGGGCCGCCGATGACCACGTCCCACAGCTGCTTCATGTAGAGCGGTGCGCGCACCCGGTGCGGGATGTACCCCTCCGGCGCCTGCATGACGTCGTACTCCGTGTCACGCATGTTCTGGTCCAGCGACGGGAACAGACGCGACAGCGTCTGCTCGTAGTTCCACACGTGCGTGCAGTTGAGCGGACACGAGCCGCCGTGCCGGCCGCCCCACATGACGGTGGACGCGCCGAGTACGCCTTCGAAACCGAGCACGTCGCCGTCGGCGGTCTGGAAGACGGTTGGGCTCCGTACGTCGGCTGCGAGGGCCGCGAGTCGTGCGCCTGCGTCGCCTGGGAGCGTGCTGTTGTCGAAGGCCTCGGTCCAGCGGGTGGTGAGGTTCTGCAGCTCATCCCAGTGGGCGATGAAGTGCTCGGCCGCGGCGACGGCGTCCGGCGCACGGCGGGTGTACGCGTTGCCGAGCCAGAAACGGCTGTGACCGTACTCCGGGTGCGGGCCGAACTGGTTGAAGTCGACATAGCGGTTCGGGAAGTGCCACGCGATCAGGAACCGGACCTGTCTGGTGGCACCCGGCTCGAGCTGGAACGGGACCGCCAGCCCGCCGTTCCAGGTGCTGCCGGGCGCGCTCGCTCCGTTCGCTGGTGTCGTCGGACCATTGAGAAAGGCAACGAATTCTTCGGGTCGCGTCCATTGCGGGTGAACGGCTGCGTCACCGTCAGCAGCAAGCACCGTTTGCCCAGCACCGGGATGGTCGAGAGGTAGGCTGCCGTTCTCGAAGACCAGCGAGGTCCAGCCATCGGCCTGGCGGACGCGGTTGGTGTTGCCGCCGTACAGGCTGCACGAGGTGCCGTCGACGGGCGTGACGCCGTCCCAGCCGACCGAGTTCTGCAGCGCGCCGGCGAGCTTGCCGTGGACCGGGATGGGGCCGGGGTTGTGCAGCGTGAACGTGAACCCGACGACGGGCTGCGAGCTGGCGTCGGCATCGGACGGCACCAGCGGGTTGAACACCTCCAGGCTGAGCTGGATCGGTAGCTCCGTGTCGTACTCCACCCGTGCCTGGGGATAGGTAGCAGTCACCTTGGTCGGACCGATTGGCCGGATGACCTCGTGCAGCTGCTGCTCGCCGGCAGGTACCACATCGTCGCTGACCAGCGGGGTGTTGGACGGCGCAGCAGGCGGTCCCTGAAGCAGGCGTACTTCGTCCAGCGGCGGTTCCACGCGGGACAGCCGCAGGGCGAAGAAGCTGTTCGGCACGTGGCCCTCGTGGTTGCCGAGGTTGTGCAGCTGCCACTGGCGGAGCGCACCGTTGCCGGCCAATGCCACGGTGCCGGTGCCGAGGCCTCCCAGTGGCAGTGCGAAGTGTCGAAGCTTGTCACCGGTGTAGTGCATGTTTCTCCGTCCCATAAGAAGTCCAGGTACCAGCCGAGGCGAACAGTGCTACCGGGCCGGGCGCGAGCAGTAGTAGTGATGCGGTAATCGAGGTACCGAGCAGCAGCGCGACAAAAGCAAGCGCCAGTACGCCGAGAGGCACCAGCGGGGCCCGAGCTACCAGGTGGAGCGCGGTGAACCACAGGCGCTTGCCCCGCAGCCCGGAAGTAACCCGCAGGCTGAACGCGTAGCAGGAGGCGAGTAGCAGCAGCACACTCGCACAGCCGCTAACAGCCAACGGGAGCAGAAACACAGGCCCGGAGTACAACTGCCAATTCAACAACCCCACAGCCACCACAACCCCCGGCACCAACCCGACCCCCACGCCGGCCAGAGCATGCTTCCGCACATTCCTCATCAGTTCTGAGACACCACCACGGTCCTCCCGCACAACCGCATCCGTCGTCGCGACCACAGCCGCCCACACCGGACAGACGACGAATGCACCTAGCAGGACGGTCAGGGGGCTTAGCCCTGGACTGAGGAATAAGACCACCCCGGAGGCGGTGCAGATGAGGGCGCCGGCAGCGGCCAGGAGGGGGAGCTCGTGCCACAGCGCCTTGAAGGCTGCGGGGAGGTAGGTCATGCGCGGAGCCCTGTCGACGCGATGGAGGCGATGAAGGAGCGCTGGAAGATCAGGAACAGGACAAGAATCGGCAGCACCACCAGGGTGATCGCGGCGAACAGTACGACGGCCGGACCGCCGCCGACCGCGCCCTGCAGCGAGACCAGGCCGACCGGCAGCGTCATCTTCTCCGGCGACGACAAGAAGATGTACGGCCAGAAGAAGTTGTTCCAGGACGCCTCGAACACGAAGATCCCGAGCGCGGTCAGCCCGGGCCGCGCCAGCGGCAGGATCACCCGGAAGAGAATCCAGAAATGCCCGGCGCCGTCCATGATCGCCGCCTCGTCGAGCTCGCGCGGGATCGACGAGATGTACTGCCGCAGGAAGAAGATCCCGAACACGTTCACCAGCGCCGGCAGCCAGATCGCCACGGTCGTGTCCACGAGATGCAGCCAGCGCATCATGATGAAGATCGGTACGACGGTCAGCTGCACCGGGACGACCAGCGCCGCGAGCAGCACCGAGAAGATCTGGTCCCGCCCGGGGAACCGCAGCCGATTGAAGGCGTACGCCGCCAGCGCACTCGTGAACAATGCGCCCGCCGTCGTGAGCACCGCGATCTGCAAACTGTTCCACGCCATCTGCGCGAACGGGATCAGGTCCGGCACCTGCTCGAAGTTCTGCAGCGTCGGCGGCTTCGGGATCCACCGCGGTGGCAGCTGGAACGCGTCGATCGGCTCCGACAACGCGTTCACGATCAGCCAGACCAACGGTGCGATCATCACCACGCCGCCCAGCACCAGAATCAGGTCGAGCAACTTGCCCTTCACTGGTGCACCCACCGTCGGCTCAGCCGGAACTGCAGCCCGGTGACGACCATGATCACCACGAACAGGACCAGCGACAGCGCCGCGGCGTACCCGACCTCGAAGGACTGGAAGCCCTTCTCGTAGGTGTACTGCACGATGCTCCGGGTGGCGCCGTCCGGGCCGCCCTGGGTCATGATCACCATCGGATCGAAGATCTGGAACGCACCGATGAACGTGATCACGGTCGCGAAGAAGATCGTCGGCGACATCACCGGCAGCGTCACGCTCCAGAACCGCCACCATGCGTTCGCGCCGTCCACCCGGGCCGCCTCGTGCAGCTGCGCCGGCACCGTCTGCAGCCCGGCCAGCAGGATGATGAACGTGTACCCGATCGTGTGCCACCAGTCGACCACGATCAACGACGGCAGCGCCCATGTTGGTGACGCCAACCAGTTGGTCGTCGCCGAGAGGTAGTGGTTGACCAGCCCGAACGTCGGGTCGAGGACGTACTTCCAGATCAGCGCGACCGCCGCCCACGACACCAGGAACGGGAAGAAGTACGCCGCCCGGACGAAGTACTTCGTGCCGCGGGTCATCGTCCGGTGGACGCCCAGCGCGAGCAGCATGCCGAGCCCGATGTGCGTGACCACCGACGCCAGCGCGAACACGAACGTGTTGACGACCGCGCGGATCGTCGCACCGTCGCTGACCAGCTGCTTGAAGTTGTCCAGGCCGGCGAACTCCGGCGTACTGAGCAGGTCCCAGTGGAACAGGCTCAGGCCGAACGCGGCGACCAGCGGCAGGGCGACGAAGACGATGAAGAGCAGGACGGCCGGGCTGATGAATACGTATCCAGGTAACCAGTCGCGACGTTGGGGTTTCAGACCAATCCCTCCAGCGTGGTCTGCGCCTTGCCGAGTGCGTCGGCCGGCGCGGCGTTGCCGGTCAGCACCTGCTTCCAGCCGTCCTCGATCGCCTTCTGGATCGACGCACCCTTGTCCGGCGACGGGATCGGCGTCGCGTAGCTGAGCGCCTGGTACAGGTACTCCGTCCCCTTCGGGGCGTCGGTGAGGAACGACTGGCTGTTCGCGATCGACTTCCGGGCCGGGACGATGGTGCCGCCGAGCTGCGCGAACGTCGACGAGCCTTCCTTCGAGATCAGGAACTTGATGAACGTCCAGGCGTCGTCCTTCTTCTTCGAGGCCTTCAGGATCGGGTACCCGTTCCAGCCGACCGGCGAGCCCTGCTGCACCTTCACCGGCCACGGCACGATGCCCATCTTCTGCGTGGCCTTCAGGTTCCGGATGCTGATGATCGGCCAGCGCCCGCCGCCGAACATCGCGAGCTTGCCCTGCGCGGCCGCGGTGAACGCGTCGAACGTGCCGCCCGGCGGTGGCGACAACTTGTCGGCGACGAGCTTGCGGTTGAACTCGGCCGCCTCGATCGCCTTCGGGTCGTTGTACGTCGGCTTCGACCAGTCGTCGGTGAAGCTGCTGGTCCCGTTGGTGAGCAGCCACGGCATGATCGCCGCGAAGTACGCCGAGTCCGCGGCGTACCCGAACGCACCGGTCTTGGCCTTGATCTGCTCGCACGCGTGCCGGAAGTCGTCCCACGTCCATTTCGCGGTCGGCTCCGGTACGCCGGCCTTCGCGAACAGATCCTTCGAATACCACATGCACATCGTGTTGAACTCGCCCGGCAGGTAGTACGTCTTGCCGTCGGTGGAGGCGTACTTCTTGTCCCACTCGATCAGGTTCGGGTCCATGTCCGCGTAGTACTCGTCGATCGTCGACTGGTCCTTCTTGATG